>DAJPFV010000001.1:1800000-2100000 GCA_025993015.1 Coriobacteriaceae bacterium
GCAGCGCGTAGCCAAACTGCGAGCCCGCGGCCATATTGGAGGCCCAGTTGCCCGGGTCGATAAAGCCGACGGTCACGAGCAGCCCGGGGCCGATATGCCGCGCAATGTCTAGGCCTCCGTGACCACCGGTACGCCGGGAGCCAAAATGATGTTTGAGATGGTTGAGCATGGTGAGCTCCTGCGTGCCGTTTGTTTGACGTCACAAATGATACCCGTTTTAGACTCAGAAGTTAACCAAGACTAACAAAATTATTGTATTTGAATGGGATGGTGAAAGGGGGCTGCCGAAATGTCTCGATCTGTAACAACTAGGGATGGAAATTGGGTCTAGGTGTTACAGATCAAGACAGGAAGAAATGGTCCTATGGAAAATCTCGATCTGTAACAGCTGACCGCCAAAACCGGCCCTTCATGTTGCAGATTGAGACATTCGGAACCGTCTCTCGAAAACATCTCAATCTGTAACAGTTAGTCGTCGAAATTGGGTCTTACTGTTACAGATTGAGATGTTTGAAGAGGTGAGTTTGCAGGCCGAACTTGGGGCCTATGTTGTCGCCCTTGAGGTCGGCGGTGTCCACTCGTAGGGCGTGCGTTACGCGATTGTTTCGAAACGGGTGGGAAACACAACGGGCCGGCGATGCTCCTAGTATGCCTATTCAACTGACTGTCTAATATCTAGGGGAGGATCGCGATGCAGGCAGATTCCGCTCAGCAGCAGGGCCTTTATCGCCCCGAATTCGACCACGATGCGTGTGGCATCGGCGCGCTTGCCGATATCAACGGCGAGCGCCATCACCAGATTCTGGACGACGCACTGTCCATTCTGGTCAACTTGGAGCACCGCGGCGGCACCGGACTCGAGAAGAACACCGGCGACGGCGCCGGAATCCTGTTCCAGGTTCCGCATCACTTTTTCCGTAAAGAGGCTCAAAAGTGCGGCCAGATTCTGCCGGCAGAGGGCGACTATGGCGTGGCCATGCTGTTCTTCCCACAGGACGACAAGGGCGTAGAGGATGCCCGTCGCGTGTTTGAGGAGGGCTGCGCCGAGGCCGGCGTGCCGCTGCTCTTTTGGCGCGAGGTGCCCGTCGACCCGCACGACCTGGGCGAGACGGCCCGCGCCTGCATGCCCACTATCCTGCAGGCCTTCCTGGGCCGTCCGGACGACACGCCCGCCGGCGATGCCTTCGAGCGCCGCCTGTACGTGTGCCGCCGCACCATCGAGAAGAAGGCCGACGCTGAGTTCGCCTTGCGCGACAAGATTTTCTACGTCTGTTCCATGAGTTCGCGCACCATCGTGTACAAGGGCATGCTCGTCGCCACGCAGATGCGCCGCTTCTTCATCGACCTCAACGACGCCGCCGTCAAGACGGCCGTGGCGCTCGTTCACTCGCGCTACTCCACCAACACCACGCCCAGCTGGGAGCGCGCACACCCCAACCGCTTTATCATCCACAACGGCGAGATCAACACCCTCAAGGGCAACGTCAACTGGATCCGTGCCCGCGAACCCAACCTGTACAGCCCCGTGCTGCAGCACGATCTTGAGCGCGTGATGCCCATCATCAACCGCGAAGGCTCCGACTCCGCGATTCTGGACAACGTGCTCGAGTTCCTGGTCATGAACGGTCGTCCGCTCACGCGTGCCGCATCCATGCTGCTGCCCGAGCCGTGGGACCACAACGACAGCCTGAGCGAGGAGCGCCGCGCCTACGACGCCTACCAGTCCATGCTCATGGAGCCGTGGGATGGCCCGGCCGCCATCGCCTTTACCGACGGCCGCACCCTGGGCGCCGCCCTCGACCGCAACGGCCTGCGCCCGGCCCGCTACTACGTGACGCGCGACGGCCGCTTTATGCTGGCGAGCGAGGTGGGCACCATTGAGGTGCGCCCCGAGAACATCCTGACGAGCGGCTGCCTGGGACCGGGCCAGATGCTCGAGGTCGACTTTGCCCGCGGCCGCGTGATCTACAACGACGAGCTGCGCGCCCGCTACGCCAAGGAAAAGCCCTACCGCGACTGGATCGCCGAGGAGACGTTGACCGTCGACGCGCTCGATAAGCCCGCCGCGGCGACGCCGGCTGAGGACGCCGAGGTGCCCGCTGCCGTGCGCATGGCCAAGCTCGGCTATCACTGGGACGATGTCGACGAGGTCGTGCGCCCCATGGCCCAGCAGGGCAAGGCGCCGCTCGCCTCGATGGGCATCGATGCGCCGCTGGCCTGCCTGTCCAAGAAGACACGCTCGTTCTACGACTATTTCTATCAGCTGTTCGCCCAGGTCACGAACCCGCCGATTGACGCCCTGCGCGAGCATATGGTCACCTCGACCACGCTCTACCTGGGCAATCACGGCAACTTGCTCGAGGACTCCCGCACGGCTTGCCAGCTGGTGCGCCTAGAGCGCCCGTTGCTCAACGAGGAAGAGTTCGACCGCATCTGCGCCATCGACCGCGTGGGCTTTAAGACCCGCCGTTTCCGTGCCGTGTACCGCCGCGACGCGGGCGAAGGCGCGCTGCAGGCTGCACTCAAACAGCTTGCCGAGGACGTCGAGGCCGCGGTCCGCGACGGCGTGAACATCGTGGTGCTGAGCGACCGCGCTGCCGCGGGCGAGGTGCCCGTGCCGTCGCTGCTCGCCGTGGGCTGCGTGCACAACCACCTGATCCGCGCCGGCGTTCGTACTTTTGCCGACATCGTGGTGGAGTGCGGTGACGCCGTGTCCCCGCACGACTTTGCGGCACTGATGGGCTACTCCGCGAGCGGCATCTATCCGTACAACGCACATGCGTGCATCCGCGATCTGGCGGCACGCGGCGACCTGGACGTGACGGCCGAGCAGGGCATCGCCAACTACAACAAGGCCGCGACCGCTGGCATCGTCTCCATCATGTCCAAGATGGGCATCTCCACGGTGCAGAGCTACCATTCGGCGCAGATCTTCGAAGCCGTGGGCTTTACGCCGGAGTTCGTCAACGCATACTTTGCCGGCACGGTGAGCCGTGTGGGCGGTATGGGTGTCGAGGACGTTGAACGCGAGCAAAACGAGCGCTACGACGCCGCGCTCGCTATCCTTAAGAGCCCGGCTCCCGATCAGCTGCCCACGCTGGGCCTGACCAAGTGGCGCCCGCTCGGCGGCGAGGAACACCTCATCGACCCCCAGACCGTCTACCTGCTGCAGACCGCCTGCCGCGAGGACAGCTACGACACCTTTAAGGAGTACAGCGCCCGCCTGCACCGCACCGGCCGTGCCGTGCGCCTACGCGACCTGCTCGACTTTAATGCCAGCGGCCGCACGCCGGTTTCGCTCGACGAGGTGGAGCCCGCGCTCAACATCGTCCGCCGCTTTAACACCGGCGCCATGTCGTACGGTTCCATCAGCAAAGAGGCGCACGAGTGCATGGCCATCGCCATGAACCGCCTGCATGGCCGTTCCAACTCGGGCGAGGGCGGCGAGGATCCGCGTCGCGAGACCCCGCTGGCCAACGGCGACTCAAAGAACTCCGCCATCAAGCAGGTAGCAAGCGCGCGCTTTGGCGTGACGAGCCGCTACCTGTGCAGCGCCTTCGAGATTCAGATCAAGATGGCCCAGGGCGCCAAGCCCGGCGAGGGCGGTCACCTGCCCGGCAAGAAGGTCTACCCCTGGATCGCCGAGGTCCGTCAGTCCACGCCCGGCATCGGCCTGATCTCGCCTCCGCCGCACCACGACATCTATTCCATCGAGGACCTGGCCGAGCTCATCTTTGACCTTAAGAATGCCAACCCCGGCGCGCGCGTGTCGGTCAAGCTGGTCAGCGAGGCCGGCGTCGGCACCATCGCCACCGGTGTTGCCAAGGGTGCCGCCGACAAGATCTTGATCAGCGGCCACAACGGCGGTTCTGGTGCCGCTGCTCGCGATTCCATCTGGCATGCCGGTCTGCCGCTGGAGCTTGGCCTTGCCGAAGCTCAGCAGACGCTGCTGCAAAACGGCCTGCGCTCGCGCGTGGTGCTCGAGGCCGACGGCAAGCTCATGGACGGCACCGACGTCGCCGTCGCCTGCCTGCTGGGTGCCGAGGAGTTTGGCTTTGCGACCATGCCGCTCATCTCCATGGGTTGCCTCATGCAGCGCGACTGCCAGCAGGACACCTGCCCGGCCGGAATTGCCACGCAGAACTGCCGCCTGCGTCACGGCTTCCGCGGTAAGCCCGAGCACGTTGAGCACTTTATGCTCTTTGTTGCCGAGCAGCTGCGCGAGGTCATGGCGAGCCTGGGCTTCCGCACCGTCGACGAGATGGTTGGCCATCCCGAGTGCCTGCGCCAGATCGAGGTCCCGGGCAACCGCAAGGCCAACCTGCTCGATCTGTCGCCCGTGCTGGCGAGCGCGACCTGCGAGTTTGGTGCCCACATCCCGGGCGCCGACGGTCGCCACTTCCTGCCGCAGATGGCCGCGGACAGCGAGCTCGACAAGACGCTCGACTCCACGTTGTTTGTGCCCTATACGGCCGATGCCCGTGCGCACCTGCGTCCGATTCGCTTCCGCGCCGATATCGCCAACGTCAACCGCTGCGTGGGCACCATCTTGGGCAACGCGGTGACCAAGGCGCATCCCGAGGGCCTGCCCGCCGGCTCCATTACCATCGATTGCGATGGCTCGGCCGGTCAGAGCTTTGGCGCCTTCCTGCCGCGCGGCATTACGCTCAACGTGTGCGGCGACGCCAACGACTACTTTGGCAAGGGCCTTTCGGGCGGCGAGGTGTCGGTGCGCCCCAACCCGCATGCGACCTACAAGTTCGACGAGAACATCATCGTGGGCAACGTTGCGTTCTTTGGTGCCACGAGCGGTCGCGGCTTCATTAACGGTCTTGCCGGCCAGCGTTTTGCCGTGCGCAATTCCGGTGCCACCGTTGTGGTCGAGGGTTGCGGCAACCATGGCTGCGAGTACATGACGGGCGGTCTGGCGCTCATCCTGGGCGAGGTCGGGCAGAATTTTGCCGCCGGCATGACGGGTGGCGTGGCCTATGTCTTCGACCAGTACGGCACGCTCGATGCCCGTGTGAACCACGAGAGCGTTGAGCTCAAGGCCCCGACGGCCGGCGAGCTGGCGCAGATTCGCGAGCTCATCCAGGAGCACGTGGACGCGACGCAGAGCCCGCGCGGCATCAAGCTGCTCTACAGCTTTGAGACGATGAGCAAGCACTTTGTGAAGGTCATTCCGACCGAGTACGAGCGCGTGCTGGCGATTGTCACCGCGGGCGAGGCTGCCGGCAAGACGCATGCGCAGGCAGAGGAGCTGGCGTTTGACATCGTGACCGGTCGCGCGAGCGCCGAGGATGTCGCTCGCTTTGATGTTGCGGGCGGTGCCGTGGACGCTGCGTCCGTGGCTGCCAGCCCCGTTGCTTCGACCAAGAAGGAGGCGTAAGTGCCATGGGTAAGCCCGGTGCTTTTCTTGATATCGATCGCGTGACCCACGAGCTCCGCCCCGTGGAGGAGCGCAGCCATGATTTTGATCCGTTGTATGTGGAGCTCGATGACGATGCACGTCGCGCCCAGGCGAGCCGCTGCATGATGTGCGGCGTGGCGTTTTGCCAGATGGGCGCGAGCTTTGGCAAGGCGCGCCCGAGCGGCTGCCCGCTGCACAACCTGATTCCCGAGTGGAATGAGCTGGTGTATCGCGGCCGCTGGGACGAGGCTGCCGAGCGTCTGTCGCTCACCTCGCCCATGCCTGAGTTCACGAGTCGCGTGTGCCCGGCGCCGTGCGAGGCCGCGTGCAACCTGGGTTCGGTCGATGGCCAGCCCACGACGATCCATGACAACGAGCGTGCGATCAGCGACCATGAGTGGGCAAATGGCGGTCCGCGTCGCTTTGAGCCGGCAGGGGAGGGCGCACCCACGGTTGCCGTGGTGGGTTCCGGTCCTGCTGGTCTGGTGGCAGCGTGGGAGCTCGCTCGCCGAGGCGCCCGCGTGACGGTGTTTGAGCGCGACGACCGTCCGGGCGGCCTGCTCATGTATGGCATTCCCAACATGAAGCTCGAGAAGTCCGTAGTCGAGTGTCGCGTGGCGCTCATGCGCGAGTTGGGCATTGTATTTGAGCTGGGTGCCGATGTGACGGACCCTGCGGTGGCAGCCAAGCTCGATGACTTTGACGCCGTCGTGGTGGCTGCCGGCGCTCGTGCGCCCCGCGGTCTTTCGGCTGCGAACATCGATGCGCCCGGCGTGGTGTACGCGGTGGACTACCTGACGGCTTCGACCGTCTCGGTGCTCGATGGCGGCGAGCCCGCGGTGAACGCGCGCGGCCTGGACGTTGTGGTCATTGGCGGCGGCGATACCGGTAACGACTGCGTGGGCACCGCGGTACGTCAGGGTGCGCGCAGCGTGCGCCAGTTTGAGTTCTTGCCGGCGGCGCCTGATGCGCGCGCGGCGAGCAACCCCTGGCCGCAGTGGCCCAACGTGAAGAAGACCGATTACGGCCAGCAGGAGGCCATCGCTGCCATGGGTGGCGAGATGCGCGCTTGGGGTGTGGATACGCTCGAGGTGCTGCTGGACAAGAAGGGCGCGGTCGCGGGCCTGCGCGTGGTCGATCTGGATTGGTCGGCTGGCAAGCCCGAGCGCATCGCGGGCTCCGAGCACGAGGTGCCGGCCCAGCTGGTGCTCATCGCCTGCGGCTTTACGGGTCCCGAGCATGGCGTGTTCGACGCCGTTGGCGTGTCTGTTGCCACCGCTGGTCGTCCGCTGCCGGTGATGGCTGCCGAGGGCTCGCACCTTGCGGCCCGTGTCGACGGCGTCGCCGCGGATGCCGCGCCGGTGTATGTGGCGGGTGATGCTCGCAACGGCAGCTCGCTCGTGGTGAACGCCATGGCCGATGCCCTGGCCTGCGCAGCCGAAGTCGCCGATGCGCTGGAGCTGTAAAGTAGTCATTTAAGAACGTCCCCAACGACTAGTCATTTTTTTGTCTAGTCGTTGGGGACACTCTTCGCGGGGCGCCTGTTCGTTTGTCGACGTACAAGTGTTCATTCGTCGACGTTTGCGACTGTGCTACTCTGCTCTTTCTGTGGTGGCTGCGGGCATCTGGCTCAAAAGGGCGGGTTGTCTGTCTATGTCTACCTGCGGTTTCTTTGCGGTGCGCTCATTCGGTCAAGTGTCCCGTCAAGTGTTTGGTTGGCATCTGGTTTGCAGTCGAAGGCCTATTTTGCCCGCGCTGACAGTGGCTGCTCGCCCTCCTCGTAAGCTCAAATTGAGGTTCATCAGTTTGAGGAGGATGCCATGACTGACCAAGTTTTTGACCGAGCACAGCTGGCCGAAGCCGTCGGCAACGATATTGCCGACATGGCTCACTTTTGGATGCTGCGGAAGTTTCAATTCCTGGAGCCGGCGCGCGAGCAGTTCGAGATTATCGTCGATCCGTGGCTCAGCTATTGCGAGGAACCTTCTCAAAACGAAATCATGGCCTACAACATGGCGTTTACCGATTGGCTGCTGTTTGAGCGCCCCTATTACCACGGCAAAACGCTGTTGGAGCTGTATGTGGACGAGCCGCCAGCGTCAATTTCTCCTGCTTCGCTCGGACGACTTAAGCAGGTGCGCGACACGCAGTATTTCTCGCGCTTTGGCATTTTGGACAAGGATCCCGCGACTGGCATGGTCGTGCTGAAGGACACGCGCACCGACCGTCGCTTTGACGTCTACGACCCACATATCGTGCAAAAGGAGCACTGGAACGATGGCGCGATTGCGGTGCGACTCGCGTGCGTCGACGATGTATGGCTGACGGCGGGACAGCTCTACCTGTATGACATCGCGCGCCTGAGCGACACGGCGGTTGACGGGCCGGGCGCGGTGCATCCCGAGGACCTAGAGGACGGTTTCGACACCTCGTGCGTCAGCTTCTTTTTACGCCTGGTCCGCGACATCATGGGCGCCCAGGGGCGGTACGTGAAGTCGCTCAACATCTACGAGCAGGAATGGGAGTAGGGGATGGGCAGTCGCGCCGCCGCCTGTCTATTCGTCTCGATCTGTAACGTTTAGGGACAAAAAACCGGTCTACCTGTTACAGATCGAGACGTTTGGCACCTGGCTGGGGGAATGTCCCAATCTGTAACATCTACAGGTCAAAACTCGACCCAACTGTTACAGATCAAGACGTTTGTCGACAGCGGCAACGGTGACAATGGCCCATTTGTCCGATGTGATGGTGATGGAAGTGTCTAATACCGTTTTCAAACACAAGCATGCAACGCGTAACACCTTGGCGCGGAATAGGATGCTTGCTAGGCTCGCGAAGGCGGCTGAACAAGGCGTGCTGCTTGTGACGCACGACAATGCCGAGCTCATGTGGCTGCGGCGTCATGTGGGAACCGATGATATTGCGGAGCCCGAGCCGTATTTGTTCTGTTTTCAACATGATTGGGATGCGTTGACGCCGGCGGAGCGAGCGCTGCGGACCATTAAAGGGCTTGCGGAGTTTCATCCCGATTGGGCGTTTTGGGGTTATGACGCGGCGCTTTTGTGGGGTCTGGAGGTGCCGAATGATCTGCTCGGGCCGCGATTTCTTGTTAAGACAGGTTGCTCGGTGCCGCTGAGTGCAGGATGCCGGCTGTTGCGTCCGCAGACGGCGGGTGCGCTTGAACAAGCCGACGGCGTGCGGGCGACGCCGTTTTGGCGCACGGTAGAGGATTGCCTGCTGCGCGCGCCGTTTTCGTATGGCCTGGCGATTGCCGATTCTGCGTTGCGGACAAAGGGCGTATCGCGCGATGACTTTTGTGAGCAGCTTCGTATAGATTGTGAAGGCAAGCACGGGTATCGCAGAGCGCAGGTGATCGCGTCGTATGCGGACGGGCTGTCCGAAAACGGCGGCGAGTCTCGTTTTCGGGCATTTTTTATCGCGTATGGGTTTCCGGTGCCGGGGTTGCAAGTGGAGTTTCGTGACCCGCTCGATCCGAGCCAAGTGTTTCGCGTTGATTATTTTTGGAGGCTCGAGGACGGAACGTGCGTGATTGGCGAGCTGGACGGAAAGGGGAAGTATACCTTGCAGAACGACGAGGGTCGGGAGTCGATCAACCCATTCGTGGCAGAACGTCAGCGGGAGTCCCATCTGACAATGCTCGGACATAAGGTGCTTCGGTTTACGTTTGATGAGCTCAAGAATCCGGGGAGGCTGGCTGAAAAGATGAGACTGGCGGGTATTCCGCGACGGGTCGATTTGGCCGAGGAATGGAGACGCCAGTGGTATGGGCGCTGAGGGTGCAACTGACGCGGGTGTGGTTGTTCCTACCGAGTTTGTCTCGATCTGTAACAACAAGGGGCCGTTTGGCCTCGTAACTGTTACAGATCGAGACAGAAGGTTGGCTGCCGCTAAAAGATCTCAATCTGTAACATCTAGAGGCCGAAAACCTGTCTACTTGTTACAGATTTAGACGTTTGACGACGGGGCTGGAGAATATCTCGATCTGTAACATCTAACGGCCAAAAACCGGTCTAACTGTTACAGATCGAGACAAAGGTTGGACGCGGTGCCGAAAGATCTCGATCTGTAACATTTGGAAGGTTAAAGACGGTCTACCTGTTACAAATCAAGACGTTTTGCTGGAACGACCGGAACATCGCCGCGCTGTCTCCGTTTGCCCTCACATTTCTCTCTTCCTCCCGTTAACCGATATGTCCGCAGCAATCCTTCCGCGCTGGGTAATAATGGACAAATGTTCAAGTTAATCGTGAGGGAGGAGCTCGATATGGCGACTGCCGATCGTCCCACGTTGTTTATCAATGCGACCGTCCTGGATGGCTCGGAGCATATGGAGCCGCAGCCCGATATGGCCGTGACCGTTGAGCGCGGTGTCATCACCTGGATTGGTCCGAGCGCCGTGGCGCAAGCACCTGCGGGTGCCGAGGTTATCGACCTGGGCGGCGCGTATCTCATGCCGGGCCTCATCAATATGCATGTGCATCTGTGCGGTTCGGGCAAGCCGGTTTCGGCGGGAGATGCCGGCGCGCTGATGAAGAAGCTCGACAATCCCGTGGGCCGCGCCATCGTGCGCCATATCCTCAAGGGCAGCGCTCAGCAGCAGCTGGCAAGTGGCGTGACTACGGTGCGCGGTGCGGGCGACCCGCTGTTTGCCGACATCGCCGTGCGCAACGCCATCGACGCCGGCAAGTATCAGGGTCCGCGTCTGGTGGCGCCGGGAACGGGCGTCACGGTGCCGGGCGGCCATGGCGCGGGCTTGTTCGCCCAGGTGGCCAACAGTCCCTTCGAGGCGGCCGAACAGGTGCGCGACTTGTACGCGCGTGGTGCCGACGTCATTAAGCTGTTCGTGACGGGCGGCGTGTTCGACGCGACTGAAGTGGGCGAGCCGGGCGTGCTGCGCATGCCGGTCGATGTCGCCGCGGCGGCGTGCAAGGCGGCGCACGAGGTTGGCCTTCCGGTCATGGCCCATGTCGAGAGCACCGAAGGTGTGAAGGCCGCGCTTCAGGCCGGCGTCGACACAATCGAGCACGGCGCTCCGATGACCCCCGAGATCATGGAGCTGTATCACGGTGCCGCAGGTACGCAACTCGAGGGACGCGCGCCGAGTGTGACCTGCACCATCAGCCCGGCGCTGCCGTTTGTGTTGCTCGATCCGGAAAAGACTCATTCGACTGACACGCAAAAGAAGAACGGCGACATCGTGTGCTCGGGCATTATCGAGAGTGCTCGTGCGGCGCTAGAAGCCGGTATCAAGGTAGGCCTGGGCACGGACTCGAGCTGCCCGTTCGTGACGCAGTACGACATGTGGCGCGAGGTGGCCTACTTTGCCAAGTACGCGGGCGTGAGCAATGCGTTTGCGCTGCATACGGCCACGCAGGTCAATGCTGAGCTACTGGGCCTGGGTGACGAGACCGGTACGATCGAGTGCGGCAAGGCGGCCGACATTTTGACGACGCGCGAGAACCCGCTCGATGACCTGTGCGCTCTGCGTGAGCCGATGCATGTGATGTGCCGCGGTGACTTGGTGCGCAAGCTCAAGGTCAAGCGTATCCCTGAGGTTGACGCGGAGCTCGACGCGATTATGGCCATGCCGGCAGAAGCCCTGGCAGAGGAGCTCACTCGCGACGGCGTAGCTTAGGCGCTGGCGCGATGGGGCGACAGCTTTATCGAATGATGTCGCTCCATGTAAAAATCCGAGGTCTCAACACGAGGCCTCGGCTTTTTTATCGAACAAAAACTTAAGAATTGGGGCAAACAAACCTGATTAATTTGTCCCGCGTGCGGGCGCTAGGAGCGCGTCTCCATCTTGGCGTGGCACTTGGGGCAGGTGACGCGGATCTTGCCCTTGCCCTTGGGGACGGACAGCATCTGGCCGCAGTTGGGGCACTTGAGGTAGGCCGTGGTCTTGCGACCCTTCCACATCTTCTTGGCCGTTCGCTTGGCGCGCTCAAAGTCCTCCTTGCTGGTGCCGGCCGTGCGCGAGGCGTTGGCAGCTGCAGTCCCGCCGCCCAAGCTGGCGACGAACTTGCCGAGGCCGGGGACGTTTGCGGTCGCCGTGACAAAGGCATTGTTCTCCTTGCGGCGCGCGTCGATGTTTTTGGACAGGCCGCGCAGCACGCCGAGCGCGATAACGGCGATGGCGATCCAGCTGAGCCACTGAATACGGGCCATCGATCCGATCATCGCGATGATAATGCCTGCGAAGCCCAACACGACGGTGAGTTCGTCGGCGCCGTTGCGACCCTTCATAAAGTCATTCATGCGAATTGCCTTTCGTTCGATATGCTGCACGCCTTTATACCCCTTTTGGTGCATTGGGGACAGGTTAATCTGCACCAAGATGGTGCAAACGTACCTGTCCCCCTTGCACCAATTACTTGGCGAGCTTGTCGACGACGCGTTCGATCTCGGCGAGCTTGGCGGCTTTGAGCTCCTCGTCGCCCGATTCGATGGCCGAGGCGACGCAGCCCTCGATGTGTGCCTTCAACACATCGGCGTTGATGCGGGCGATAAGCGCCTGCGTGGCCATGAGCTGCGTGGAGATGTCGACGCAGTAACGGTCCTCATCGACCATCCGCAGAATGCCGTCGATCTGGCCGCGTGCCGTCTTGAGCATGCGGGTCACCGATTTATGGTCTGCCATCATGGCGGGTCCTCGTTTCTGGTCGATCTTTCAGATGCCCCCGTCAGTTGCGGTGAAATAGTTCTTGTTTGCAGGCTTGAAGCGCTACAACAGGAACTATTTCACCGCAACTTCTGAGGATTGGGTTGGCAGCGCCTGCTACGCGGCGGTCACGGACAGGGCGTGGAACTTCTCGCCCGCGCCCTCGACGGCGGCGGCGAGCTGCTCGGCGGTCACGGTGTCGGCGCACTCTACCTGGACGGTCTGGGTCTCGTGGTCGGCGTCGGCGTCGGTCACGCCGGCTACGTTGAGCAGCGCAGTCTCGACAGTAGCGTCGCAGTGGCCGCACATAAGGCCAGACGTTTTAACGATGTAGTTCATGATTATCTCCTTTTAGTTGAGTACCTAAAGTTGCGGTGGAATACGGACTAAATAGCGGTTTAGCTAAGCATGTTACGCCTTATTTCACCGCAACTGATGGTTTAAAGGTTCGCAGGCGCAGCGCGTTACTTACGACGCAGACGCTCGAGAGGCTCATGGCCGCGGCGCCAAACATCGGCGAGAGCTGCCATCCGGTGAGCGGGAAGAACACGCCCGCCGCCAGCGGAATGCCGATGCCGTTGTAGAACAGTGCCCAGAACAGGTCCTGCTTGATGTTGCGGATCGTGGCGCGCGAAAGCTCGATGGCGCGGGCGACGTCCATGAGGTCGCTGCGCATGAGAACCACGTCGGCGCCCTCCTTGGCGATGTCGGCGCCGGTGCCGATAGCAAGGCCCACGTCGGCGCGCGCCAGGGCGGGGGAGTCGTTGATGCCGTCGCCTACCATGGCGACCTTGCCGCCCACATCCTGCAGCTCGCGGACGTGGCGCTCCTTGTCGGCAGGGAGGACGTCGGCGATGACCTGTTCGCTGCTCAGCCCCACGCGGCGGGCGATGGCCTCGGCCGTCACGCGGTTGTCGCCGGTGAGCATGCGCACGTCGACGCCAAGCGAGCGCAGTGCGGCGATGGCTCCGGCGCTCGTCTCCTTGACCTCGTCAGCCACGGCAATGGTGCCGGCAAGCTCGCTGTTCTTGGCAAAGAACAGCGGCGTTTTGCCCTCGGCCGCGAACTGTTCGGCAAGGCCGGCGGGAACCTTCACGCCCAGCTCGTCCATCAGACGCACGTTGCCGGCGGCGATGACATTCTGCCCCTCGCGTGCCGTAACGCCTCGCCCGGGCACGGCGGTAAAGTCCTCGACCATGCGTGCGACGATTCCGCGCGCCTCGCACTCGGCCATAATCGCCTCGGCCAGCGGGTGCTCGCTTGAGCGCTCCAACGCGGCGGCTAGCTTAAGCAGCGCCTTTTCGCTCATGGCAGGCGAGCCGTCAGCGCGCGTCGCTACTACGATATCGGTCACGGCAGGCTTGCCGCGGGTGACCGTGCCCGTCTTATCGAGCACCACGGTGCCCACGCTGCGCAGGTTCTCCAGCGCCTCGGCGCTCTTAAACAGAATGCCCATCTCGGCGCCCTTGCCGGTGCCTACCATAATGGCGACGGGCGTGGCCAGGCCGAGCGCGCACGGACAACTGATCACCAGCACGGCCACGGCAGAAGTGAGCGCCTCGTTCACGCTGCCGGTCAGTGCCATCCACACCACAAAGGTCACGGCCGAGATCGCGAACACCACGGGCACGAATACGCCGGCGACCTTGTCGGCCATGCGGGCGATGGGCGCCTTGGTGGCGTTGGCGTCCTCGACGAGCTGGATAATCTTGGCGAGCGACGTGTCGGCGCCCACACGCGTGGCGCGGAAGGTAAACGAGCCCGTGCGGTTGACCGTGGCCGCATTGACAGTGTCGCCGGCGGTCTTCTCCACGGGGATGGACTCGCCGGTGAGCGCGCTCTCGTCCACGGCCGAGCTGCCCTCGAGCACCACGCCATCGACGGGGATGGACTCGCCGGGGCGCACGCGCAGGACCTGGCCGGGAAGGATGGCGTCGACATCGACGGTGGTTTCGGTGCCGTCCTCTGCCACGACGGTCGCGGTCTTGGGCGCCAGGTCGATCAGCGCTTCGATGGCGCCGCCGGTTTTGGATTTGCTGCGCGTCTCGAGGTATTTGCCCACGGTGACGAGCGACAGGATTGTGCCCGCACTCTCAAAATACAGATTGTCCATGCCCGTCATCATGGCCTCGTGGACCTGTCCGGCGGCCAGTTGGTCGGCCATGATGAACATGGCGTAGAGCGACCAGGCGATGGAGGCGGTGGCGCCCACGGCAATAAGGGCGTCCATAGTAGGCGCGCCGTGCGCGAGTGATTTAAACCCGTTGATAAAGTACGCGTCGTTGACGTAGACGATGGGAATGAGCAGGACGAGCTCGGTGAGCGCGAGCGTCATGCTGTGGGTGTGGTCGGTGAAGATGCCGGGCAGCGGCCAGCCGAGCATGTGCCCCATGCCTATGTAGAACAGTGGGACAAGGAATACGATCGAGACGATGAGGCGGGTGCGCATGGCAGAGGCGGCGGCCTCCAACTTTTTGGTCGGCGACTCCATATGGGTGACGCCAGACCTGGCCTGCGAGCTGCCGCTTTGGACAGCGTCGGTGCCCGTGCTGATGGGCGAGGCCGAGTAGCCAGCGCGATCGACAGCGGTGCAGATATCGTCGGGGGAGACCTGCGCAGGGTCGTAGTCCACCAGCATAGAGCCGGCGAGCAGATTGACCGCGACGCTCTCGACGCCGTCGAGCTTGCTGACGGCACGGTCCACGTGCGCTTGGCACGCGGCGCACGTCATGCCGCCCACGTCGAACTTATCTTGAGCCATGGCTTCTCCTTTCTGTGACGTAGTGTCGGAAATGTTAACCTGCCGATACTATACACCCATACCCCCTGGGGGTGTCCAGTACAGAAAGAAATGTATGAGATTTCGTTACAGATGAGGATGGATGGTTGGCCGATGGACCGTCCCAACCAATCATCTCAATCTGTAACATCTAGCAGGGAAAATGACCTCTAACTGTTACAGATCGAGACAATTGCCGGGGAGGGGTCCCGTTGCGGCAAGACGCTCGCCGCCTAGATACAGAACCCGGGGATCACACAGGTTAGCTTGTTTGGCTTTTCCGCAGGCGTTGCGTACGTAAAGACGTCGCCGTCGTGTCCCACGCGGTTCATATAGAGCGTGCCTTCGCTCTCCGATGTGTCGGGGCTCACCGTGCGCTCCCACCAGCAGGTGTCCTTGCCCTTCCACTGGCGGACCATCGTCTCGTTCGTGGAATACGGGCTTACCTTGAGCTCGCGGAAGAGCTGATACTCCTTGCCCTCGCCGTTGTAGATGTCTGCCAGGTAGTGATAGTCCTCGGTAAACGAATCGGGCGGTTGCGTACCGCACAGCTCGACCATGGCGGGCAGCCAAAGGGTTGCGGGCAACTCGCTCAGGCACGATGCGCTGTTGGCGGCGCCCACATTGTTCGAGACCTTCTTGACACCTTTAATGAGCGCGCGCAACTCGTTGGGCAGCAGCTTAAGGCCGTCGCCGTTGAGCCACTCCCGCAGCTCGCAATCTGCCCAGCCGGCGCTCGGCGGTTCAGCCGCAGCGTTGCGCTCGGCAATACCCGCGTCGAACATAAACGTCAACCCGGCCTTGCCCGTCCCGTCCAGAAGCTCATCGTGGCGGATGCCCACAAGCTGCGCGCCAACCTGCAGCCCGTTGGTGAGCGTGATACGCTTGGTACACGGATAGGGGATATGCCCATCGGCATCGAGCAGGTGATAGCGCTTGGCAATCTCGCGTGCCTCGCTACGGGTCTCGGCGGCCTTAATCTTGAGCGAAATCTCCTGCAGCTGATCCCAAATGTAGTCGTCAAGCGAACCGCGGATGCCGTCCAGGTAGTCGGGGATGCCAAAGCCATGGGTCGCCGCCCCAATGACGCTGAGCCCCGCAACGGCTGCAACGACGCCACCGATAATAAAGCGGCGGCGGGTCATGGCATCGTGCCGGGCCTGCTCCAGGATCTCTCGCGCGCGCTCGCCGGCGACGTCGACCTTAAGGTGCGTGCCAGAATCGATATCAATCGCGGCCTCGTCTCCTGTGCCTTCGCGGCCCTCGGATTCGGCATCGGTGAGGTATGCCGAGAGCACCTCGAGCATCTGCTGCTTGGTGGGACGATCGCACTGCTCGACTGAGAGACCCTTCATGATGATTTGGACGAGCGCTTCATCGCCCTCGCAGCGCGGCTCGAGCGGCGCCGGCTTGGTCTTGGTCTTTACGAGATAGAACGAGCCGGTTGCAGCGGCGTCCGTCGACTCAAAGTCAAACGGTTTGCGACCGCTGTAGAGCTGGTACAGAATGCTCGAAAGCGCGTAGACATCGATTGCCGGCGAACGGCGAAGGGCCGCGATGCCTTCGATATCCTGCGTGAGCATCTCGGGCGCGGCGTATGCGGGCGTGGCAAAGCGCCAGATGTCGGCGCGCCGGGTGATCGTGTCGTCGCCGAGAGCCATGGTCGCGGAGCCCATGTCGATGAGGCAGGGGTCAAAGGAACAATCGGCAATCTGCTGCTCGAGTGTTCGGCTGGTGGTGCGGAACATGATATTGGCAGGCGACAGGTCGCGATGGACGACCGGATTCACGAGGCCTTGGGTCATCAAGAGCGCACGAAGCACGGCGTTTCCGACGGCGGCGACCATCTGGGTGGTCAGCCCGCCCGAGGCGTCGTGCGGAAGCAGGGGTAGCGCCTGCTTGAGTGAGGTGCCCTCGACCCACTCCATGAGGATGAGCGGGTCATCCTCGCACGATCCGTAGCCATAGACGCGTGGAAATCCGCGCAGGTGCGAGACGGTACACAGATGACGGTACTCCTCGAACAGCGCGGCGGTGTTGGCCAGGTGCGCTGCCGATTGCTCGGCGGAACGGTCGGGGGCTTGGCCGGAAAGGATGGCGTTGTCCTTGAGTAGCTTGACGGCAAAGACCTCGCCGCTCGTGTTGGTCGCGCGCAGCACGTGCCCGATGTTGCCGTTGTTGCGGTGGGCCGTCTGGAGAATAAGCGTCATAAACCGACGCTTGGCCTCGTCCTCGGCGCTGGGGTCGACCGCCACGGCGGTGTCGAACGTGTCAAGACGGATGAGTTTGTCGCCATAGGCGCTATCGGTAGTATCCATGGCGTTCCTTTGTCTGGCATGGGTTGCCGCACGTATACGTGAGCAGTGCGGATATCGGTAAAGAACCATGATAGCCGCACTGCCCACGTATGCCGCTGAGTATTGTCGTTTACGACGCAGAAGGTAGAAGACGAAAGACGGACGGCGACCGTCTTCCGATCGCCGTCCGTGCTAGTCCACAATGACAAGGAATGTCGTGTAGAGACCCAGATGGAGCCTGTCGCTGTTGGCGATTTCCACGGGGGGATAGACTTTGCCGGGCTCGCGTTGGTCGCGCGGCGGCTCAATCACAATATCGCCGTCGCCCGCGCCCGATTCGAGCACTGTGCCGTTGGTCGATCCAAGGCCCTGGGCGTACCAGTGCTCACCCTCGAGCCAAATGCGAAGATGCTCGCGCGATGCGTCGGCGCCCACATCGGTGATGCTGGGCGAGGTTTTGGGCAAAGAACCAATCACGGTGCCGCGCGGATCGCGTGTGAGGGGATGGATTTGCATGTCGGCGCAGTTGTCGGCATGGGTTCTGAGCAGACCGAGGTTGGGGGCGACGGTGCGCGGCTGTTCCAGGCTGTTCATAAAGCCACGTCCGACGGTAGTTTCGGTGGTGCCGAAGTGCCCGCCCGTCTTGCTGCTGCAAAAGCGCTCGACGGTGGCCACGCCCTGAACGGGATCGGCGAGCGCCCCCGTTGCCACAAAGAGCATAAGGTAAAGCGTGCTTTTCTCGCGCACGGCATTGCCGTCGAAGTTGTCGATGCGATTGAGGGCATTTGCATATAGGCGGCTGTCCAGCTTGTAGCTGGCGAGAGCCGACATCATTTCGTTGGCGGCCGGACCGCGATAGTGCTCGGCGATTGCCCGATAGGCGGCCTCGCCGCCGCCGAGCTTGCTGCAGATTGCCGAGGAAAGGTTGAGTGTGGTGACGGTAAAGTCGCTGTAGATGGAGGGTGCGCACTGGTCAGGCTTGCGATGGACGATGTAACGGGTGAGATACGAGCGGTTGGAAGAGCATTTCTCGAGCAGGGTACTGCCGAGATAAGAGTTTCCATTGATGAGCATTCGGGCGATCTCGAGATGTTTAAGACCGCCGAACGAGCGAATATCGTTATAGAGGACCGAGCAAGGCGTCTCTGCTGCCACGGATACCTCCTTTGATTGCTTCCTAGCCAATATGGCGATAGGAATTAATGGCCCCGGTGGGCGACGTATTAAATGGCTGCACAATAAATAGTGTAACCAAAGCAACATTATAGGCCACATGTTCGAAATTGCAGGAAGACTGAGAGATTTGGTTTGGACTGGACGGAAATCCCCCTCTGTCTTGATCTGTAACAATTAGGGCCGATTTTACTCGGTAACTGTTACAGATTGAGACGTTTGTGAACTGTGTCGACCGTTTGTCTCGATCCGTAACACGTAGAGGAAGATTTGCCCTGTAGATGTTACAGATTGAGACAATCAGCCAGCCCCGCCCCGTCCGCCTCGTCATCTGTGGTTTACGTGGGGGCATACGGAGTGCGGGTATACTAACCGGCGGCGAATCTGCTCCATCGCTTAGAGCTGCTGCGTCTGGACGGCGCGTGATAGGGCTGCCAAAGCGATCGCCAGCGTGCTGAGCAACGTCCTCTCTGTGCGCACCCGTTTTTGTATGTATTAGCGCACTACCAAGCACGCCAGCGCGGCCGCATGCCGTGCCCATAGCGCGTGCAGATAAGGAACAACAACATATGCGTAATTCTGTATCCGACGTCACCGACGCCGAGATTCTGGACGAGACCCGCGAGGCCATGACCCAGGCTGCCTTCGATGCCGCCGATGAGGCCAATGCTGCCCAGGCCGTCGAGTCCGCTACCGAGAGCCTGCCCGCCTTTGACGAGCTGGGACTTTCGGACGAGATGCTTCGTGCTATCGAGAACCTGGGCTACACGGCGCCGACGCCCGTGCAGGCCGGCTCGATCCCCGTGGTGCTCGAGGGTCGCGACCTGCTTGCCGCCGCTCAAACCGGCACCGGCAAGACGGCCGCCTTCTTGCTGCCGACCATGAACAATCTGGAGCACATCGCTCCGCCCAAGCCCGTGCGCGAGCGCGGCGGCCGCAACCGTCGCCGCGGTGCTAAAAAGCCCGAGGGCAACGGCCGTGGCCCCGTGATGCTCGTCATCACCCCCACGCGCGAGCTTGCCCAGCAGATCGACGAGGTCGCGAGCAAAATCGCCGACGTCACGGGCCACGTTGCCGTGACCGTCGTGGGCGGCGTGAGCTACAAGCCGCAGACCGCGGCACTCAAGTACGGCTGCGATATCCTGGTCGCCACGCCGGGTCGTCTGGTCGACCTGATCGAGCAGGGCGCCTGCCACCTGAACGAGGTCAAGGTCCTGGTGCTCGACGAGGCCGACCGCATGCTCGACATGGGCTTTTTGCCCGCCGTCCGCCGCATTGTGCGTGAGACGCCGGCCGAGCGCCAGACGCTGCTGTTCTCGGCGACGCTCGACGAGGAGGCCGTGGGCGAGATCACCGACCTGGTGAGCGATCCGGCTCGCGTGGAGATCGCGCCCGCCACGTCGACCGCCGACACCGTCGATCAGTTTGTGTTCCCGGTGTCCATCGAGGCCAAGAACAACCTGCTGCCCGAGTTCCTAAAAAAGGAGGGCCCGGAGCGCACGATCGTCTTTATGCGCACCAAGCACCGCGCCGACAGCTGCTGCCGTCGTCTGGAGCGCAAGGGCATCAAGGCCGCCGCGATTCACGGCAACCGCAGCCAGGCCCAGCGCGAGCGCGCGCTTTCTGCCTTCCGCGACGGCACCGTCGACGTGCTGGTGGCAACCGATGTTCTCGCCCGCGGCATCGACATTAGCGACGTGCGCTCCGTCGTGAACTTTGACGTGCCGGCCGAGCCGACCGACTACATCCACCGTATTGGCCGTACGGGCCGCGCCGGCGAGCTGGGCTGGGCCATCACGTTTGTGACCGAGCAGGATGTCGATGAGTTCTACGAGATCGAGAAGCTCATGGACAAGACCGCCGACATCTACGAGGCCGGCGACCTGCATGTGGGCCCCAATCCGCCCGCGGTTGACCCCGAGCGCGATCCTGCGGCCTTTAAGGTGAAGAAGAAGACCAAGCGCGGCAAGTCCAAGAGCAAGAAGAAGCTTGAGCAGGCGCGTCGCGACGGCAAACGCAACGGCGACGATTACGGTGATGTGGCCGGTCGTTCCAACCGCGGTCGAGACGAGCGTCGCGGCGACGGTGAGCGTCCGAGCCGTCCCAAGCGCGGCGGCAAGACCCGCGTGCGCGAGGGCGTTCAGGCTCGCGTGGACGAGGCTGTGGAGAGCGTGGCCCGCGAGGTGGCTGCCGAGGAGCGCGGCGGTGCTGGTGTCGTTGAGCAGGCCCCGCGCGGCAACCGTGCCGAGCGCCGTGCCAAGCAGTTCCAGGGCGAGGCGCATCGCCGTCGCCGCGAGGACGAGGACCGCGGCGGTCGTCGCCGTGTTGAGCGCGAGGACGAGGGCCGTGGCTCGCGTGGCGGCAAGCGTGGTTCGGGCGATCGTCGTCGTTCCGGTCGCGATGGCGAGCGCGGCGGCCGTGATGAGCGCCGTGGCGGCGAGGGCCGCGGTTCGCGTGGCGAGCGTGGTACTCGCGGCGGCGAGTCCCGTGGCGGCAAGCGCTTTGATGAGCGCGGTGGCCGTGGCGGCGAGCATCGCGAGGGCACTCGTGGCAATGGCAGCCGCAGCGGTGCTGGCCGCTCTAACGAGTCGCGCGATCGCCGCGATCCGCGTGCCAGCCGCGATCGTCGCGATGACTGGCGCAACTACGACGATACCCGCGAGGAGCGTCGTGGCGGCTATCGTGGCGGGCGTGGCGGCAACCAGGCCGGCTCCCGCGGCGGCCGTGCCGGTGGTCGCGATAATCGTGGTAGCTATGGCAATAGTCGTGGCGGCAAGCGCGGCGGCAGCTCCCGTCGCCCCGGTGACGGCGGCGGCAAGCGCAAGTAACATACGCATCGCCCGCTAGAGCGAGGTGAACCAAGGGCCCCGAGCAACTACGCTCGGGGCCCTTTTTGTTTGCCGTATCCGATCGCTAGTTCAAATGTGATTTCCTCGGGAATGCATCTAGAGGATGCCGTGGGCCTGTTTCCTACCATGCGGCAATGGGTCCCATGGGGTGCGCCGTGCATTTTTTGGAGTATTCTGCAGTTCGAGTTGTCTGCATATGATTTGACGTCGCCAACGGTGGCTTTCGGATATCCCTAGCGAGCGTTCTGAGTCAGATTTCGTCGTTTTCCGGAGCAGGGGCGCGTCATTCTCGCCATGTCGGAACCCAAAATGACGCAGCGCCCTAAAGGTTTGCCCGCTCGGGGTATTGCTGGCGCGGTCACGTTGCAGAATACTCCGTTTTTTGCACGGGCCAGGATGGGGTACCTCGGGAGAACACGGCGGTATCCCGTAAATATATACAATCTGTACCGTAATTTATACAAAACGAAGAGGCAGACAGCGTAGGGTGGGTGCATTGGGGTGCTTGGTGCACCAAAACGGGGATCCCATGCGCCGTATACTCTGGCTGGATGTGAAAGCGGCTTGACGCGTTGCCAGGCGTAGGGGAGGGTGCCTCGATGAGCGTATTCGAAATTGTGTTTAGTCCGACGGGTGGAACGCGGAAGGTGTCTGGCCTTGTGGCCGGGGCACTGGGCAAGAATACCGTTACCGTCGATCTGGCCGATAGCGGGCTAGATTTCAGCGCTGTCTCGATGACTGAGGACGACGTGGCCGTAATCTCTGTGCCGGCGTATGCCGGTAGAATCCCGGCTGTGGTGGCTGACCGGTTGGGCATGGTGCGCGGCAACGGGGCTCGGGCTGTTTTGGTTTGCGTATACGGAAACCGCGCGTTTGAGGACACGCTCGTAGAGCTGGAGGACGTTGCGAAGCGCGCCGTATTTAGGGTTGTTGCAGCGGTTTCTGCTATTGCTGAGCATTCCGTTGCTCGTCAGTTTGCTGCTGGGCGACCGGATGCGCAGGATGCGGCGCAGCTCGCAGAGTTTGCGCAGCAAATTCAGCAAAAGCTGTTGGCTGAGGATGCGTCCGGGCCCTCTATCCCCGGCAATCGTCCTTATAAACAAGCCGGAGGTCACCGCATGGCACCCGAGGCAACAGAGGATTGTGTCTCCTGCGGTGCATGCGCCGCGGCGTGCCCCGTTTGCGCTATCGACAAGAGTGACCCCAAACGAGCAGCTGGCGAGGCGTGCATCTCCTGCATGCGCTGCATCGCCGTATGTCCGCGAGGTGCTCGCAAGCTTGATTCCAACAAACTATCCGCTGTTTCCCAGATGCTGAGCAAGGTTTGCGTCGCGCGGAAGGAATGCGAGCTCTTCATCTAGCGCAAGTGAGATTGGTGCAAACAAACCTGGCCCTTTTGCACCAAAAACGATCCGTTTTCCTCCGTTCCCAAGGGATCATGTGATCCGAAGGAGACGGAGGAAAACGGATCAAAAAGGAAAAATAGTAAGGCGCTCTTTTTCACATTGAATATTGCAATTTGGTAACGAGTTTTATCAAATATGGCATTTATCTGCGGTAATGTTCTATTTCACCGCTGAGGGTGACATTTTATACCGCCTGCCGAACCGTATGGAGACCTCACAACTTTTTAGGTCAGTGTTGTGCGTGTAGCAATTTCGCCCGGCCTCGCCTCCGGGCTGCCATGTGAGAGGGGATCTTATGGCTCGACTGCACGTAATGGAACGCAGCCACGCTCAGGCCGTCATGGACGACCTGCACGATGCGCTCGGACGTCGTCTGGCGGTGAGTTCGCTCGCCCCGTGTCCCGTTGAGTTTACGGCAGCGCTCGTCAACCTGTGCTCCACCCAGAGCTGCGGCAAGTGCACACCCTGCCGCGTGGGCCTGAGCGCGCTGAGCGATCTGCTCGCCGATGTGCTCGAGGGCCGCGCCGACGAGTCCACGCTCAATCTGATCGAGCGCACCGCCCGCACCATCTATCTTTCGAGCGATTGCGCCATCGGTTACGAGGCCGGCGCCATGGCGCTTACGGCTATCCGCGGTTTCCGTGACGATTTTGAGCACCACATCCGCGAGCACTCCTGTGGCTTTGACCGCGAGGCCCGCGTCCCGTGCGTCTCGGGCTGTCCGGCGCATGTCGACATTCCCGGTTACATTTCGCTCGTCGAGGCCGGCCGCTATGCCGATGCCGTCAAGGTCATCCGCAAGAATAACCCGCTGCCGCTCGTTTGCGGCCTGGTGTGCGAGCATCCCTGCGAGATGCATTGCCGCCGTGGCATGGTCGACGACCCCATGAACATCCTCGCCCTCAAGCGTTTTGCCGTTGAGCACAGTGACCTCAACGACCACAAGCCGCATGTAGTGGACAACACCGGTAAGCGCGTCTCCGTGATCGGCGGCGGCCCGGCTGGCCTTTCCTGTGCCTACTACCTGGCCGTGATGGGCCACAAGGTGACCATTTTTGAGCAGCGCCACCACTTGGGCGGCATGCTGCGCTACGGCATCCCCAGCTATCGTCTGCCGCGCGAGCGCCTGCAGGCCGAGATCGACTGGATCTTGAGCGCCGGCATCGACGTTGAGCTCGATCACTCCGTGAACGGCGAGGAGCTCGCTCGCCTGCGCGACGAGTTCGATGCCGTCTACCTGGCCATCGGTGCCCATAGCGACAAGAAGCTCGGCCTTCCGGGTGAAGAGGCGCCCGGCGTGGAGTCGGCCGTCAAGATGCTGCGCGCCATCGGAGACGACGAGCTGCCCGACCTGAGCGGCCAGCGCGTGTGCGTCATCGGCGGCGGCAACGTGGCCATGGACGTGGCGCGCTCTGCCGTGCGCTGCGGTGCCGAAAAGGTGAGCATCGTCTACCGCCGTCGCATCTGCGATATGACGGCCCAGGACGCCGAGATTGCCGGCGCCCAGGCCGAGGGTTGCGAGGTTCTGGAGCTCACGGCGCCGCTCGCCATCGAGACGGGCGAAGATGGTCGCGTGAGCGGCCTGCGCGTGCAACCGCAGATTATCGGCGAGCCCCGCCGCGGTCGTCCGGCTCCGCGTGCCGCCGCTACGCCCGAGCGCGTCATCCCCTGCGAGCGCGTGTTTGTCGCCATTGGCCAGGACATCGATTCCAAGCCGTTTGAGGACATGGGCATCGCCTGCAAGTGGGGTTGCGTGGTCACCGACTCGGACGGTGCCGTGCCCAACTTCGATGGCCTCTTTAGCGGCGGCGACTGCCAGACCGGCCCCGCCACCGTCATCCGTGCCATCAACGCCGGCCGCGTGGCTTCGGCAAACATCGACCGCTATCTGGGCTTCGACCACAAGATCAAGCTCGACGTGGAGCTGCCGACCGTTCAGTTTAAGGGCAAGCACGAGTGCGGCCGCTGCGAGCTGGGTGAGCGCGAGGCCGGCGAGCGTATTCACGATTGGAATCTGGTCGAGCAGGGCCTTACCGAGGAGGAGGCGCGCCAGGAGGCAAGCCGCTGCCTGCGTTGCGACCACTTTGGTTTTGGCGCGTTCCGCGGAGGGAGGAACCTGGAATGGTAGAGCTCAACAACCCCACTGTCAGCGATAACACCGAAAGCGGAGCACTCAATATGGTCAAGCTCACTATCGATAATTGCGAGGTCGTGGTGCCCGAGCACACCACGATCCTGGACGCGGCCAAGTCCGTCGGCATCCAGATTCCCACCCTGTGCTACCTGCGCGATCTGAACGAGATCGGCGGCTGCCGCGTGTGCGTGGTCGAGGTTGAGGGCTGCGACCAGCTGGTTGCCGCCTGCAACAACTACGTGCTCGATGGCATGGTGGTCCACACCAACAGCCCCAAGGCCCGCGAGGCGCGCCGCACCAACGTGCAGCTGCTGCTTTCGCAGCACGATTCACGCTGCACGAGCTGTGTGCGCAGCGGTAACTGCAACCTGCAGACCATCGCCAACGACCTGGGCATCTTCTATCTGCCGTACGAGCAGCACCTGGCGCGCGAGGGCTGGGATTTCGATTTCCCCATCATCCGCGATAACGACAAGTGCATCAAATGCATGCGCTGCATCAAGGTGTGCGAGAGCGTGCAGGGCTTAGGGATTTGGGATCTGACCAACCGCGCCACGCATACCGCCGTGGGCACCCGCGGGCGTGCGCCGATCGGCAAGACCGATTGCGTCGCGTGCGGCCAGTGCATCACGCATTGCCCGACGGGCGCCCTGCGCGAGCGTGACGATACCGAGACCGTGTTCGATGCCATCGCCGATCCCGACAAGATCGTGCTGGTGCAGATTGCGCCGGCCGTGCGTAGCGCCTGGGGCGAGGAGCTCGGCATTCCGCGCGAGGAGGCTACTGTCGAGCGCCTGGCTTGTGCGCTGCGCCGCGTGGGCTTTGAGTACGTGTTCGATACCGACTTCTCGGCCGACCTCACCATTATGGAGGAGGGCTCCGAGCTGCTCGAGCGCCTGGGTAAGGCCGCCAAGGGCGAGGGCGACAGCCGCAGCTGGCCCATGTTCACGAGCTGCTGCCCGGGCTGGGTACGCTTTGTGAAGGCGCGCTACCCGGAGTTTGTCGACAGCCTGTCCACGTCCAAGTCGCCGCAGCAGATGTTTGGCGCCATCGCCAAGACCTACTACGCCAAGGTGCTGGGCGTGGAGCCCGAGCGTCTGTTTGTGGTGTCCGTGATGCCGTGCACGGCCAAGAAGGCCGAGTGCGCGCTGCCGAGCATGGTGGGCGAGGACGGCACGCCCGATGTGGACGTTGCGCTGACGGTGCGCGAGACGGTGCGCATGATCCGCGCGAGCCACGTGAGCGTCGACACGCTGGTTGAGGAGCCGCTCGACACGCCGCTGGGCTTTGGCACGGGCGCGGGTGTGATCTTTGGCGCCACGGGCGGCGTGATGGAGGCTGCCGTGCGCTCGGCCTATTACCTGGTGACGGGCAAGAACCCCGACGCCGACTTCTTTACCGATGTGCGCGGCCTGGACGGCTGGAAGGAGGCCGTGGCCGGTATCGATGGCACCAAGGTGCGCGTCGCCGTGGCGCACGGGCTAGGCAACGCCGCCCGTCTGCTCGACGCGATTCGCGACGGCCGCGTGAGCTATGACTTCGTTGAGGTCATGGCATGCCCGGGCGGCTGCGTCGGTGGCGGCGGTCAGCCCATCCACGACGGCTGCGAGCTGGCAGCCGAGCGCGGTCAGGTGCTGTGGGGTCTGGATGCCGCTGCGGACATTCGCTTCTCGCACGAGAATCCCGATGTCCAGGCGTGCTACCGCGAGTTCTTGGGCGAGCCGCTCTCGCCGCTGGCCGAGGAGCTGCTGCATACCGACCATCACGCATGGACGATGCCTAACGAGGGGACGTGCTAGCGATGCGCGCGTTTGATTTTGAGATGTCGCGCCGGGGGTTTGCCTCGGCGCTCGCCGCGGGCGCCCTGTCGCTTGCGCTCGCGGGCTGTGGCGGCGGGGCTGCCGGTACCGGGTCCGCCGCGGGCTCGGCTGCCGGGTCTGCTGCTGACGGTGCCGCTGCCGAGCCGGTTGAGGTGCACGTCGCCTCGCTCAAGGGTCCGACGTCGATGGGTCTGGTGCAGTTTATGGACCGGGCGGCCGATGGTGAGACGGACAACGAGTTCGACTTTGCGATCAGCACTGCAGCCGATGAGATCGTGCCCAAGGTGATTCAGGGCGATGTCGATATCGCCCTGGTGCCTGCCAACGTGGCGAGCGTGCTCTACAACAAGACCGAGGGTGCGGTGCAGGTCATCGACATCAACACGCTGGGCGTGCTGAACGTTGTGACGGGCGACGCGAGTGTGGCCTCGTTTGGCGATCTGGCGGGCCATACCGTCTATATGACGGGCAAGGGCACCACGCCGGAGTACGTCATGAACTACCTGCTGGAGCGCGCAGGCCTGACCGGCCAGGTGACGCTCGAGTTTAAGAGCGAGCCCACCGAGGTGCTGTCGGCCCTGCTTGCCGACCCGTCCGCCGTGGGCGTGCTGCCGGAGCCGTTCAAGACCGCTGCCATCGCCAAGAGCGAAGGCAGGCTGTCGGCTCCGGTAAGCCTGACCGATGTGTGGGACGAGTTGGCAGGTGACACGGGTTCGCGCCTGCTGACGGGCGTGACCGTGGTGCGCCGCGCGTTTGCCGAGGAACATCCCGAGGCTGTGGCGGAGTTCTTGAGCTGCCATGCGGCGAGCGTTAAGGCTGTCAATGCGGCGCCGGCAGACTGGGCGCAGGCCGTGGTCGATGCCGGCATCGTGGACAACGCCAAGATCGCCGAGAAGGCGATTCCCGGGTGCATGCTCGTGTGCCAGACGGGCAAGGATATGAAGGCGGCACTTAGTGGGTATCTGCAGGTGCTGTCCGACGCGGACGCGAGCGCCGTGGGTGGTAAACTTCCGGCTGACGATTTCTACTACATGGAGTAGCCCGTGCGTGCGTTTGCTCGACAAATGACAGAGCGTATGAAGGCGGTGGCGGCAGCAGGTGCCGTCGCCGCCTTTTGGCTTGCCGTGTGGGTCTTCGCGGCGGTGCTGGTGGCGCAGCCACTGATCTTGCCGGGGCCGGGTGCTGTTGCCGTGGCGCTGCTGCGCCTGGTGTGCGATGGCGGTACCTGGGCGATTTTGGTGGGCTCGGGCGCGCGGATACTGGGCGGGCTGGCGCTTGCCGCGGTGTGTGGTGGCGTGCTTGCCGGGATTTCGTCACGGTTGCGGGCGTTTGCGCGCCTGGTGGCTCCGGCACTTTCGTTTGTTAAGGCGACGCCGGTTGCCTGCGTGGTGGTCCTGCTGCTTATTTGGTTGGGATCGGCGCGCGTGAGCATCGCCGCGGTCTTTTTGATGGCGCTGCCGGGCGTGTATTTTTCGCTGGCCGAGGGCTTGGCACAGGTGAATAAACCGCTGGAGCAGATGTTCCGTCTGCATGGCGTGCGCGGCTGGCGCCTGTTTTGCGCCCATACCTGGCGCGAAGTCCTGCCGTTTGTGCTTTCGTGCGCCCGCGCCGTGATCGGCATGAGCTGGAAGGCCGGCGTGGCAGCCGAGCTGATCGGCATGGCGGTGGGCACCGTGGGCGAGCGCATCTATCAGGCAAAGCTTTTGATTGAGACGGCTGATTTGCTGGCGTGGACCGTGCTGGTCGTTGCCGCCTCGTGGGCGTGTGAGCGCGTGCTGGTGTGGCTGCTGCGGGTTTCGGGACCCGTGGCGTGGCGCGCGGCCGTGCGGGCGCATGGGCATGGACTGCGCGGGCGTGCGGGGGCTGCGAGCGATGGCGCCGCAGCGGAGCTTGCGCTTGCCGTGGGCGATCGTGCGCCCTGGGCGCCGGCGCTGGATGGTCTGGTGCTCAACGTGCCTGCGGGTGGGCGTATCTGCGTGATGGGCGCTTCGGGCATGGGCAAGTCGACGCTGCTTTCGTTGGCAGCGGGGGAGTGCGCGCCGTGCTCGATGGTGTTTCAGGATGCACGCTTGGTAGAGGGCAGCTCGGCCTTGGATAACGTGCTGGTGTGTGCCGATGCGCGCGTGGATGCTTCGAACGCTACGACCTTGCTGCGCCGGTTGGTGCCGGGAATCGACGTGCGTGTTCGCGTGGCTGAGCTTTCGGGCGGGCAGCGCCGTCGTGTCGAGATCGCTCGAGCCCTGCTGTGTGGCGGCTGTGCCGTCATTCTGGATGAGCCCTTTACCGGCCTGGACGCCGCCGCGCGCGATGCGACGGCCGAGGCCGTGCTAGACCTGCTCGACGGTCGCACGCTCTTGCTCGCCACGCACGATGTCGTCGACGCTCAAGCCCTCGATATCTCGGACATCATCACGCTCTAAAAACTTACTCAGCAACAAAATGATTCGTTTTCCTCCGTCCCCATGGGGTCTTGTGTGGTATTCTATCTGCGGGGTAATACTTAGGAATACTAAGTAATACCAACGCCGCAGAAACAAACTCCGGATGCGGGCCAATCGGGTTGCCTTCACAGCCCGTCGCCCAGCCGCGTGGCCCGCATCTATCCGCACTACCGTCGTTTCAAAAAGGAAGCGCCATGGCAGAACACATGACCCCCGTAGTCGCGAAGGTCTTGCCCGAGGAGAAGGCAGCCTTCGCGGCGGCAACTCAGCTCGTGGGCACCACGCCGTCCAACGCCATCCGCATGTTTATCGCCGCGTTCAATCGCTGCGGCACCTTTCCGTTTGACATCTCGCCCAACGGGGCCTTTGGCAAAGAGTGTCCTCAACAGCTAGTCGTTGAAGAACGTCCCCAATGACTAGTCGTCGGGAGGAGGTCGGCATGCTCAATGCGATGATTTGGGCGCTTGCCTGTTTTGGCGTCGTCGCTGCCGATATTGCCCTGAGCGTGGTTTTGTTTTCCGCTCTGGGCGTCGCGTCAGTGTTCATGGGTTTTTCGATCGATGACCTCGACATTCAATTGCTTCAGGCCGTCGCGCAGACGGCATCGTTTTTGATGGCGCTGCTGTGGTGGCGTTATCTGTGGCCGCGTTCGTTTATGGCGCGCTGGCAGGGCGAGCGCCCACTTGGCGGGGGAGCGCGTGGGGCGTGGAAACGCATCGCCTGCGTTATCGTGATTGGCCTGGCCTTGCAGGTGGTCGTTGGCTATGTGACCGACGCCGTACTGTCGCTGTTGCCCGAGGCCGCGGCCGACTACAGCGAGCTTGTCGAGGAAACAGGCATGGGCGACACCAGCTATCTCGCCGTCCTGACTACGGTGCTCGGCGCTCCGTTTTGCGAGGAGCTGCTGGTGCGCGGCATTATTTTTGAGTTTTCGCTCCGAGCGTTTAATCCACAGTGCCGCCCACTTTGGAAGCGTCGGCGTCGTGCGAGCGCGCAGGACGGTGCCATGGTGCCCTGGGCGGCCCCAAGCACGTGGGGTATCGCCGCGGCAATCGTGCTGCAGGCGGCGGTCTTCGGTTTTATGCACATGAATTGGGTGCAGGGTTGCTACGCGGGTGCCGCAGGCCTCATCTTTGGTTGGGTGCTCGTGACGACCGGAAAGCTCCGCTACACGATCCTGCTGCACTTTGCCTTTAATGCCGGGTCGTATTTCATGACGTTGCTCTGGTTTGTGAACGCGCCACTCGACGTGGCGGTCACGGTTGCTATCGCCGGTGTCATTCTCGTTGAGGCAATGCGCTCGCTGCGCCACGCGTGTGGGGTGGACGCAGCGAGCGCACCGCTGCCCTAGTTGCGGCGTCCGCCTCCGTTGGCACCCTGACGCCCCTGGGCCGCGCGATTGCGACTGGCAGTGTTCTGTGCGCGCGACATGCCGCCGTGCCCCTTGCTACCCTTGGGCCCCTTGCCGCCGGCGCCGCCATGCGGTTTGCCGCCCTTCTTGCCGGTGCCATGCCCGCCGCCGGCCGATGTCTCGCCCGGGCGCGGCGGCACGGGACGGATCAGGCAATGCTTGGTGTAGCCGATTAGATCTCGGCGGCCGGCTTTTTCCAGCGCCTCGCGCACAAGCTTGTAGTTCTCGGGCTTGCGGTATTGGATGAGCGCACGCTGCATGGCCTTTTCGTGCGGGTCGCGCGCCACGTAGATCGGCTGCATGGTGCGCGGGTCCACGCCGGTGTAGTACATGCAGGTCGACATGGTGGACGGGGTGGGGTAGAAGTCCTGCACCTGTTCGGGCATGTAACCCATGTCGCGCACGGCCTCGGCAAGGTCCACAGCTTCCTTCATCGTCGAGCCGGGGTGGCTCGAGATCAGGTATGGCACCACATACTGCTTGAGTCCGTATTCGCGGTTCAGGCGTTCAAATTTACGGCAGAAAGCATCGTAGACGGCTCGGCTCGGCTTGCCCATCACGGACAGCACCGCATCGCTCACGTGCTCGGGTGCTACGCGTAGCTGGCCCGAGACATGGTGCTCCAGCAGCTCGCGCAAAAACTCGTCCGAGGCATCGGCCATGGTGTAGTCAAAGCGGATGCCGCTGCGTACGAAGACCTTTTTGACGCCCGGCAGCTGGCGCAGGTCGCGCAACAGCTGCGTGTAGCCGCTCTCGTCGACTACCATGTTCTTGCACACGCTCGGCCACAGGCAGCGCTTGTTCTTGCACACGCCGTGCTCGAGCTGCTTGTCGCAGGCAGGGCGGCTAAAGTTTGCCGTCGGTCCGCCCACGTCGTTGATGTAGCCCTTAAACTCGGGGTCGTGCGTGAGCAGCTCGGCCTCGCGCATGATCGAGTCGTGGCTGCGCATCTGCAGCACGCGACCCTGGTGGAAGGTGAGGGCGCAAAATGAGCACTCACCAAAACAGCCACGGTTGGAGCTAATGGAAAACTTGATCTCGGCAAAGGCCGGCACGCCGCCTGCCGCGTCGTAGTCGGGATGCCAATCGCGTGCGTAGGGGAGCTCGGCCACCTCGTCCATCTCATCGGTGGTGAGCGTCGCCGATGGCGGGTTCTGCACCACATAGACGCTATTGGGGTAGGGCTCTACCAGGCGGTGTCCGGTGATGGGGTCCATATTCTGCTGCTGCACGTTAAAGCTGCGCGCGTAGTTGAGCTTGTCGGCGGCAAGGTCGTCCCAGCTGGGCAGCAGGTCGTAGTCGTAGACCTCGTCGAGCGAGCTGGTGCGGTAGACGGTGCCGTTGATATAGGTGATTTGATCGACGGGCAGTCCCGCGTCGAGCGCGTCGGCGATCTCGACAATCGCGTGCTCGCCCATGCCGTAGATGAGGATGTCGGCGCCCGAGTCGAGCAGTACCGAGCGCTTGAGCTTGTCCTGCCAGTAGTCATAATGGGCCAGACGGCGCAGGCTCGCCTCGATGCCGCCGATGATGATGGGGGCGTCCTTGAACGTCTGGCGGATGAGGTTGCCGTAGACCGTGACGGCACGGTTGGGACGGCGCCCCTCCTCGCCACCGGGGGTATAGGCGTCGGTGTGGCGGCGGTGCTTGGTCACCGAATAGTGGTTGACCATGGAGTCCATGTTACCGGCACTGACGAGAAAGCCCAGGCGCGGCTCGCCCAGCACGGTGATGCTGGCGGGGTCGGTCCAGTCGGGCTGGCAGATGATGCCCACCTTGTAGCCGTGCGCATCGAGCACGCGGCTGACGATAGCCATGCCAAAGCTGGGATGATCCACGTAGGCGTCGCCGCAGATATAGACGAAGTCGCACTGGTCCCAGCCGCGCGCGTCCATGTCGGCGCGGCTGACGGGGAGGAACTTGTCGCGGCCCGGGCGCCAGGGGCGGGCGGGCGCTGCCGGGGTATGAGCGGCGTGGCCGCCCTGGGCCTTGCCGCCGCGCTTTTGCTGCTGGCCCTGTTTGCCCTGCTGACTGCGCTGGTTATTCTGAGCGTGCTGAGGCTTTTTTGCCACGATCCCTCCCGGTGTTTGTATGCTGCACGTAATTGTAACCAGTCTTTTTGGGACGGGGCTAAAAAGACTGGTGGAGTACATGGGCTGGCGGATCGGCGTGTCGATGCAGGTGCCGTTTGTTTCCAGACTGTGTATCTGCGCGTTGGAGAACCTGTCTCGCGCGCACGCCATGTTGTCAATGGGTTACAGTATGAACGGCGGCTATGTTTCCGCCAACGCACGAGAGGGTCGTCAACAAGGAGGATGCACGGCGATGCAGCGTGCCAAACAGATATCGGAGTCCATCGAACTGGGCATTATCCTGGCGCTCGCCGGCGGCTTTATGGATGTGTATTCGTACATTGGGCGCGACCATGTTTTCGCAAACGCGCAGACGGGCAACATCCTGCTTGTGGGCGTGAGCATCTCGGAGGGCAATTGGGCACTTGCGGGGCGCTACTTCTTCCCTGTGGTGTCGTTTGCCGTGGGCATTATGCTTGCCGACCTGGTACACGAACGGTTTGGCAGCGTGATTCACTGGCGCCAAGTGACGGTGTTCTTTGAAGCCGTCATCTTGCTGGGCGTGAGCTTTATCCCGGGCGGCAATTTCAACCTGCTCGCCAACTGCCTCACCTCGTTTGCCTGCGGCATGCAGGTCGAGAGCTTCCGCAAGATCCACGGTCACGGCATCGCTACGACCATGTGCATCGGCAACTTGCGCAACGCGCTGCAAAACGTGGACGATTACATCATCACCCACAGGCGCGGCTTTTTGGAAAACGGCCTGCTGTACTTTGGCGTGATCTTTACCTTTGTGTTTGGCGCCGTGTTGGGCAACTGGTGTATTGAGCGCATGGGCCTGCACGCCATCGTCGTGGCGAGCTTGCTGCTGTTTGTCGCGTTTGCCATCATGTTCATCGACCGCGAGCGCGACTTGCGCTTACGCTGGAAGGTTGCGGCCGAGGCTTGGAAAGAGGGCTGTCGAAAGTAACCGAATGCGGCAAAGGGGCTGTCCCTTTGCCACAATATTTTTCATCATCTGTTGAAACGCTTTAACAAATTTGACGTTCTCACGTGCTTTTCATTTCAAAAGCGTTAGGATGGGACTTATAGCGTGGGGCGTAATGGGCGCCCCGCACACGATGGGAGGCTATCAATGGCTAATCGTTTCGTTCTCAATACCATCTCTTATCATGGTTCCGGCGCCATCAAGGAGATCCCCGGCGAGCTCCAGCGTCGCGGCTACAAGAAGATCTTCGTCTGCTCCGACCCCGACCTGGTCAAGTTTGGCGTTACCGCTAAGGTGACCGACGAGCTCGACGCCGCCGGCATCGCTTGGAGCCTCTACTCCGAGATCAAGCCCAACCCCACCATCCAGAACGTCAAGGACGGCGTCGAGGCCTTCAAGGCCGCCGAGGCTGACGCTATCGTGACCATCGGTGGCGGCTCCTCCATGGACACCGCTAAGGCCATCGGCATCATCATCAACAACCCCGAGTTTGCCGATGTCCGCAGCCTCGAGGGCGTTGCTCCGACTAAGAACCACGCCGTGTTCACCATCGCTGTGCCGACGACCGCCGGTACCGCTGCTGAGGTGACCATCAACTACGTCATCACCGACCCCGAGAAGGTCCGCAAGTTCGTGTGCGTCGACACCAACGACGCCCCCGAGGTCGCCGTCGTCGACCCCGACATGATGGCCTCCATGCCTGCCGGCCTGACCGCTTCCACTGGTATGGACGCTCTGACCCACGCCATCGAGGGCTACACCACCAAGGGTGCCTGGGAGCTCTCTGACATGTTCCACTTTGAGGCTATTAAGCTGATCAGCGAGAACCTGCGTGACTCCGTTGCCGAGGCCAAGTCCGGTCAGCCCGGCTCCGGCCGCGAGGGCATGGCTCTTGGCCAGTATGTCGCCGGCATGGGCTTCTCCAACGTTGGCCTGGGCATCGATCACGCCATGGCCCACACCCTGTCCGCTCACTACGACACCCCGCACGGCGTCGCTTGCGCCATGCTGCTGCCGATCGCCATGGAGTTCAACAAGCCGGTTTGCGCCGAGCGTCTGGCCAAGGTTGCCGTCGCCATGGGCGTTGACACCACGGGCATGAGCACCGACGAGGCCGCCGACGCCGCCATCGCCGCCGTCAAGCAGCTCTCTGCCGACGTGAACATCCCGCACGTCTGCGAGGCCATGAAGGCTGACGAGATCGAGGTCCTGGCCAAGGACGCCATGGCCGACGCCTGCTTCCCGGGTAACCCGCGCGAGGCCACGCTCGACGACGTCATCGAGCTTTTCAAGAAGATCTGCCCGGCTGCTTAACCTGGTTCGGCGGGCCCCGCCCGTTAGCCCCAGAATCGTCCTCGGACATGTCGGAGGCCCCGTTGCGCACTACGTGCGGCGGGGCCTCCTTCTGTCCTGCGGAAAGATTCTGGGGCTAACGGGCGGGGCCCGCCGGCTCGTTGTCGTGACGGGCGCTGTTCGGAAGAGCTCGATGGGTCATCTCGCTGGGTAAATTTTTGTGCGTGGTGGTATCGTTGTTGGGGCTTTTACTGATTACGGGATGTTGACTTTGGAGTTGTGGATGGTGCCCCAAATGGATTCTACGCTTGGTTTTATTACTGACCAGCTTAAGACGCTGACTTCTATCGCTTCGCCTACGGGCTATACCCGTGCGGCGACTGATTATCTGATGGAGACCCTGCGCGATATGGGGTTTGGGCCCGAGCGTTCTAATAAGGGTAACGTGCTCGTTGAGCTTGGTGGCGAGGGTGAGCCGCTCGTACTGGCGAGCCATGTCGATACTCTGGGCGCCATGGTGCGCTCCATTAAGGACAATGGTCGCCTGCGCCCCACGACGCTCGGTGGGCACCAGTGGTCCACGGCTGATGGCGAGAACTGCACCGTTTACACGCGCGATGGTAATGTCTACACGGGTGTAGTCCTCAATACCGAGCCTTCGGCGCATGTGGCCGATGAGCCGGTCAAAACCATCGAGAAGAACATGGAAATCCTGCTCGACGAGAACGTCGACGGCAAGGACGATGTGCTCGAGCTGGGTATTCAGACCGGCGACATCATCGCTATGGATCCTCGCACGACGGTGACGGAGAGCGGTTACATCAAGAGTCGCTTCCTTGACGACAAACTGTCCGCGTCGATTCTGCTTGGTTTGGCCCGCGCCGTCGCCGACGGCGAGGTGACCCTTTCGCGCAAGGTTTCGCTGCTCTTTACGGTGTACGAGGAGGTCGGCCACGGCGGTGCCTTTGTGCCGGCCGACACGCGCGAGATGATCAGCGTGGACATGGGCTGCGTGGGCGACGACCTGGGCTGCACCGAGCGCATGGTTTCGATTTGCGCCAAGGATTCGGGCGGTCCGTACAACTACGACCTGGTAACCACACTGTCCAACATCGCGCGCGAGCTGGAGCTCGATTACGCCATCGATGTGTACCCGCACTACGGCTCCGACGTCGAGGCCACGCTCTCGGCCGGCTACGACATTCGCCATGGTCTGATCGGCCCCGGCGTGTACGCGAGCCACAACTACGAGCGCAGCCACATCGACGGCGTGCGCAATACCTACGAGCTGGTTCGCGCCTACGTTCAGCGCTAGGGGAGTAGCTTGCGACTCGGCTGACCAATCGCTAAGGCCCGATTTCTCGGGCCTTTTTTCGCTTTGGGTTGTTTAGTATTATGATGTATGTAATCTATTAACTAAACATTTAAATTACTTAACGAGGTGATGCGGTGTATGGATACGTCTGAGTACTTGTCTATGGGTGATGCTGCCCGCCTGCTGGGCGTTACGAAAGCCCGCATATCTCAACTTGCCTCATCGGGAACGCTCGCGTGCGATATTGTGGGCGGACGGAAGATGGTCGAGTACAATTCCGCGGTCGCTTATCAAAAGGTCCGCAAACGTGGACGCCGTCCTGCGGCCGATGTGGGGCGCAAGTTTACGCTGATGTCCGCCGACCATGAGGTCGCGCATGTCTCATTTGATCCGACGCGTGAGTTTCCCTTCGAAATCGCCGAGGTCCTCGATGCGCAGAGGATGCCGTTTGGCACGTGCTCGAGCTCTTCTCCTACGGTGAATAAACGGGAGCTCAACGTGTGGTGGAGCCATCGGTCGGTGCCTGACGTCCGCCCCGGACTCGTCTCGCGCTATCGTGAACTGGGGATTGCCAGTGGCATCGAGGTTCCGGTTCGGTGCCTGGGCCTATCGCTTTCGGATTGTTATTGGCTGCGGCCGACCGATTGCACCGAACTTAAATGGCGAAACATCAATTACTTTGAGAACGAATTTGAGCGATCGGCGCCCGAAGAGCGTTCGGGTTGGCTGGAAGGCATCGGTCTTAAAAATCCGGATAACACGTCCGAGGGCGAGCTCCCTAAATCGTGGATGATCCGCAACGGCATTCGCGTTTTGGTCAAGGGATGCGGCATGGACGATCAACGTCCCTTTAACGAGGCGGTTGCAACGGCTCTGCATCGTCGCTTGCTGTCGGAGGGCGAGTTTGTTCCTTACACGGTTGAGCACATGTTCGATGGCCCTGTGTGTCTGTGCGACGACTTTCTTGACGGCCGTGAGGAATACGTTCCGGCTGTTTACGTTAAGGGCGCACTTGGCAGCCAGCGGGGAAATTCGACATACGATCGATACTGTCGCTACCTTGGCAAGCATGGCGCCGATGAGGCCGCTGTGAGAAGGTCTATGTCACAGATGATCGTTTGCGATGCCCTTTTGGCCAACATCGACCGCCATTGGCGAAACTTCGGCATCATCCGCAATGTCGACACCTTGGAGATAAAACCTGCTCCGCTGTTCGATAGCGGCAACTGCCTGTGGTACAACGTACCAACTGCCGTGCTCGCAGCTGGGGAGTTTGGGTTTTCCGCTAAGCCGTTTGGGCCCGACCCTTCCGTCCAGCTGGCGCTTGCGGACTCGCTCGATTGGTTCGATCCATCGCGGCTCAACGGATTTGTTGATGAGGCGATCGAGATTCTTTCGCAGAGCGAATGGGCGACGGCGGAGGGTCGACTCGAGGCCATTTGCCGCGGCCTCGAGCGTCGCGTAATCGAGGTTAGTGCCGCTGTTGAGGTGCTTCGACACGTGCAGCGATAAACCTGCGGCTACTTAAGTGCGCCGGTCACGGTACCACCGCCGAGGACGATGTCGCCGCGGTAGACTACAACGGCCTGGCCGGGGGCGATGGCTCGTTGTGGCTCGTCAAAAGTTAGCAGCATTTGCCCGTCTTCGTCACGCGTAAGGGTCGCTGCCTGGTCCTTTTGACGGTAGCGGTACTTGGCACCGACGTGAATGCCGCCGGCGTCGAGCTCCGCCTCCATGCGTGCGTCCGGCGCGCTCCAGATCCACTCATCGGCCGTGAGGGCAGCGGCGGTCAGGTCCTCGGCCTCGCCCAGATGCACGGTGTTGTTGGCGGCGTCGACGCCCGTCACATACACGGGATGCGCCATCGCTACGCCCAGGCCTTTGCGCTGGCCGATGGTGTAGCGCAGCGCGCCGTTGTGGCGCCCGACCACGCTGCCATCGCGCCACACAATGTCGCCCGGTGCAGCGGGATGTCCGCAGCGGCGCTCGATATAGCCCGCGTAGTCACCGTCTGGAATAAAGCAGATGTCCTCGCTTTCGGCCTTCTTGGCGTTGGTAAAGCCCTGCTCGGCGGCTATGCGGCGCACGTCGCGCTCTTTGTCCAGGCCTGCCAGCGGAAAGATCGTGTGCGCCAGGCGCTCCTGCGTAAGCGAATACAAAAAGTAGCTCTGGTCCTTTTTGGGATCTTCGCCGCGATGTAGCTGCCAGGTGCCGTCTGCCGCCTGGCTTGTTTTGGCGTAATGTCCCGTGGCGATGTAGTCGCAGCCCATATCCAGCGCCGCATCGAGCAGCGCGCCAAACTTAATGTGGCGGTTGCAGATAATGCACGGATTGGGCGTCAGCCCCTCCTGGTAGGCGTTCACAAAGCGCTCGATAACGCTATGGTCGAAGGTCTGCTGCAGGTCGAGTACGTGATGGGGGATCCCCAGGCGCTCGGCGACGGCCTTTGCATCGGCGATGTCGCGGTCGACCTTACTCATGCCCGTGATGGGATCGGGCGTGGGGCAGGTGAGGCGCATGGTGGCGCCGACGCATTCGTAGCCCTGGCTTTTGAGCAGGTACGCGGTCACGCTGGAATCGACGCCGCCACTCATGGCGACGAGCACGCGCTTGTTGTGCATGGGGAGGTTCTCCTTGGTGGCATGTGGCCAAAAAAGAAAAGCGGCGCGGGAGGCTGGTTCCGCGCCGCAGACATTGTAGCAAGTTCGGACGTCTCGTGGGACACCCTGATTGGATGGGCTCAGACTGCCGGGAGAGAGGAGACCGGTTCGTCCTGGGCTCAACCTATGGGCGACAGGCCTTAGTCCTGGAAGAGTGCCGTGGACAGGTAGCGCTCGCCGGTGTCGGCAAGCAGGGCCACGATGGTCTTGCCCTCGTTCTCGGGGCGCTTGGCCAGCTGCAGTGCGGCCCACACGGCGGCACCGGACGAAATGCCCACGAGCACGCCCTCCTTGTGGCCCACGGCGCGGCCGGTCGCAAAGGCGTCGTCGTTCTCGACGGGGATGATCTCGTCATAGGCCTGGGTGTCGAGGACGTCGGGCACAAAGCCGGCGCCGATACCCTGGATCTTGTGCGGGCCGGCCTGACCCTTAGAGAGCACCGGGGAGGTGGCGGGCTCGACGGCGACAACCTGAATCTGGGGGTTCTGCTCCTTGAGGAACTCGCCCACGCCGGTCACGGTGCCACCGGTGCCAACGCCGGCGACGAAGATGTCGACCTGGCCGTCGGTGTCGTCCCAGATCTCGGGGCCGGTCGTGGCCTTGTGAATGGCCGGGTTCGCGGGGTTCACAAACTGGCCGGCGATGATGCTGTTGGGAGTCTCCTTCTGCAGCTCCTCGGCCTTGGCGATAGCGCCCTTCATGCCCTTGGAGCCGTCGGTGAGCACGAGCTGCGCACCGTATGCCTGCATCAGCTTGCGGCGCTCGACGGACATGGTCTCGGGCATGGTGATGATTACCTTGTAGCCGCGGGCGGCTGCCACCGAGGCGATGCCGACGCCGGTGTTGCCGCTTGTGGGCTCGATGATGGTGTAGTCGCCGCCTCGCACGAGCTTGCCTGCCTTCTCGGCCTCGTCAATCATGTTCTTGGCGACGCGGTCTTTAACGGAGCCGGCGGGGTTGAAGTATTCCAGTTTGACGAGCACGCGAGCCTTGAGGTCCTCGTCGGCCTCAAAGTGGGTGAGCTCCAGAAGCGGGGTGTGGCCGATAAGCTGATCGATGGACGTGTAAACCTTGCTCATGGTGAACCTCCAAAGTGTTCAAGTTGCTGGTTGCCGTGTGGTTTCACAGTGCGTGTAGCAGCTAAACCCATAAACCTTATAGGTTGTTCGTTTAGCTGTTGGCAAGCATAGTAGACACTAAAGCCTAGTAATGCAATAGGAAATAGAAGATTATTACGAGCCGATTAACCATCTTGACCGGAATGGGTATTTCCAAAGCCGATTTTTCGGCTAGAATTTCAACGGACTAAAAGACCGAAAGGCAGCACTATATATGTTGGTTTCTACTAAGGGCAGGTACGCCCTGCGCGTTATGGTTGACCTGGCCGAGCACCAGGCGGCCGGTCGCATCCCGCTCAAAGAGATTGCGGCGCGACAGGGGATTTCCGAGAAATATCTCGAGAACATCTTGGCTACGCTCGTGCGCGCCAACATGCTCTCGGGCATGCGCGGCAAGGGCGGCGGCTACGTGCTCACGCGCCCGCCCGAGCAGTACACGGTGGGCGAGATCTTGCGCCTGACCGAGGGCAGCCTGGCGCCGGTCGCCTGCCTGGATGGCGACTGCAAGGGTTGCTCGCGATCTGATGAGTGCCCCACGCTCGACGTGTGGAAGAACCTGGACAAGCTCATCAACGATTACCTCGACGGCGTGACGCTCGATCAACTTGTCGCTCCCAACCATGGCTACGACTATGTCATCTAACCCACGCCTGCCATGTGGGGACGGGGTGGAAATGGTAGATTTTCTTGCCCTCTGAGACTTGGCAAATAAGAAGGCCGCCCATTTTTGCGATGGGCGGCCTTCGTTTTGGGCTGTTGAGACAGACACGGTCGGAATGGCCGTTCTAGTCCTCGGCAATACTATCGAGGATGCTGCGCATAATGGACACCAGGATGCTGCCCATAAAGGCCGAGCCAAAGCCGGCGATGGAGATACCGACGCCCAACAGGTTGACCGACAGGTAGCTGGCGAGCTCCAGCATAAAGCTGTTGAGCACGAGCTGGAAAATGCCGAGCGTAATGATTGTGAGCGGCAGCGAGATGACCGTGAGGAACGGTTTGACGAACGAATCGACGATGTTGAGGAACAGTCCCACAAAGGCAAAGCAGACCCAGGCCTCGGCAAAGCCGAAGGGTTGGATACCGGGGACGAGGAACGTGGCGATCGCGATGGCGATCGAGGTGAAGAGCCAGTTAAGCATAAAGCGCATGGCGTGAATCCTTTCTTGCGCCGGGGTTGCTGGCGTCGCGTGAAGCGGCTTGCGGCGGCGACTTGGATGGTTGCGCGGGCGCGCCGCGGTGTTTGGGCGCCCATTGTCTCAAATATTCGTGGAGCTTACGTGCGCATTCGGTTTCTAAACGGCGTTCGTCCTGAAAAACGTGCCGCTGGCAGAGAGTCTTGTCGCTTTAGTTTGGTGGTGTGCTACACTGCTACGGGCAAATAGCCCATGCATAGTTTTATTGCATATTACGGGCGAACGATGCCCGATGTCAGTATCAACTTCGATGCCTTATGGCGGGTTTGGCGGTGATCGATGAATATCGAGAACATGTTTGACAAGCCTGATGTCAAGCAGCTGGTCCACGCATTTAGTCTTTTGGATGACGAGAACGATATCCAGGCGTTTTTAACCGATATCTGCACGCCGCGCGAGATTTGCGATTTATCGCAGCGCCTGCAGGTCGCGCGCTATCTGGATGAGGGCGAGCCCTATGTTGAGGTTCAGGCCCGCACCGGCGCTTCGTCCACCACGGTGAGCCGCGTGTCCAAGGCGCTTAATGGCGAGTACGGTGGCTATCGCAAGATCCTCATCAAACTGGAGGATGGCGAGTAGGCCAGCGGCAAAAACGAATTGCGCAGAACCGTCCCTTCGGGGGCGGTTTTTTGATCCCTCGGGGACGGAGGAAAACGGATTGCATGGTTAGACTGACCCCTTCGGTGATCCGTTTTCCTCCGTCCCCGAGGGATCAAATCTGTTGGCGTGGGGCAAATCTGTCCGCGTGGGCGGGTAGGATGGATGCATTGATTATTGCGAACGGTTTGAGTGGAGGACCATGCCTGTTCGAATCTATACCACCAATACCGGTGCGGACTTGAGCGATGCCGAGGCGGCGTTGCTCGCCGACCTGGTTGCCCGCCACGGGCATGCCGTTTTGCTGGCACCCTCGTTTGCCGAGCTCGACCTGTGCCGTCACGATGCTGCGGTTGCTGGCGCCTCGCTGGGCGTTGACTACAAACCCCCTGCGTCGTGGCTCCGTTCGATGTGGGAGCTTATGGGCGATGGCCGCAGCTTCGTCGACAACATGCAACGCCAGATGCTGTTCTCGGACATGATCGCCCGTCGCGACGATGCCGACCTGCAGCCGCTTTCGCGCAGTCAGGGCACGGTGCGCATGCTCGCGCGCATGGCCCGCGATGTGCTGCCGGGCGTAGCGGGAACGGGTGCCGAGCGCTGCCGCGGCGACGTTTGCCGGCCCGATCCCAGGAGCGACGCCGAGGCTCGCGTGTTCGAGCTGCTGAGTGCCTATGCGAGCGGCTTGGACCGTCGAGACATGGTCGAGCCCTGCGAGGCGGCTGACCTTATGGCCGAGGTGCTGGCCGACAGCCTGCCGGCGTGCGCCCGCGCGGTATGTGTGCGCGGTATCACATCGTTTACGCACGGCCTGCGCGAGCTGCTGTCGGCCGTGGCGAACAATGGGGGAGAGGTCGTTGTGCTGCTTGCCCGCGAGCAGGCGGCAATGCGCGAGGGACTTGCTGCCGCCTTTGATGCCCGCGGTGTGCTGTTTGAGGCCGCGCCGCTGGGGGAGGGTGCCGCCGCGCCCCAGACTGCCTTCAAGTCCGCCGCTCAGCCTACCTTTGTAGAGGTTGCCGGCCCTCACGCCCGCGCCCACGCCTATGTGGATGCAATCGATGGGCTGGTAAAAACGTGTGAGGACGCCGCGGTCGACGGCGGTGTCACGGCGTCCGCGGACCCCGTGCGCGTGCTCGTGGTGTCTGCCCGGGCGCCCCAGCTGTTCGGTGAACTCGCTGCCCGTTTGGCGGCGCGTCACATTGCTGCTGAGACAACCGAGTTCACGGCGTTTTCCCAATCCATCGCGGGCAGGCAGTTCACGGCGCTCGCCAATCTAATCGAGCGCATGAAGGCCGCTGACGAGGGCACCGCTTCCAAGACCGAGTGGTGGCCCGCTCCGGAGCTTACCGACTGGATTTACAGTCCGCTTTCGGGTGCCGATGCTGCCAGCGCGCGCACCTTCGACAAGAACATGCGCCTGTCGCGCGGCAAGACCACCACGGCCGTCAAAAGCCTGCTGCAGAGCGTGCAGGGCCAGGTCAGGGGCACGCGCAAGGCCGCCAGTGATGATAACTGGTTTAAGAACGTGCCGTGCGTGGTCTCGGACGTGTTCCAAGCGCTGTGGCGCGACAAACCCGTGACGGCGCTCAAGGCAATGCTCGCCGTCGCCGAGGCGTTGCCCGATCGCGCCCTTGGAGGCCTTGACGGTCAGGCTCGTCGCCAGGTGGAGACCGCCCTGCTGCGACATGTCATCGACATCCTTATGAACGATGCCCGTACGCTCGACGTGTCGCAGGCCGCGACCGTGCCCGTGCTCGACGACGTTCGTACCAAGGTGGACAAGCGCAGCACCGCATACGATTACGAGACCTATGAGGTCGACCGCGCGCCGCGCGCCCAGGTGCGCTTTGCGTCGCTTACCGATGCGGCAGCCCTGCGCCCCGATAGCTACGATGCCGTGCTGTTTGCCGACGTCGATCTGGACAGTTATCCGCTCTCACACGAGGAGGGACCGCTGGCCACGCTGACGGCCGAGCTGGGGCGCAGCGGTGTGACGCTTGAGCCCGCGGCCCTGCTGCGCGTGCGCTTTGGCCGCGCGATGCAGGCCGCGCGCGGTCCGGTTGCGCTTGCCCGCGTGACCCACGATCGCCAGGCGCACGAGTGCTATCCGGCTGCCGTGTGGACCGAGTTGCGGGCGCACGCCGAGGCCACTGGCGCTGTCAAACCCACGCGCGTGGGCGAGGGCGGTATCGTCGCCGATTTTGATTCAGCGGCCGGCGAGGGCATCGAGTGCAAGCGCGTCGCGTGCGAGGCTCCTCAGCATTTGAGTGAGGCGGCTGTGCCGTACCTGGTCCTGCGCCGCCGCGATGGCGAGGACGAGAACGCGCCGCTCGTGCCGCGCCTGACGTCCGCCTCGCAGATTGAGGCGTACTCGACATGCCCGCTGTGCTGGTTCGTGTCGTATCGCGTGAAGCCCCAGTCCATCGACGCGGGCTTTGGCAACATGGAGAAGGGTAACTTTGTCCACGACGTGCTGGAGCACCTGCATGCCCGCCTGCCCCAGGAGGGCATGGAACGCGTGACGCCCGAGAATCTGCCGCGCGCTCAGGAGCTGCTGCGCGAGGTCTTTGACGAGACGTTGGCCGAGCACGCCGGCAAGCGAGGCACGGAGGGCCCGCTGGTGCCGCTTTCTGCGGTGGAGGAGCGCCAGGTGGCCGAGATTTTGCCGCAGCTGGAGGGCGTGCTTGCCTACGAGTCCGAGGCACTTGCCCCCTTTGCCCCGCGCTACCTGGAGTTCGCCTTCAACGAGCTCAAGGTCGAGTATGCCGGTTGGCCGCTTGGCGGGCGCATCGACCGCGTGGACGTGGACGCCGAGAATCGTGCCGTGGTGATCGACTACAAGCATCGCACGGGCGTTGAGGAGTTTAAGCTCGCCGACCCCACGGTGCGCGACGAGGAATCGGGTACGGCGCCCATCGACGATCCGCGCTGGTTGCCGCCCCATACCCAAACGCTCATCTACGCCCAGGCCATGCGCCGGGCGCTGGATTTGGACACCCGCGCGGCGCTCTACTTTTCGACCAAGGGCGGCAAGCCGGCGTTGCGCGGTGCCGCGAGCGCCGAGCTGCTCGAGGAAGAGCGCGGCGACGGTCGCATCCCGGGCCTTAAGAAAGGTTTCCCCGGCGAGGGTGGCAGCATGGACTTCGACGCCCTGCTCGATCGCGTTGAGGCCGGCATCGCCGAGCGCCTGCGCGAGCTCGAGGCAGGCAACGTTGCCGCCGTCGACCCGACGTCGGCTCAGGCCGCGCATGCGCGCTGCTCGTATAACCACGAAGGAACGTTTGTAAGGAGGGACGTGTAGACCATGGATCTTTCGACTTTGATGCCGCAACAGCTGCAGATTGTCAAAACGCTCGACCGTCCGCTGTTTGTCTCGGCGGGCGCCGGTTCGGGCAAGACCTTTACCCTCACGCGTCGCATCGTCTACGCGCTCTCGCCTGAATCCGGTCCGTTCGTTGAGCATCTGGACCAGGTGCTCGCCATTACCTTTACCAAAGATGCCGCGGCCGAGATCCGTGACCGCGTGCGCCGTGCGCTTATCGACGAGGGCATGGACGAGGAAGCACTGACCGTCGACGACGCGTGGATCTCGACCATTCACGGCATGTGCTCGCGTATCCTGCGCGCGCATGCGCTGGAGCTGGGCATCGACCCCGAGTTCACGGTGCTCACCGATACCGACGAGCTTATGGACCAGGCTGTTGAGCATGTGTTGGCCCGCGCGACGGCGCCCGATGCCGCCCCCGAGCTCGCGGCATCGCTCAAGGCCCTCTATGCCTGGTATCCCATGGCGGGCGAGGGCGGTTCCTTTGGCGCTGGCGCGACCATCAAGGGCCTGGTGCGCGACCTGCTGGAGCTGTCGAGCCAGTTGCCGGGCGGTATGGACGACGTGTGCGTGGCGCGCGGGCAGGCCGATACCTCGGCACTCGCCGATGCCTATCGCGCGGCGCTGGGCGCAAGCAAGGCCGCGACCGAGAAGGCGCAGATGGCACTCGACGCCATTGACGCGTTCGAGGCGAGCGGCAAGACCATGGCCGATGCAGCGCGACTCATGATGTCGTGCACCATGCCGCGCGCGAGCAAGGCATTCCCTAAGGAGCAGGTCGAGCTGCTCAAGGCCGAGGCCGCCGATGCATTTATCAATATCGTGCTGGCCTGCGGCGGTCCCGCGCTCGATGCGCTGGTGGGCTTGGCCCGCTCTGTAGAGGCCGAGTATCGCGCACTGAAGGCTGCCCAGTCCGCCCTCGATAATAACGACCTGCTCCGCATGGCCTACGAGGCCCTGCGCGATTACCCTGCCATCCGTGCTGCGTACGAGGGCCGCTTTAAGATGGTCATGATCGATGAGTTTCAGGATACCGATCAGATGCAGGTCGATCTGATACGCTACCTGACGGGTGCGGGGGAGCGTGCGCTGTGCACCGTGGGCGATGCGCAGCAGTCGATCTATCGCTTCCGCGGCGCCGAGGTCGAGGTGTTCCGTCGCCAGGAGCGCAAGGTGGGCTCGTCTGCCGCGCCCGAGGCGACTGCCGTGGCCGACGCCCCTGCTGGCGAGCTCGTCAAGCTCGTGCGCAACTTCCGCAGCCACGACGAGGTGCTGCGCTATGTGGCCCGCGTCTTTGATGGCGACGACGGCGGCCTGATGCAGGGCTTTTTGGATCTTGAGGCGAGCGACGGCCGCAAGGACACGCTGGTGGCGGACGCCTCACGTCGTCAGGCGCTCTTTGTTGCCGGCGGCAGTAGGCAGGAGCGCACACAGGCCAAGGCCCGTGCGATCGCCGAGCGATTCCGCGCGCTTGCCGATGCCGGCCAGCCCCAGGGCGGCATGGTGCTGCTGCTGGGCCGCATGACCAACGCAGACGTCTACGCACAGGCCTTCCGTGACCAGGGGCTCGACTGCGTCATCGCGGGCGGCTCGGTCTTTGCGCAGGCTGCCGAGGTGCAGACGGTGCGCGCCCTGGTCTGCGCGCTCGCCAACCCGGCCGATACGGCGCAGGGCCTTATGCCGCTGCTGGCATCGCCGATGTTTGCACTCGGCGCCCAGGAGTTTTTGGCGCTGGCGACCAAGCTCGATAGCGAGACGGGGGAGACCTCGCGCCGCAACATCGATGCGGGCATCATGAGCGATTCCGATGTGTCGGGCCTGCAAGACCTGCCGCTCGTGACGCGCGCCCGCGAGGTGTTGCGCTATGCGCTTCGTCGTGTGGGTCGCGATTCGTTCGCCGCCATCGCGCGCGATGTGGTCAACGCCTCCGGCTGGTTCGTGCGTCTGGCGCAGCGTGGTCCCGAGGGCAAGGCCATTGCCGCCAACGTGCTCAAGGCGCTCGATGCCGTGGCCGAGGCGGAGGCCGAGTTCGGCAACTCGCCGCGCTCCATTGCGCTGGCCTTCGACCGCTTCTTGGCGGGCAAGGAGGCTCCGGGTGCCCTCAACGAGGAGGGCGACGGCGCGGTGCGCATCATGACGGTGCACGCCTCCAAGGGTCTGGAATATCCGGTCGTGGCGGTCGCGGAGTGCTTTGGCGTGCGTAAGTCCTCGGGTGCGGCACAGATGGGTCGCGTTGAGGGCGGAGCGCAGGTCGTGGCGCTGCCGGCACGCTTCGACGGCATTAAACTCGCGGACGGCACGTTCGTAAAGGGCGATGACGTCAAAAAGCAGTTTGAGCATGCGTTTAAGGGCAAGGGCACGTCGCTGTGGCTGCCGCCGGAGCTCATGGAGGATGTCTGCGCGACGGGTTCTCCCGCCGAGGCATTTGCTCGCCTGCGCAACGATGACCTGCAGCTTTCGCTCGAGGAGCGGGCCCGCTTGCTCTATGTTGCCATGACGCGAGCGCGCGAGCTGGTCATTCTGGCGATGGATGTCGGCGTGAGCCGCGGCAAGGTGACGGCGCCGACCTTCGACATCGAGACCGATCTGACCTACGACGTGCTGCGTCGTATTCTGCCTACCGACGCTCTGGACATGCCACAGCTCGATGCCGACCGCCTGGTGTTCGACAACTCCCAGCCGGGCGACTACGAGCTCATCTCGCTGGCGGACTTTACGTTTGGCGAGCAGGCGTTTGAGGCCAATGCTTCTCTGGATGCCGAGGGCAGGCTTGTCCGCGGCGATGCGGAGCCGGAGGGCGCCGGCGCGGATGCCCGCGCCGCCGTTCCCGGCCCTGCCGACCCCGAGCCCGATGCGTTTGAGCTCGTGTATCCCCAGACGGTGGGCGTGCGCATGGGCGCCTGCCCGTATCCGGCGCGCGATTCGTACAGCTACTCGTCAATTGCCGCGGCGCTGCATGCCGAGTCCGAGGACCGTGCCGCCGAGGCACACACGCCCATGGACGAGGCCGGCGATGATGCGGAGTCGGATGGTTCCGAGATGACGGATGCAGGCGTGGCCGCCGTTGAGCCCGCCGGCAACCCCATGGCGCTGGGCTCGGCGTTCCATGCCGCCTGCCAGTGGCTGATCGAGATGGGTGCCGATGCGCTGCCCGCCGAGCGTGCCGACGCCCTGGCTCGCCTGTGGCGCCTGACGCCGGAACAGCGCGAACGCTTCGACGTTGCCCTGGATCGCTGGCTCAAGTCGGCGGTCCGTGCCGAGCTGCTTGCCTGGCCGTGCGTTCGCGCCGAGGTGCCGTTCTTTTCGCTGGGCTGCGAGGATGAGGACATCGCTCGCTACGGTGCATATGCCGAGGGCGCCATCGATGCTTTGGCGACGAACCCGGCGGATTCGTCATGCGCGCTGGTCATCGACTACAAGACGGGCGGCACGCCGGACGAGACGCCGGAACAGCTGCAGGAGAAGCACGCCCTGCAGGCGCGCGTCTACGCTGATGTTTTGCACAAGGCGGGCTTTGAGGCCGTGACCGTCAAGTTCGTCCGCGTGGAGCAAGTCGACCTCGCCAACCCGTGCGAGCCTCAGGTGGTCACCTACAGCCTCTAGCCCTCAATAACTTGCGGTGGAATACGGACTGTTTTGGCCAAAAAAGCCGCCAAACAGTCCGCATTTCACCGCAACGCATGGGAGGGCCTGGGGCGGTACAATGGCTCGAACGGTTCAAACGAATAAGGAGCCATCATGCAGCTCGCCAAAACGCTTAAGGTGACGCCGGAGGAGCTTTTTGACGCTCTGGCGGGGTCCATCATGCAGGATATCGAGAACGCCACGGGCAAGCGTCCCAGCCGCAACAAGCTCAACGGCTATAAGTACGAGAAGCGCGCCCAGTCCGCAAAAGGCAAGGCCAAGGGCATGGCGATCAAGGTTAAAATCAAGCACTTTGACTACCCGTGTCTCTATGAGGTCCGTTTTCAGTATGCGGCGGGCATCAATACTATGCGCTATGAGGCTGCACCTGCTGGCGATGGTGCCTGCGAGCTCACCTATACCGAGGATTTTCAGGGTGTGGGTGGCAACACGTCTGGCACGCGCGGCAAGCTCGGCCTCTTCTTCTATGAGCGCAAGCTCAAGAGCCACGCCAACCAGACGATTGATCAAATCGTCAAATACATCGAGGGTGAGCGCCGCGTAAAGGCTAATCCCGCCTTCGCCGATGATACTGCCGAAAACGCTTCGGATGTATTCCATTGATACCCTGTGCAAAAGCTTTACCGCTCTTCACATCAACTGTGAACACTTCAGGCTTCGAGTCAGTAGCGAGCGGCCCGACAAAAGTAGTTGATGGAAGTGCCAAATGAATAAGAATGCCGCTACGCAACTGCACATCTATTCCGCCTTTTTCGTTCTCGCGGGATTTGTTTTAAATCGGGGAGTGTTTCTACTTTTCCTTGCGGAGAAAGGAATGTCTGTCACGGAAATCGCGCTTTATCAAGCCCTGTTTAACATTACAACGGTCGTCCTCGAGCTGCCAACAGGGCTGATAGGCGATTTCTTTGGAAAGAAGTTTTCGATTCAAGTGGGCGTGCTGCTGCTTTTCTTCCATACGGCTGGCATGCTGTTGCTCTCAGGTCCCTTTCTTGTCGTGCTTTCCCTTGTTGAGGCACTCGCCTACTCCCTTCAATCGGGATCCGAACAAGCACTTTTATATGAAATTGCCCGGAATGCCGGTCAAGGAGAGCGTTTCCTCACCATCAACGCTCGGCTGCTTGCCGCGCAATCAATCGCTACGGGAATGGCGATTGTGCTTGGATCTTTCATTGCCCAAGTATCTTGGAGTGCCCTCTACGTATGTGTCTCCGTTTTCTATCTCCTGCAGCTTTTCCTTCTGTATCCCATTGAGAGGACGGAAGCGACCCGTTCTGAAAGCTCTGAAAAGGGAAGGTTTGACGCGGCCAAGATGTTCAGACGCGAAACCTGGCGTGTTGGAGAATCCGCTTTTGCGGTATTGCTTCTTCTAATCGGCACAAGCATGCTCGATGGATTCTATGGGAGTTATTACAACTTGAATCAGTTGGTATTCGACGCATTTGATGCTCCCGTCTCCATAATAGGAATCTTTTTCGGTGCATCCTATGCAGTAAATGCGACGGCCTATATTGCAGCAGATTTCTTCTCATTGCGTTTCGGGAAAAGAAATACCATGCTCGGCTCGATGCTAATCGAGGCTGGCCTTTTCATGATTCTTCCGTGGTTCGCTTCAAATCCGCTGTGTTTGTTTGGCCTTAGCATGGTGCTTTGTTTTCTCCCAGAAGTGGTGTACATCACTTCGGAAAACTTAATCCAAGACGCGATAGCGGACGATCTCCGCGCGACGATCCTTTCCGTCGCGTCTCTGGTAAGGGCTCTCTTTTCTGCAGTGTTTTTCTCCATATTTGGACATGTGTTGGGGTTATATCCCATTCAGATAGCGCTCGGTATTATTGGTGCAATCGCGATAGCAATTACCGCCGTTGTTTCATTAAAAATGGTTGGAATACAGGCCTCCAAGAATTGATATATCGATTGACGAGCTATCCGAAGCGTCGAGCCTTCTTGATGGACATGACTATTCGTCACAAATCATTCCGCGCATCGCCGGGGTTCCAGTAATACTCGATATATCTGGATGCCCTCATTCCCCTTTTTGAAGGTCCCAAATTGACTACCCGTGTTGGTTTGGCTAGGTTCGGGTGCTGTCCGTGCCGTGCGGTAAAATCGTTCAGTCAGAACACGAACCCGCATCGGAGCTCATTACATGGCATTCGTCCATCTGCACAATCACACTGTTTTCTCCATGCTCGACGGCGCAACCCGTATCCAGGATATGGTCAACCGTGCCGTTGAGCTTGGCATGCCCGCCGTGGCCATTACCGACCACGGCTACATGTATGGCGTGCCCGACCTGGCGCTGGCCTGCGACGCCGTTAACCACAACACGCCCGAGTACAAAACCTGGAGTCACGACAAGGCCTTCTTGGAAAAGGACCGCCGCGACGAGCTGGTGGAGCCCGATCCCGAGGAAAGCCCGCGCGAGCATGCCCAGTATGTGAAGGACATGGCCATGTGGGACGAGAAGGGCAACATCGACGAGCTCAAGCCGCCCCTGGTCATCAAACCCATCTTTGGCTGCGAGGTCTACTTTACGCCGGACGAGACGCTCGCCCGCGACCATAAGCCCGAGCTCTACCACATGATTCTTCTGGCCAAGGACCAGGAGGGTTACGTCAACCTGATGCAGACGGTCTCCGAGGCCGCTGTGCAGGGCTTTTACTACAAGCCGCGCGTGACGCTCGACAACCTGCGTCGCCATGCCAAGGGTATGATCTGCACGAGCGCCTGCATCGCGGGCATCATTCCCAAATACATCGACCGCAATGACATGGAGGGCGCCATCAAGTGGGCCGAGACCTTCCGCGATACCTTTGACCCCGGCGACTTTTACATCGAGATCCAGGAACACGGCATTACCACCGACAACGGCCTGACCGACGAGCAGATGGACCGCACGCTCATCGATATCGCCAAGCAGGTGGGCGTCAAGGTTATCGCCACCAACGACTTCCACTACCTGCGCCGCGAGGACGCGCCCGTGCAGGACGTCATCATGTGCATCGGTATGAACGCCAAGGTCGACGACCCTAACCGCATGCGCATGACTGGCTCGGAGTTTTACATGAAGACCGAGGAGGAGATGCGGGCGATGTTCCCGTATTGCCCCGAGGCCTGCGACAACACGCTCGAGATCGCCGACAAGTGCTACGTGGAGCTGGACTGGGACTCCATCATCCTGCCGCGCTTCCCGCTGCTCGATCCCGGCGAGACGCACGAGAGCCAGTTCCGCCGCGAGTGCGAGAAGGGCCTGCGCCAGCACTACGGCGACGACTGGGCCACGCGCGAGATCGGCGGCGTCAACATCAAAGAGCGCTTTGAGTACGAATACAAGGTCATCTGCGACAAGGGCTTTGCCGCCTACTTCTTGATCGTTGCCGAGTACGTGCAATGGGCCAAGGACAACGGCATCGGCGTCGGCCCCGGCCGTGGCTCGGCCGCCGGCGCTATCGTCGCCTACGCCATGAACATCACCGCGTTCGACCCGCTCGAGAACGGCCTGATGTTCGAGAGGTTCCTGTCCCCGCAACGTACCGAGATGCCCGATATCGATATGGACTTCGACGATGAGCGGCGCCTCGAGGTCGTTGAGCACGTCCGCCAGCTCTACGGCCCCGAGAAAGTCACCCACGTCATCACCTACTCGACCATCAAGGCCAAGCAGGCCATCAACGACGCCGCGCGCGTTCTGGACTACCCGGTCTACATGGGCCAGCGCCTGTCCAAGATGGTCTCGAGCGACCCCAAGGTCAAGCTCAAGCAGGTGCTCGACAAACAACCCGGCAAAGAGGACCTCTTTAACCCAGACTTTGCCGAGGCCTATAAAAAGGACGACGACGCCCGCCGCATCATCGACACGGCGCTCTCGATCGAGGGCCTCACCCGTGGCGAGGGCGTGCACGCGTGCGCCGTTCTGATCTGCCGTGACCCCGTCAACGAACACGTGCCGACCAAGCTCGACACCAAGGGCGGCGTCGAGATCACCCAGTACGAGGGCCATACCGTCGCCGACATGGGCCTGCTCAAGATGGACTTCCTGGGCCTGCGTACGCTGACGGTTATCTCCAAGGCCAAGGCTAACATCAAAAAGAACTTCGGCATCGACATCAAAGAGGAAGAGATTCCCTTTGACGATCCCGAGATCTTTAAGCTCATGGGCTCCGGCCACACCGCCGGCGTCTTCCAGGTCGAGTCCGCCGGCATGACGGCCACGATCAAGAACATGAAGCCCACCGAGTACAAGCACGTCGTAGCATTGATCGCCCTGTACCGCCCGGGCCCGCTGGGCGCCGGCATGGTCTCGTCCTACATCAACCGTATGAACGGCAAGGAGCCGGCGGTCTCCTACGACGACCGCTTGGACGACATCCTGGGTGAAACCTACGGCACCATGGTCTACCAGGAGCAGGTTATGCTCATCTCCGTCGAGATGTGCGGCTTCTCCAAGGGCGAATCGGACTCGCGTATCCGTAAGCCCGTGGCTAAGAAAAAGATCAAGCTGCTCACGTCGACGGTGCTGCACTGGGAGGATGGCTCGGACGAGACCACCTACGACCACTGGATGAACGGCGCCATCAAGAACAACTACACGCGCGAGGTCGCCCAGAAGATTTGGGACGATGTTCTCGAGTTCGCGTCCTACGCCTTTAACAAGTCGCACTCCGCCGGCTACGCCATTCTGGTTATGCAGACGGCATGGCTCAAGGCACACTATCCGCACGAGTACATGGCGGCCGTTCTGACGTCCTATACGGGCAAGACCGACAAGATCGTGCACTACGTCTCGGCGTGCCGTCACGACGGCATTCCCGTGCTGTCGCCAGACGTCAACGAGTCCGGCACCGAGTTCACGGCTACCAAGGAAGGCGTGCGCTTTGGTCTGGCCGGCATCCGCGGCGTGGGCACCGGCGTGGCGCAGGCGATTATCGCCGAGCGCGAGGCGGGCGGCCCGTTTAAGACACTGCACGACTTTGTCGATCGCGTGGACTCGAGCCAGGCCAACCGTCGCGTGATCGAATCGCTGATCAAGGCAGGTGCCTTCGACTCCACGGGCTATCCGCGCCGTCAGATGATGCATTTTGTGGACAAGAACAATCCCGAGAACATCATCGATGCCGCAGTGAAGCGCCAGAAGGACCGCGCGAGCGGCCAGACCTCGTTCTTCGATATGTTCGGCGACGTTGAGGGTTCGGGCTTCGAGGTCAGCGTGCCCGATCCGGACGGCCAGGAGTGGGACCGCCACCTTAAACTGAGCCAGGAGAAGGAGGTTCTGGGCATTTACGTCTCGGACCACCCTCTGCGCCCGTTTGAGTATGCTCTCAGCAAAGCGCGCGACTTCTCGTTCTCGCAGATCGACACTGGCTATGAAGTTCAAAACCCCACGGGCGGCACTATCAACCAGGAGATTCCTGAGGGCAAGGCACTGTGGTGGGCCGGCATGGTCTCGAGCGTGTCCAAGCGCGTGACCAAAAACGGCGACCCCATGGGCATCGTACAGCTCGAGGACATGGAAGGCGAGGCCACCGTCGTCGTGTTCCCCAAGACCTATAAGGAGGCCGAGGGGTATCTGTACGGCGAGGTCGATCCCGAGACCGGCGCGCAGCTGTCCGACGCCTTTGTGCGCATTAAGGGCAAGCTCGAGCGCTCGGACCGTGGTGACCAGATCATCGCGCAGGAGATCGTGCCGTTGGAGCTCAACGAGGAGAACAATAAGCCCAAGGTCTTTGAGGTCATGGTGCCCAACAGCCGCTTTAGCCAGGGTAATATGGCGCGCCTGGCCACGGTGCTCACCACCAACCCGGGCGGCGACCGCGTGGAGATCTTTATCGAGCAGGTGGACGGGCGCGTGCTGCGCGCCGAGGTGCCGGCCAAGGTCAACGCACGCTCGATTCCGCTACTGGCCGAGGCCAAGGCCATCGTGGGTAACCAGGGTCGCGTGACGGTGATCTAGGGACGGCGTTGCTGAGGGGTAGCTAATTTGGGACGGGGCTTTTTTAGCTACCCTTTGGTTGACGGCGAATTGGCTGGGATTTGAATAACTCTCAACCAACATGTGGGGGTAGCTAAAATAACCCCGTCCCAAATTAGCTACCCTGGGTGCGATTGGAGGAAGTGATGGCGCAGGGGACGTTTGTGCAGGCGCTTCGTAAGGAAGCGGCGCTGAGCGGCACCTTTATGAAGGGGCGTTCGCTCATGCTCAACGGCGCCGTGCTGTCGTTTGAGGACTCCGGCTCGCGCTTTTCCAAGAATGTGACGATCGAGGGCACGGTGCGCGGTTCGCGCGGCGACCTGTACAAGACGCATGTGGCGCTCGACGTGGACGAGCACGAGGTTATCGACTACGACTGCGATTGCCCCGCGGCCTACCGCTACCCCGGCATGTGCAAACACGCTATCGCCACGGCGCTCGCGTATTTGGATGCGAGCGGCACCGAGCCCGTCGAGGGCTTGCGCGCGCCGGTTCGCACGTTTACGGCGCCGCCCAAGCGGCCTGAGCGCCCCGCGTCCGCCACGTCGGCGGTCAACCCCAACTTTCCTTTCCCGGCGCCGGTCCCCACGAGCCCGAGTCTCATGAAAGCGCTCTCCGATCTTTCGGACGCGCGCATGGATGAACTAGCGGGTATGCGCCGCAAACTCGCTGCCACCGTCGACCCCGACGCCCCCAAAGCGGTGTTGGAGCCCTCGCTGGTGCCATACTACAATCCGCTGTTTGCCGATCGCTTTACCTGGGCGCTCGAGCTCCGTATCCGCTGCGGCTCGGTGTCCTACGTGGTTAAGGATATCGACGGCATGGCCGACGCCTACGTGCGCGGCGGCACGTTCTCGTACGGCAAGAAGCTCACGTTCCTCCATACGCCCGAGGCCTTCGAAGACGTGTCGACAAAGCTGCTCAACCTTGTCGTGACGACAGTTGCCTATCTCGATGACATCACAAGCTCGCGTTCGGCGTCGTACGACTTTGCCCGCAGTGGTTTTGTCGCCGAGCGTCAGTTGCCGCTGTCCGAGTATAGCATCGTATATGTGCTGGACCTGTTGCGCGGCCAGACCATCTCTTTTGAGCCCGCCTGGTCGCGGGGGACGACGACGCATCGCACCTATGACGTGGCGGTTGAGATGCCTCCGGAAGGGGAGGACGAGGCGCTGTCTAAGCGCCCACCGCTCCTTGCCGCCAAAATCGCGCCGGCGGCTGGTGGCAGCTACGATCTACGCCTGCCGGCCGATGCATACTGCTTTGCTTCGGGCGACGTTGCCTATCTGGTCGACACCCGCCGTGCGCGCCGCGCCGATGTAGCGTTTGCCCAGCATGCGGCGCCGTTCCTATCGCGCTTACTGCCCTGTCGCACGCCGATTCATATCGCTGTCGACCAGGTGGGGGAGTTCTGTCGTATGGCGCTGCCCATTTTGCGCGACTACACCGACCTTACCGCGCCCGCCGCGCTCGATACCGTGGCGCCCGAGCCGAGCTTTGCTATGGCGATCGGCGTCGACGATGGGCTTGTGACCTGCAAAATTACGGTTACCTACGGCGACTGGTCGGCAGACCTCTTTAGTCTAGGCGCTCCGGGCAGTCTCTTCGAAGAGCAACGCCCCGGCGTGCCGCCCCGCGACGAGGTGGCAGAGTTTCGTGTTATGGACACGGCGGCCCTGTATTTCGACTTTTACGAGGGCGGTCTGGCGTTTGAGGAGCGCGATGACGAGAGCTTGTTCTGCCTGCTGACCGAGGGCCTGTCCGCCCTGTCCGAGCTGGGTGAGGTCATGCTCAGCGACCGCCTGCGCCAGATTTCGGTGCGCCCCGCGCCCAAGCTCTCGGTTCGTGCGACTGTCAAGAGCAATCTGCTCGATGTCGAGCTGGGCGCGAGCGGGCTTTCGGCCGCGGACCTTGCCGTCTATCTCGATTCGTACAAGCGCCATCAAACGTTTGCGCGCCTTACGTCCGGCGACATCATTCGTCTGGACGAGGGCGCTCGAGCCGCGTTTGGCCTCGCCGAGGACCTGGGCGTCGATGCCGTCGACCTGCTCGACGGCGTGTTGCTTCCCGCATCGAGCACCCTGTTCGTCGATAGCATGCTCGCGCGCACGCCCGCGCTCGAGGCCGATCGTGACGCCGCGTTCCGCCGCACCGTCGAGCGCTTGGATACGCTCGGCAAGATGGACTTTACGGTGCCGGTCTCGCTCAAGGCCACACTGCGCGGCTATCAGGTCGACGGCTACCAGTGGCTCGGCTCGCTCGAATACCTGAGCCTTGGCGGCATCTTGGCCGACGATATGGGCCTGGGTAAAACGCTCCAGATGATCGCGCATATCCTGGCGCGCGTGGAGGCGGGGGACACTAAACCCACGCTTGTGGTGTGTCCCGCGTCGCTTGTGTACAACTGGACCGCCGAGCTGGAGCGCTTTGCGCCCTCGCTCGATGTGTGCGCCATTGTGGGCACCAAGGCGCAGCGTCGCGTGCAGATCGCCGGCGTGGCCAAGCATAACGTGGTCGTGACGTCGTATGACCTTATGCGGCGCGATATCGACGAGTATGTCGAGCAGGACTTTGCCCGTGTGGTGCTCGACGAGGCCCAGTACATTAAAAACCCGCTCACGCAGGTAGCGCGTGCCGCCAAGCGCCTGCCTGCCGGCGTGCGCTTTGCCTTGACGGGCACGCCCATCGAAAACCGCTTGTCCGAGCTCTGGAGCATCTTCGACTTTTTGATGCCGGGCCTGCTGGGCACGCGCGAGTCGTTTGCCAAGCGCTTCGAAAGTCCGGTCGAGCATGCCGAGGGCGATAGCGCCGCTCGCCTGCAGGCGCTCGTGTTGCCGTTTGTGCTGCGCCGTGTTAAGGAAGACGTGGTGGCCGACCTGCCCGAGAAGATCGAGGACACCGTCATGGCACAGCTCGCCGGCGAGCAGCGCAAGCTCTACCTGGCCAACCAGGACCGCATCGCCCAGCAGGTGCAGCACCGCGAGGCTGGGGAGTTTAAGAAGGACAAGCTCAAGGTGCTCGCCGAGCTCACCAAGCTGCGCCAGATCTGCTGCGACCCGCGTTTACACTACGAGGATTACAAGGCGGGAAGCGCCAAGCTCGATACGTGCATGGAGCTCGTGCACGGCGCACTCGACGGCGGGCATCGCATCCTGTTGTTCAGCCAGTTTACGGGTATGCTCGATATCATCGGTAAGCGCTTGGCCAAGGAGGACATCGCCTTCCTTAAGCTCACGGGCGCTTCGTCTAAGGAAAGCCGCGCCAAGATGGTCGCGCAGTTCCAAGCGGGCGAGGTTCCGGTCTTTTTGATTTCGCTCAAGGCGGGCGGCGTGGGCCTCAACCTGACGGCGGCCGACGTGGTCATTCACTACGACCCGTGGTGGAACGTGGCGGCGCAGGACCAAGCGACCGACCGCGCGCATCGTATTGGCCAGCAACATACCGTGACCGTGTACAAGCTCATCGCCAAGGACACGATCGAGGAACGCATTATGCAGATGCAGGAGTCCAAGCGCGACCTGGTCAACAGCGTGCTTGGCGGCGACGGCATCTCGTCGGCGCTGTTTACCCGCGAAGATGTTCTGGCACTGCTGGGCGGCGACGGGCGCTAGCCGCGCGCGGGGTGGGACTGCTGGAGTGGGCAGGACGGTCGACGCATTTTGGCCCGACCGCTTGCCTGATCCGTTATGTGTTCATTTGCTATGCCGTGGATGGTTTGTCTGCCTTTGGGCATAAGAACCATCAAGAACATTGGCACATCAGCAAAGGAGAACATCATGGCGAAATTCTTTAAGGACCCCGACGGTAAGCTCATCGCTGCCCTTGGCGACGGCGTTGCGACCCCTGCCGGTTGCACGGAGCTGACCGCAAATACTGAGGACGCGGCGCACGAGAAGCACGTGCCCGTCGTCGAGACCGAGCGCGACGGTCACGTGATTCGCGCACGCGTTGGCTCGGTCGAGCACCCCAGCCTGCCCGAGCACTACATTGAGTGGATCGCCCTTGAGGCCGAGGGCCGTCTGGAGGTCCATTACCTCCAGCCCGGCATGAAGCCCGCGACGTTTTTCGCGGGCGGCTCCAAGACCGGTACCGTCTATGCCTACTGCAACCTGCACGGGCTGTGGTCCGCGACATTCTAGGAGCGCGTCCCCGCTCGGGGTATCATAGCTAGCATATGCACATGCAAGCGCCGACTGCATTATGCGGCCGGCGCTTTTACTACGATTTCGATGGTTTACGACGGAAAGGGCTGGGCCATGAAGCTCGCGCTTGCACAGATCGATATGCGCCTGGGTGATATTGAGGGCATTTGCGGCCGCATCGAGGACCAGGCTCGTCTGGCCCACGAGCGCGGAGCGCGCGTGCTGTGCGTTCCAGCTCCGCTCTTTATGGGCGCCATGCCCGGTGGCCTGGTGGGCGCTGCTGATTTTGAGCACGATATGCTGACGGGCTTGACGGGCGTTGCCGAGCGTATCCAGGAGCTTGACATGATCTGCATCGTGCCCGCGGCGGTTTCGTTTGAAGGCCAGCCGCTGCTCGACTACATGATGCTCAAGGACGGTCATGTGGTGCCGGCGCGTTCGAGCATTGCCTTGCAGCGTGGCGAGAACAACGACACGCGTTGGGCGCCGCCGGTGTTCGACGTGGACGGCGTGCGCATCGCCGTGATTTTTGACTTGGACCGCGAGCTCGAGATGTTGCCGACCGGCGTCGACCTCATCGCGTATTTCCAATTCAACGCGTTTGACATGACCGACCGCGAGACGGCCGCCATTGCCGCCGTTCGCAGCGGCGCCTACCGCAAGATCGCATCCAAGCGCAGCGTGTGGTTTGCCTGCATGGCGCCGGTCGGTGCCTATGACGAGTCGGTGTATACCGGCGGTTCGTTTGTGCTCGACGACTGCGGTCGCGTGGTGGCCCAGGCGCCGTGTTTTGAGGAGAGCCTGCTGGTTCAGGAGATTCAGCGCGGCGTGATGCTCGATGCCCTGGAAGATCACGAACTGCCCGAGTTCCGTTCCGAGGAGTGGTTGTGGCAGGCGCTGGTGCTCGCCGTGCGCGACAACGCTCGGGCCCACGGTGCGTCGCGTGCTGTGGTGGCACTCGAGGGTGACCTGCCGTCATCCCTGCTGGCGGCGCTGGCCGTTGACGCTCTGGGTTCGCGTAACGTAATTGGCCTGGTGCTGGGGCGCAACCGTATCTTTACGCCGGCGCAGGAGGAGGCCGAGGCTGCCCGCTGTGCCGCCGTCCGTGCCATCGCCGAGCGTTTGCACATTCGCACCGTCGAGCGCGATGCACCGGATGCGGCGCGTGTGCTCGATCGCGACGTGTCGGCGGGCGATGCCGAGCGTCTGCGCTCGCGCACGCTGGGCCTCATGCTGGAGGACACGGCGCTCGAGCTGGGTGCGATGGCGCTGAGCCCGCTGTCCAAAACCGAGTATGCGCTGGCGGCGCCGGCGCTTTGCGGCGGCTACCAGGGCGACTTTGCGCCCTTTGGCGATGTGTACCTGTCGACGCTTGAGTTTGTGGCACGTGTGCGCAACCGCACGTCTGCCGTGGTGCCCCAAGAGCTCGTGACGCTCAACGCGGTGGAGGATTGCATGGAGCGCGTGCTGGCGCAAGCGCTCTCGACGATCGACGGTCCGGTCGATATGCTCGACCGCGCGGCACAGCTGCTCGGCGGGCTTGAGCCGGGTGAGGTCGATGGCGCGCTCGAGGCGCACGTGGACCGCAATCGAGCTTTCGACGACATCCCGATGGCCGCTGGCAAGCCTGAGGCTTGCTCGCTGCTGCTGATGCTCGTTCGACAGGGTGAGGCTGCCCGCCGCATGTTGCCGATGGCGCTGATCGTCTCGGCCCGTTCGTTTGCCGAGCGTGCCTGGCCGTATATGCTCGCGTGGTCCGACCTAGGGCTTAACGGCAAGGAGCGTATGACGGTCGATTCGCTGGCGCGCGCCGAGGTGCGCCGTTTTGCTGACGAGGATACGAGCGAGCGCGTGCGAAACGAGATGATGGGCGTGCTGGGCGAGCTACTGGGTATTTCGCCCGAGCAAATGGAGGAGCTGCGCTCCGAGGACGGTCAGCGTCGTTTGCACGAGGGAATGAAAAAGTTCGAGGGCGAGGTTCAGGACGCCATCGATAAGATGATGGGCGGTCAGGGCGGCCCGCAAGGTGGGCCCCAGGGCACGCCGATGCCGCAACCGCCGATGGATCCCCGACAGTTCCCATTCTTTAGCCAAAACTAACTATGGGATGGGATTCGCTCCCAACCCCGATACTTCAACTAAGCACCTCAGCCCTGTTGTGTTATTCTAGAACAGACGTTCGTGAATAGTGCGCGGGGCCTTGCCTTGTGCTTTGAAAAAGACGAGGGGAGGTTGGCTTGGTTATCTTGGGCATTGACCCCGGTTTGGCTCATACGGGTTGGGGGATTATCGAGGAGCGTCGTGGCGAGGTTCGCTGCCGTGCCTATGGCTGCATCGAGACCAGTGCCGGAAGTCCGCTCGCGGTGCGCCTGTCGCATATCGCCCGCGACCTCAAGGGTGTCGTGGAGCGCTACCGCCCCGATACCGCTGCTATCGAGAGCATCTACTTTGGAGCTAACGTTCGCTCGGCCATCCCCACGGCGCATGCCCGCGGCGCTGCGCTTGTGGCGCTGTCGGAGTGCGCGCTCGAGATCGGCGAATACACGCCCATGCAGATCAAGCAGGCCGTGGTGGGCACCGGTGCCGCAGATAAACGGCAGGTTGCCTACATGGTGCGCACGCTCACGCAGCTCGATCACGACCCGCACCCAGACCATGCCGCCGATGCCCTGGCCTGCGCCATCTGTCACGTTAACCTCAGCCGCACCCGGGCGCTTACCGGCGGCGAGTTCTATCAACAGAGAGGAACCGGATACTGATGATCTCCCAGCTCCATGGAACGCTTGTCGAGGCTACGATGAGCTCGGCCGTCGTCGATGTATCGGGCGTAGGCTTTGAGCTTGGCATATCTGGCAGCACTGCTGCCACGTTGTCTGCTCCCGGCGGCGAGGTTCGCCTCTATACCCGCATGCAGGTGCGCGAAGACGCCATGACGCTCTTTGGCTTTGCCTCCAAGGACGAGCGTACGATGTTTGACCGGCTCGTGTCCGTCTCGGGCGTCGGTCCGCGCCTGGCGCTTGCCGTGCTCTCTACCTATACCGTGGGACAGTTGTATTCCCTGGTTATGGCCGAGGACGACAAGGGCATGGCCAAGGTACCCGGTGTAGGCAAAAAGACCGCCCAGCGCCTGATCCTGGAACTCAAGAGCACCTTTGCCAAGGATAAGGGCTTTGTGCCGGTCGACGTGATTCCCGGCCAGGTTGCGATGCCTGTGCCCGCCGCCGCTCCCTCGGCGATCGATGACGCCCGTGCGGCGCTCCTCTCCATGGGCTTTAGCCCGCAGGAGACCGAGGTTGCCCTGAGCGGGTATGATGGGCAGGATATGCGTGTCGAGGATCTGCTCGGCGCGGCGCTTAAGCGACTCGGAATGGATGCGTGATGTGGGAAGCCGATGACTCTCAGGACCTGTGGGCGACGCCCGGCAACTCGCCGGCGGCATCCATGGCGCACGGTGAGCGCATGGTGGGCTCGGAGTTAACACCCGAGGACCTCGATGTCGACCGTACCCTGCGTCCCCAGCGCCTGGACGACTACTGCGGTCAGGAGCATATCAAGCAGAGCCTTCGCGTGCTGATCGAGGCGGCGCAGGGCCGTGGCGAGACGCTCGACCACGTGATCTTCTCGGGCCCTCCGGGTCTGGGCAAGACCACGCTGGCCACCGTTATCGCCAACGAGCTGGGCGCTCAGATCAAGACCACGAGCGGCCCTGCCATCGCACGTACCGGTGACCTGGCGGCCATCCTTACCAACCTACAGCCGGGTGACGTGCTGTTTATCGACGAGATCCACCGACTTAACCGTTCGGTCGAGGAGGTCCTCTATCCCGCGATGGAGGACTTTGCGCTCGATATCGTGATCGGTAAAGGTCCGGCCGCTCGTTCGATTCGCCTGGATATCCCTAAGTTTACGCTGGTGGCGGCAACGACCCGCTCGGGTATGCTGACCGGCCCGCTGCGCGACCGCTTTGGTATTTCGTATCGCCTGGATTACTACACCGTTGAGGAGCTCGCCCAGATCGTGACGCGCTCGGCGACCATCCTGGGCGTGACGATCGACCATCCCAGCGCGCTCGAGATCGGGTCGCGCTCGCGTGGCACGCCGCGCTTGGCCAACCGTCTGCTCAAGCGTGTGCGCGACTATGCGCAGGTGCGCGGCAACGGTCCTATTGAGCTTGATATTTGCCGTCAGGCGCTCGAGTTCTTCGAGATTGATGAGCTGGGCCTGGACTGGATGGACATTCGTATTTTGGAGACGCTTGCCAAGACGTTCTCCGGCCGTGCCGTGGGTCTGACGACCCTTGCCAGCGCGGTGGGCGAGGACCCGGGTACGCTCGAGGATGTTTATGAGCCCTATTTGCTGCAACGCGGGTTGATGATTCGTACGCCGCAGGGCCGTCAGGCAACCCTTCGCACCTTTGAGCACCTGGGGATTGAACCTACCGTTTAGGGCGCTTTGTTTTGGCGGGCTGTTGGGCTATCGCTGGGCATCGGGTAAACATATCGCCGTTCATCGGTTATGGGCGTTTTACTATTGCGCGCCCGTGCTATGCTGAATTGGTCTTTTTCTCATTCGGTAACGAAAGGACCGCCCATGCCTACTGACATCGAAATCGCACGTTCTGTCACGCCGCTGCCTATTACCGAGGTGGCCAAGAACGCCGGCGTCGACGTTAAGCACCTTATTCCGTACGGCTTCGACAAGGCTAAGGTCGACTATTCACTGCTCAACGAGCCGACTGATCACCAGGCCAAGCTCGTTCTCGTGACCGCTATCAACCCAACGCCTGCGGGCGAGGGCAAGACCACCACGACCATCGGTCTGGCCGATGGCCTGCGTCGCCGCGGCGTCAAGAGTGCCGTGGCCCTGCGCGAGCCTTCGCTCGGCCCTGTCTTTGGCGTTAAGGGCGGTGCTGCCGGTGGCGGCTGGGCTCAGGTGATCCCCATGGAGGATATCAACCTGCACTTTACCGGCGACTTCCACGCTATCGGTGCTGCCAACAACCTGCTGGCCGCCATGCTTGATAACCACATCCAGCAGGGCAATCAGCTCGGTATTGACGTTAAGCGCATCACCTGGAAGCGCGTCGTCGACATGAACGACCGTCAGCTGCGCCATGTTATCGATGGCATTGGTGGTAAGGCCCAGGGCGTGCCGCGCGAGGACGGCTTCGACATCACCGTCGCCTCCGAGGTCATGGCAATCCTGTGCCTGTCTACGAGCATCAACGACCTCAAGGAACGCTTGGGTGAGATTGTCGTCGGCTATAGCTTTGCCGGCGAGCCCGTCCGTGCCCGCGACCTCAAGGCCCAGGGTGCCATGGCCGCGTTGCTTAAGGACGCGCTCAAGCCCAACCTGGTGCAAACGCTCGAGGGCACGCCCGCGTTTGTCCACGGCGGTCCCTTCGCCAACATTGCCCACGGCTGCAACTCTATCATGGCCACGCGTATGGCGATGCGCTTTGGCGATGTCGCTATTACCGAGGCCGGCTTCGGTGCCGATCTGGGTGCCGAGAAGTTCCTCGACATCAAGTGCCGCATGACGGGCGTTCGCCCCAGCGCTGTCGTGATCGTCGCGACCGCTCGTGCGCTGAAGTACAACGGTGGCGTCGCCAAGGCCGACCTCAACGAGGAGAATCTCGAGGCACTCAAGGCTGGCATGCCCAACCTGCTGCGTCACGTCGACAACATCCAGAACGTTTATGGTCTGCCCTGCGTGGTCGCCATCAACCGATTCCCGACGGACACCGAGGCCGAGCTTGCGCTCATCGAGTCCGAGTGCCAGAAGCTCGGCGTCAACGTTAAGCTATCAGAGGTCTGGGCCAAGGGCGGCGAGGGCGCGCTCGAGCTGGCCGATGAGGTTATGCGTCTGATTGAGCAGCCGAGTGAGCTCAAGTTTGCCTATGAGGACGGCGCCGATGTGGCCGACGCTCTCGAGGCCATTGCCACCAAGGTCTACCGCGCCGACGGCGTTGACTTTACGCCGGCCGCCAAGCGCCAGCTCGCCGAGCTGCGCGAGAACGGCTTTGGCAACCTGCCGGTGTGCGTCGCCAAGACGCAGTACAGCTTTAGCGACAACGCCAAGGCCCTGGGCGCTCCCGAGAACTTCCGCATCACCGTGCGTGAGCTCAAGGTTTCTGCCGGCGCCCACTTTGTGGTCGCGCTGACCGGCAGTGTTCTGACCATGCCGGGTCTGCCCAAGGTGCCCGCGGCCGAAAACATCGACGTCGACAACGACGGCAACATCACCGGCCTGTTCTAAGCCTGCTGTCCATAGCTGCTAGCCCGCCCCGCCGCGCCCACAAGGCACGGCGGGGCTTTTTGATCCTTAGGCCCGCGCATGTCTTGTAGATACCGACGGACTCTGCCCGTCATAGGCTTTTGCGCGGGTAGAATGCATGGATAGCTTGAGGCTCACGCGCGACGGAAAGGAATCGTTGCATGGATCAGGACAAGACAACCGTGATGGGCGGCTACGGTTCCGCGCAGGTTGGCGATAGCGCCGATGCGACCCGCGTTGTTCCCAACCCCGGTTATACCGACCCCGCCGCGACGCAGCCTTCTGCCGAGCCCACCCGGGTTATGGGCTATGGCGACACGGCGCAGGATTCTTACGCTGCATCTTCGCAAGGCCCCTATGGCAACGCAGCCCCGGATCCGTTTGATTACGCGCCGCAGGATTCTTATGCTGCCTCGACGCCGAATCCCTATGATGACCTGCCGCAGAATCCCATTCCGCAGCCTCAGCAGACGACGTATATGCCTCGCACGGCGCAGCCTCGCTACGAGTCGCGCGAGCCGTATCGCGAGTACCCCAAGTCGATTCCGCAATATGGCGAGGACGAGGAGAAGAAGCCGTCGCGTTCGTCGAGCGTGATCAAGAAGATCCTCATCGTGCTGGCAATCTTCTTTGCGCTGTCGGTTGTGTTTGCCATCGTGTCGGGCATGCTCAACAAGCGAGGGAGTTCAACGGCCGATACCACTGCCGAGCAAACCGAGTCCGCCTCGTCTAGCACCGTCGATCTGAGTGATATCCCGGGGCAGTACTGGTCCAACGCCAAGAAGATCCTCAAGTCGCGCGGCGCCGATCTTTCGAATGCCGTGGTCCTGACTGATGATGGCTCAACGCCCGTCGTCGATGCCAACTGGGTCGTTACTTCTGCCTACTATAACGACAACGGCAACCTCGAAATTCAACTCACGCACAAGAACAGCTCGGGCAACTCGTCCGACGGCCAAAGCGGTACCGACAGTTCGAGCTCCAATACGCTGGAGGACTTGAGCAACAAGGCACAGGAGTTGGGAGACAAGGCGCAAGAGCTGGGCGACACGGCACAAAACCTGGGCGATACCGCGCAGAACTTGGGCGGCATGGCGACGGATGCCTGGAACGCCCTGCAAAACGGCATCTCGGGCGCGCAGGGAAACTAGCGGACGAGCGGAGCGGGGCTACAGCTGCTCGGCCGGACGCTCGGGCGAGCTAAAGCCCGAATCAAACGTGACGACGCATGAGACGTCGGGCCGGCGCTCGTGCACGATGCGCGTGACGAGCTCCAGCAGCTCCTCGTCGGATATGTCAAAGCCGTCGGGACGCACCAGGTCAAACGAAACGAACCCGTCGTGCTCGTGCAGGTCGTGGATGGAGAGCGCGGGATCGATCTGCATGACGCCGCGCTTGACCCAGCCGCGCAGGTCGTCGCCAGTGGTGGCGATGGGGTCGCAGTGCAGCGTGATATCGATGCCCATCTGGCGCTTGATGTCGTGCTCGATGGTGTCCAGAATCTCGTGGTGCTCAAATGCGTCGCCCTCGCCGGGCATCTCCACGTGGGCGCTGGCAAACTGACGACCGGGGCCGTAGTCGTGCACCATGAGGTCGTGCGTACCCAAGACCTGCGGATAGGACATGATCTTGTCGCGGATTGCCTGGACGAGCTTGGGGTCGGGCGCTTGCCCCAGCAACGGGCTGATGGCGTCACGCACTAGGCCCATGCCGCTGATGCAGATAAAGATGCCCACACCCAGGCCTGCCCAGCCATCGAGGTCAAAGCCGGTCGTCTGCGAAATAAACGCCGCCACCAAGACCGAGCCCGAGGTGATGACGTCGTTTTTGGAGTCCTGTGCCGTGGCGATGAGCGTCTCCGAGTCGATGCGATCGCCCAGCGTGCGGTTGAACGCTGCCATCCAGAGCTTAACGAGCATGGACAGAACAAGGGCGGCCATGGAGAGCGCCGAATACACGGTGGGGGAAGGCTTGATGATCTTAGTGACCGACTCGAGGATCAGATTGATGCCGACGGCGCAAACCAGGACGGCGACGAACAGGCCGGCTAGGTACTCATAGCGACCGTGGCCATAGGGGTGGCCTTCGTCTGCCGGGCGGCTGGCAAGGCGGAACCCGAGCAGGCTCACGATGTTGCTCGAGGCATCGGAGAGGTTGTTGAAAGCGTCGGCGATGAGGGAGACGGAGCCGGCGAGCAGGCCCGCGATGCCCTTGGCCAGGCACAGTGTGATGTTGAGGCCAATGCAGATGAGGCTTGCGGCAAAACCCGCATTGGTGCGGCAGGAGGTATCGACCGGCTCGCTTTCGCTGCCGGGAACAAGCGTATGTACCAGCTGATTTACAAATAGCATGGCGTATCTCCTCGCATTCTTATTAAGGGGATAGTGTAGCTCGCACAGACGCAACGTGTACCGATGCTCAGAAAATGCAGCAATGGTCTGCCGGCGCTAACGAGTGCGCCTTCCCGTCCGACCAGGTGCTCCATTTTGGGCCACATGGGTATGGGCATGTGCCTGCCTGCCCGACATACTTAATGTCGACAGCCCCTGTGCAAAGGAGGACGTATCCATGGACGAGATGTTTGCCATTAAATGCCAAAACTGCGGCGGCCCTATGTACTCGCACCAGGCTAAACGCAGCTTTGAGTGCGCCTATTGCGGCACGGTCGTTTCGTGGCAGGCTGATGCGGGGGAGCCCAAGAGCGTCCTGGGTATCCGTCATACGCCGCTGACGGTGGTTGACGGGCTGCTCAAGCTCACGCACGTCTCGCAGCTTGAGCGCCCGGTAGACCCGGACTGGTATTTCTTTAATTCGCACTGGCGCAATCAGTCGGTTCTGGAGCATCTGCTGTGGGAGGACCGTGGCACGGCGCAAGAGTTCCAAGATGCCACGCACGTGAGCATCCCGTGCCCCTTCTGCGGTGCATCCTTTGAGGGGTCATCGACTCAGCGCGTGTTTGAGTGCCCGTCATGCGGCAATAAGATCGGCGTTGCCGACCTGCTCAAGCCCGGTACCTTTAGCAAGCGCCTGACCATGGGCGTTGGTGCGGAGTATGTACCCGAGCAGGGTATTCCCTGTGAAATTTCGCCGCAGCAGGCGCGTGCCAACGCGCTGCAGCTGGTGTGCCAGTATCCCGATGCCTTTGCCGGGCACGATGTAGAGGACGCGATCCAAAACGACATGATGCTCTTCTATTTCCCCATGGCGTTGGCGGACCTGCGCATGATGGCGTCCTTCCCGGGCAAGGGGCTGAGCAAGGAGACCCTGGTGTACTACGAGGTGCTCGACTGGGCATATCCCAGGGCAAACTACCTGGACGTTCGCCTTATGGGCATTTTGGAGCCGTGGGACTTTGGCAAGGTGGGACCGTTCGATCCCGCTATGCAGGAAGGCGACTTCCGCGTCGTTTCCGTCGATGCGTCTACCAAGGACCAGGTGGTCATTGATAGACTGGCGCTCGATATTGCCGGCAACGATGCCGAGGCGGTGCTGGGGCTCAATAAAAAGAGCATCCGCGCCTGGGCGCGCAAGGCTCGCAAGCACAAGGACGGTCTGGTGATGGTGCCGGTCTACTTTGTCGATCGCCCGGCGTCGGATAGCCGCGACGGCGAGCAGGTGCGCATCGCCGTAAACGGCCAGACGGGTCGCGCGGCCGCGGTGGTGTTTAGCGACAAGCGCGAGACACATGTGGTGGCACCGCTCAATCCCAACGTGTTGCTGTCGAGTGAAAGCACCGTGCGCGCCACGCCCATCGAGGTCAAATACGTTAAATCGCCGTTCCTGTACCAGATCGTACGCCGCGGAGGCGGCGAGCAACCGCGTCAGGTGGCAGCGGCGGCCGAGGGTTCCTACCGAGAGGGGAAGCCCAAACGCAAGGGATTGTTTGGCGCGATATTTGGTAAGTAGGGGAGTGGCGCTGGTTGGCGCTGTAGCGTGATGGCCGGGGATACGGGGCAGTTCGCAGGAGCGCGAGCTGCCCCGTTTTTTGTATTGCGGGGATATGACATCCGAATGGTCGTAGGGTTTCAGCTAAATGGCTATTTACTTGATTTGGCAACAGCGCAATTTGAGGCTGCGCTGAAAGAGCGTGCGTCCAATGTGAGGCTCGGAGATATCATCGGGCTCGAAGATTCAAAGAGAGTTCCTCTAAATAGCAGGGATCGCGAGAGTCGAAAAGGGCCTTATCCATATTACGGGGCAACGTCAATCATGGATTATGTCGACGATTACCTTTTCGATGGGGTGCGGGTGTTGCTTGGTGAAGACGGCTCAGTCATCGATTCTGAGGGGAAGCCCGTTCTTCAGTACGTCTGGGGAAGATATTGGGTCAACAACCATGCCCATATTCTGAAAGCTGCTGGCGCGTATCCTCTAGAAGCTATATATGTCGCGTTGAGGCGCACCTCGATCGGCCATATTGTTACCGGTGCAGTCCAAATGAAGATAAGCCAGCGTAATTTAAAAAAACTCGAGGTATCTATGCCGGATCCGGGGTCGCTCGACTACCTACAGCCCCTTTTCGCTGCATACCGTAATCTGTGTGAAGAAAGTCGCCACCTTGTAACTCTTCGCGACACCCTTCTCCCCAAGCTCATGACGGGCGAGATCGATGTCTCAGGGCTCAACCTCAAGCAGCTAAATAGCCATTTACTTCACTATGTACAACGCGCCGTCCACACTGTGGCTATCGTACTCGACGAAAGGAACAGCGTGGAAACTGTCATCAATACCGTACTTTCGGAAATGCAGGGCCTTCTCGACTCACACCAGCTCAAACATCTAACCATTACGCTTAGACGGGTACTCGGACCGAAACAAACAGAGCCAGGGCAAGATCTGCTTGCGCTCTTTCTCACCGCTAAAGAGGTCGAGGGATGCTCTCCTAAAACCATTGCATACTATGAGGCAACCCTACGGCATATGAACACAGCGCTTGCTAAGCCCTATACCCAGGTTGAGAGCGACGACTTGCGCCGCTATCTCAATGATTACGAGGTGAAACGCGGTTCTAGTAAGGTCACAATCGATAATATACGTCGTATCATGTCGAGCTTCTTTTCGTGGCTTGAAGATGAGGATTACATTGTGAAAAGTCCTGTAAGGCGCATTCGTCGCGTCAAAACAGCTCAAGTAACCAAAGAGGTGCTTAGCGATGAGGAACTGGAGGTATTGCGGGACGCCTGTGAGTCCAAGCGAGATCTTGCCATCGTTGATCTACTCGCTTCGACGGGCATGCGTATTGGCGAACTTGTGCGACTCGACAGGAAGGATGTCAATCTGCACGAGCGCGAATGCCTTGTAATGGGAAAGGGAAATAAGCAGCGCCCCGTTTACTTCGATGCGCGCGCTAAGCTTCATCTTACGGAATATCTTTCGAGCCGTGCTGACAAGAGTCCTGCATTATTTGTCGCGCTCGATTCCTCAGCTCGACGTATTACGGTGGGGAGCATAGAACTCCGTTTACGTGACCTAGGCAGAAGCGCCGGTATCAACCGCGTTCATCCGCATAAGTTTCGCCGTACGCTTGCCACCCATGCAATCGACAAGGGAATGCCCATAGAGCAGGTGCAAAAGCTGTTGGGCCATGCGAAAATAGACACAACCATGTACTACGCCATGGTTAATCAGAGCAATGTGAAGGCTTCGCACAGGAAGTATTTGGAATGAGCTGGACGCAAAAGACCTTGGGAGAGATTGTTAATCTAAAAAGGGGGTTTGACCTCCCTTCCAGCAGCAGGGTTGATGGCCCCTATCCGGTTTTCTCATCTTCGGGACAAACGGGCACGCATTCGGAAGCCGCCGTTAAGGGTCCATGCGTCGTAACTGGACGCTACGGAACTATTGGCCAAGTTTTTTTCTCTGATGCAGCTTGCTGGCCATTAAATACGTCTTTGTACTCGACAGACTTTAAGGGCAATGATCCTAAGTTCGTTTATTACCTACTCAAAACTATTCCATGGCGAGACTACTTAACTGCAAGCGCCGTGCCGGGCATAAATCGCAATCACGTTCATCTATGCCCGGTCTGTGTTCCGGATCACGAAACACAGACCGCTATTTCTGGCGTCCTGGGTTTACTGGACAATAAAATTGAACTCAACACTAAGCTAAATGGCTATTTAGCTGCGTAAAATCGACCCTTGAGACGTCGATCTCGCCCGACATAAGTTTGGGGAGAAGAGCGTCACGAAGAGCAGCCAGTTTTCGGTTCTGTGTCGAATTCTGAACGATCTGTTCTCTCAATGGCTCTGCAATAGTATTAAACCTCTCGAGATCTCCTCTTGCAGGAATAGGCACGTTCAACGCTTCCAAATCGCCTTTTCCCATATGCGCGACGGTAGTACCAGAGGCGTAGTTCTGGATGAAAGCCAACAATGGGTTCAATGCCATAAGCAAATAACTTCTTGAAACTCCCGAATTGGCAGCGGGCTCGAACAGGCAAACTCGCTGATTCAGTACAGCCATTTCACCCTGCCAGAGACATGGCGTGAATTCGGCATCCATTCCCGCTAAAACGTCACCAGGATGTACGAATACCTTTTTTGGATGAGCCTCATTTGTCCAATACTGCGGAGAGAAGGTGCTCAAATCACGTATGCGGATCAGGGGATACCCTACCTTTTCCTCGTTAAACAAGGCAGACTTGAACGCTGCTCCATAAACAACATCAGCAATGTCATAAATTGACCCGAGGGTTAACTTGTTGCAGCAGAAGGAATGTTGGTACTGAACATTCATCAACTCAAGTAAATAGCCATTTAGCTTAGAGTTTGCTTGCTGCTTTGCATATATCGCGTCAAGTATTGAAACAATTTGATGCTGAACCTCAGTTTGCGGTAAATCAATTTCGATTCGTGCCACGTCTTTGGGATGGACACGGAATACCTTCATACCTCTCGTGTACTGCCGGAGCTCTCTGATAAAGCGCGGAGAGCTCATAAGATAGTTGAGGTAAGCCGGCACGACGAGGTCTCGGCGATTGACGCGCACGATGGTTGTTTCGGTGCCTGAAATGGTAGGCTTTTCCTTTGGATTGTTAAACAAATAGGCATGACCAAGGTCATCGACTGTCTCTGAGGTCAGCACATATACGATGTCTTGGTCTCTGAGACGCTGACTGTCTTTAATCTTTTCGTTGTTAAGGATGTATGGGATGGGTTTTGCGGGGTCTTCAACGTCGATGTGTAGGTCGAAACCTTTGTAAAGATCTCCATAGTGAATGTAAAGATAGGCACCCTTATCGTACATGCGGGTACGGGGGACGCTGGCGCCGCGGTAGAAGCTACAAACGTCACCAAGTGCGACTCTACATCCCATAACCAATCGCCTCCAGATTCTTCTTAATCTGCTCCTGCAAGCGGTTGGACTCTTCAAAGCACTTTGAAATCTCGCTGGTTAGGCGTGCCATCTTCTCCTCAAACGGCTCGCCGTCGTCTTCGAGCTCGGCAATGCCTACGTAGCGACCGGGCGTCAGGATGAAATCTTGCTTGGCGATTTCATCCAAATCCGCTATGGCACTGAACCCCTTCACGGGCTCGAACTCGCCCTTGCGGAAGGAGTCGAATGCGGATGCAACTTTGTTGATGTCCTCTTCGGTAAACTCGCGTAGTTTGCGAGAGACCGTGGTGCCCATTTCGCGGGCATCGATGAATAGCGTCTTGCCGGATTGAGCCTTCTTCTTGTTCAGGATCCACAGACACACGGGAATTTGGGTGCTGTAGAACAGCTGCCCCGGCATGGCTACAATGCCCTCGACCAAATCGTCCTCTACGATAGCGCGTCGGATATCGCCCTCGCCGCTCGTCTGGCTCGAAAGCGACCCGTTTGCCAATACGAGGCCAATCTTGCCCGTGCCGTTAAGATGCCAAATCATATGCTGCATCCAAGCGAAGTTGGCGTTGCCCGTGGGCGGCATGCCGTACTTCCAACGTACGTCTTCCTGCAGCGCTTCGCCGCCCCAGTTCTTGAGGTTGAAGGGTGGGTTTGCCAACACATAGTCAAACTTTTCATTCTTGTGCTGGTCGGCGCTGAAGGTGTCTGCATAGTTGCCCAAATCGGCCTCGATGCCGCGAATACCGAGGTTCATCTTTGCGAGCTTCCACGTGGTAGGGTTGCTCTCCTGGCCAAAGATAGTGATGTCCTGTACCACGTTGCCGCCATGGTGCTCGACGAAGGCGGCGGACTGCACGAACATGCCTCCGCTGCCGCAGCAGGGGTCGTACACACGACCGTGGAAAGGCTGGAGGATTTCAACTAGCGTGCGCACGATGCACGACGGCGTATAGAACTCACCGGCGTTTTTGCCCTCCATTGATGCGAATTTCTGTAGGCAATATTCGTATGCGCGCCCTAACAGGTCCTTCTCGCTCTCGTTATCGGTCATTTGTACGTTTGTGAATAAGTCTACGACGTTGCCTAAGCGTCGCTTATCTAGTTCGGGACGAGCGAAGTTCTTGGGCAGCACGTCTTTGAGCTTGTCGTTCTCGCGCTCGATGGCGCGCATGGCATTGTCAATGATCTGGCCAATTTCGGGCGTATGCGCCGCCTGTGAGATGTTCGCCCAACGTGCTTCTTCGGGAACGAAGAAGACATTCTGCTCCATGTAGCAGTCACGATCTTCCTCGTCGCCGTAACCCTCTGCGACGAGCTCTAGATAGCGTTCGTCGAAACGGTCCGAGAGGTACTTCAGGAAAATGAGGCCTAATACGACGTTTTTGTACTCAGCAGCGTCCAAGTTGCCGCGCAGCACGTCTGCGGCGTTCCACAATTGGTCCTCAAAGCCAACATCGGCCGTGTTCTTCTTGGTGTCCTTAGCCTTGCTTTTAGCCATGCTGTTTTAACTCCCTATGCTGCATTGTCGGCCCAGAGTTCGCACTGATCCATCACGGTGGCCAGTGCCGACTCCATGCCCTCTGGCGGATACTTATGATGTTTGAGCAGACGCTTGATTGCAACGCGCATAGCAGCGCGTGCACTTTGTTTCTTCTGCCAATCGACCGTGCGCATTTCGCGCATCTTCGCAGCGAGCTCTTGCGTGATGGCGACCAACTCGTCATTCCTTTCGCGATAGTAGTCGGCGACTGCCTGCGGTTGTGTTAGTGCCTCGTAAAACGCAAACTCCTCTTCGCTAAGCCCAAGCTCCTTTGCCTTTTGGTTTTCGGAAAGCATTTCTTTTGCCATCTTGAGCATTTCTTCGAATACCTCAGCGTTTGTGAGCTGTCCATTTAGATAGCTATTTACCATGCCTTGCATGAGTTCTGAGTACTTCTTTGCCTGCGTCACGCTCTTCTTGCGGTAGCCCTTGATCTGGTCGTCGATGAGTTTTTTCAACAACTCGTAAGCCAAGTTCCTCTCTTTCATACGCGAGAGGCTCGACAGAAACTTGGGATCAAAAATCGAAACCGTTTCGTCTTCCACCTTAAACAGGTCTATTACGCCGTCGGTATGGACGATGTTCTGTTCGAGTAGTGCATTGATGCGGTCATTTACCTGCTTAAGGGTAAGTTTGCCTCCTTTTTTGCTGTGGGTGCCGCCCTGCTCGGTGAGCTGAAGGATGAGCTCTCGAACAACCTGGAAATAGCCAGCCTCGATGCGTTGCATGTCTGTTGCGCGACTTTTGGCGAGTCCATAGGCTTTGAGCATGACTCCTGCCTGCTCAACAAAGTCGCGGGTGATATCTTCGTCGCCGGGTGCAAGGATATGATTTACTCCACCCGTTATGAGTTCGCTTCGACGTGCGGCGGACTCGGTGCTCATGAATTCCGAATAATCGTAGCCAAACATTTTGTCGCGACAGACCGCCAGTTTTTCCAAGAACTTAGGATAGGCGGTTTTCCCGATATCCATGTCGCCGTATTTCTTTTGGTCGCGCTTGGTGTAGTCCTTCATGGCGCGTTTAAGGGCGTTAGCTATGCCTACGTAGTCAACAACCAGTCCGCCAACCTTGTCTTTATATACTCGGTTTACGCGTGCGATTGCCTGCATCAGGTTATATCCGCGCATGGGTTTATACACATACATAGTGGCAAGGCTCGGCACGTCAAAACCGGTGAGCCACATGTCTACGACGATTACGATTTTAAGCGGGTCGGCGTCATCCTTAAACCGCTTTGCCATCTCCTTAACATGGGCCTTATTGCCTACGACGTCGAACCACCACTCGGGGTCTTGATTGCCCATGGTCATGACAACGCCGAGCTTGCCCTCGTCCTTCCAAGAGGGTCGCAGCTCGCATATACGTTGATATATGGCCATGGCAGCGGGGCGCGAATACGCAACAATCATTGCCTTGCCGGTGAGTTCGTGCGCACGGTTGGTTTCATAGTGCTCTACGATGTCCTGACACAAGGCATCGATGACTTCGGGTGCACCTAGAACGGCGTCCAGATTTGCAAAGTTACGCTTGCTTGCGTCAATGGTTTCGGCGTTAGCCTGCTCGGTTAGCTTTTCGTACTCATCGTCAACTTTTGCAAGGATGCTCTGATCCAGTTTGAGTGCGACGACGCGGCTCTCGTAGAACACGGGTCGAGTTGCGTCGTCCTCTACTGCCTGAGTCATGTCGTAGACGTCAATATAATCGCCGAAAACCTCGCGAGTCGATCGATCTTCGGCAGAAATAGGGGTACCGGTAAAGCCGATGAAAGTCGCATTCGGAAGGGCGCGGCGGATGAGCAACGCGGTGCCCGTGTGCTTCTTGCCGTCACGGTCATATTTCTCCTCGAACCCGTACTGCCCGCGGTGCGCTTCATCCACCATCACGACGACGTTCTTGCGCTCGGAGAGGGCGATGGCCTCCTCCTCGAACTTCTGCATGGTGGTGAAAATGATGCCGTTGGCGCGGCGGCTCGAGATCTGCTGCGCAAGATCGGCGCGGCTCTGCGCCTGAACGGGCGTCTGGCGCAGGAAATCTGAGCATCTGGAGAACTGCGCGAACAGTTGCGAGTCGAGGTCGTTGCGGTCGGTAATTACCACGATGGTCGGGCTGTCGAGTTTCTCTTCGAGCAGATGGGCAAGGAAAACCATCGAAAGCGACTTGCCCGAGCCCTGCGTGTGCCAGAAGACGCCGCCCTTGCCGTCGCCGCCGATGGCCTCATGCACGCTCTCGAGCGCTTTGTTCACCGCGAAGTACTGATGGTATCCCGCGAGGATTTTCGCGTCCTCGGAGAACAGAATGAAGTTCTTCAGGATGTCGATGAGCCGCTCCTTGGGGAACATGCCGTCCAGAGGGGTTTTCCAATCGGCGTACTGGGTGGCCTCGTAGTTCCCATCGACGCTCTTCCACTCAACGAAGCGTGACTCGTTGGCGGTGATCGTGCCAACCTTGGTGTGAAGCATGTCACTGGTGACGCAGAAGGCGTTGTACACGAAAAGCGATGGAATCTGTCGTTTGTAGTTTTGAATCTGTTGGTAGGCATCTTCGCTGTCAGCGTCGGCTCGAGCGGGTGACTTCAATTCAAAGAGAACGAGCGGAAGCCCGTTGACGAATACGATGACATCTGGACGTTTGTTGGTGCCACACTCGATGTAGGTCCACTGGTTAACAACGTGGAAGCAGTTCTTTTCGGGATTGTCGTAATCGACCAAGCGCACGATGTCCGTATGCTCTTCTTTGCCGTCAAACCAGCTTGTCTCCACACCGTTCTGGAGCATGTCCATAAAGATGCTGTTCTTGGCGATGAGGTCGCTGCCCTCGATTTCCTTTAGTTTAGTTATTGAGGCATCAATCGCGCGTCGATTGAGCGTGGGGTTAATGCTCTCAAGAGCGGGCCCAATGACGTCAGGTAGGAAGGCGTCGTCAAACGCGTCGGAGGAACGAGCGACATCAGGTCCATAGAGGTGCTCGTACCCCAGACTCGTTTGCAAGTGGTCAATGATGCCTTGTTCGAAAGCATCCTCATTAAATGACGTTGAGGAGCTGTAATCGACAGCAATCATGCGCACTCCTTACCTTATGCTTCCACGACGTTGGTGAGCCTGTCCACCATTGCATTCTAGCAGTTAATCTTGCATATATTGGTATATCTGACACCCGTTAGTTGCCATTTGACTTATCTGAGTATTTGCTCGCTTGAGCACTGTTGAATATCGCGAAACAGCACCGCCGATATCGCGCTTGGGCACCGGGGCCGACACTGGCCCCGGTGCTTTTTTATTGCTACCGGTCTATCCGCGGCGCTGCCGCATGTTGGCCTCGCCCATGTCGACCCAGACCGCGTTGTGCACGATCCTGTCCATGATGGCGTCGGCATGCACCCCGCCGCCGAGCCTCGGGTGCCAGTCCTTCTTCTTGAACTGGGTGCAGAATACGGTCGAGGCCGTGCCGTACCTCAGCTCCATCAGCTCCAGCAGCATCGACCTGAACTCGGTGTCCGGCCTGTCGAGCAGCCACTCGTCTATCACGAGCAGGCCGAACGCCCCGTACTTGCGGACGAGCTTGCGCTCGCCGCCGGGCCGGTCACGGCTCTCGCGCCAGAGGTCCTCGAGGTCGGGCTGGCGGACGTAGCACGACCTCACCCTCCTGGCGCAGGCGGCCTTCGCGAGCGCGCAGGCCAGGTAGGTCTTGCCCGTGCCGGTGAGGCCCTGGAGAACCACGTTCTCGCCGCGCCCGACGAACCCGCAGGTCGCGAGCTCGGCCACCGCCACCCTGTCGAGGCCGCGGCCCTCGAAGAAGTCGACCGAGCGGACGTCGGCCTCGGGGTACCTGAGGCCGGCCCTCCTCGTCAGGTTGCGGACCTTCTGCGTGATGAAGTCGGAGTGCGCCTCGTCCACCGCCATCTGGACGCGCTCGGCGAACGCCATCCCGGCGCACACGGCCTCGTCCTGGGCGGAGAGGGCGGCGAGCAGCTCGGCCGCCCCCATCTCCCTGAGCTTGCGGGCGGTCTCCGCGTTGACGTCCATGCTCACTCCTCCCCGTAGAAGCCGGCGCCGCGCACGTAGCCGCAGTCCCCGGACGCCTCGCCGGCTGGCGCCCTGTCCTGCCCCGACCTCAGCACGGGCTCGACGTCGCGGTAGCGCGGCGACCTCTTCCCGGTCGCGAGCGCCATCCCGCACGCCCGCTCGAGCCTCGCCGGGGTGTAGCGCCTGGACAGCCTGAGCACGGCGAGCGCGGCGTTGAAGCCCTGCTCGTCGAACTCGTAGCAGGCGAACACCCTGTCCACCAGCTCGGAGCAGGAGGGCCCGACCCTCGAGGCCCAGGCGCGGATGCGCGGCGCGTCCCAGTCCGACCACGCCCTGCCCTCGGGCATGTCCGAGCCGCGCGTGGAGTAGCGGTTCCTCGCGTAGGACGGGAACCTGGGGTGCGTGGCCACGCGCTCGCCGCCGGAGAAGACCTCCACCTTGCCCTCGGTGACGCGCAGGTCGACCGTCGAGCCGACGAGCAGGTGGCTCACCGAGTAGTAGTTGCGGGCGTACGCGACGTGGCAGTTGGCCTGGACCTTGCGGCCGTAGACCCACTCGCACACCTCGAAGGGCTCGGCCGGTAGGGGCCTCAGCAGCGGGCGCTCGACCTCCTCGAACACCTCGCGCCTCGAGCCCTCGCGCTTGGCGAACGGCGCGTCGTTGTGCTCCGCGACCCTCCGGGCGACGGCGGCGCGGAGGGCCGCCATGTCGGCGAACACCTCGTCGCGAAGCGCCGCTATCACGTAGGTCGCGGCGGCCCAGACCTCGTTCTCGGCGCTCGGCTTGTCGCGGGGCCTCCTGACCCTCGCCGGGATCACGGCGGAGCCGTAGTGCGCGGCGAGCTCCTCGTAGGCCGCGTTCAGGACCGGCTCCCCGGCCCTGGGGTGGGCGGTGACGCCGGTCCTCAGGTTGTCGGGGACGATGCAGGGCGTCGCGCCTCCCAGGAAGGAGAAGGCGTGCACGTGGCACAGCAGCCATGTATCCTGCTTCATGTCGAGCGTCGGCTCGACGTAGCTGTACCGGCTGAACGGGAGGCAGGCCACGAACAGGTACACCTTCCTGACCTCGCCGGTCGCGGGGTCCACGAGCCGCATCGTGGGCCCCGACCAGTCGACCTCCATGTTCCTGCCCGCCTTGTGCCCGACGCGGCTCACCACGTTGCGCGACACCGTGTACTGGCGGTAGCGCTTGCAGAACCTGTCGTAGGACATCGACGGCGCGCCGGCCTCCGCGCACCCGTCGGCATACTCCGCGTGCAGGAGCTTGAGCGTGACGCCGGTCCTCGCGAGCTCGCGGTGGACGCGTGCCCAGTCGGGGTCGGCGTGCACCGGCCCGGCGTCGCCCCTGCCGGGGAACAGCAGCGCGTAGGCGGCCTCCTCGGACATCCCCTCGACGTCCTCCCAGGAGACGCCCCGCTCCCTCGCGGCTTCCAGCACGTCCTGGACGCTGTGCTTCGAGACGTGGGCGGTGCGGGCGATCGCGTTCTGCGAAAGCCCGTTCACCGACCTCAGCCTCAGGACCTCCCTGGCCCTGATCCTTCTCGCCATGTGGAACCTCCTCGTTCTCTGGACTGCATGGCAGCCCGAGCGTAACGGGATGCGCGGGAAGGCATTTAATGGCGGTGCCGAACGGCAATATTCGGTCGGGTGGGCGGCGGTGCTGATTCGCAATATAGGTGGTGTCGAAAGGGCCTAGGACTCATTATCGGTTGATCGCGCCAGAACGACAATTGGTGGCAAGGCTTTCTGACTTATTTAAATAGGCTTCTATTTATCGGCGCTCGTGTTGTGACAGTTGCCCAAGCGCTTGCTTGAAGCTGTTGTTGGTGATCTTGAGGTCGTTTCCCGCTTGCATTTTAATGAGTGTCGGGCCGGAGGCGATGGCGGATGTGGTGCGATGGTGTCAAGAAAAGCGCCTAGACCTGGGTGAAGAACCGAGGCCGCGGGCGCTTTTCTATTTCTTTGGTCGCATGGATTGTCTGTTCTGTTGGCCGCGCCGGCGTTGTTTCTTTGCTCTCGTTCGCGCGGCATCCGCTTGTGGCGGTGGATGTAAATAAAAGGTGGAGCGACTGCAAAAGAGCCGCTTCGCTGGGTAAAATCAGGGCGTACCGCGGAACCCGCTCCTCAGTCGGTCAACTTTGGAAGCGCGGGCAACGCAGGTGCTAATGTCTAAAGGGTCGGCTGCAACCGGCCCTTTTCTGCGGCAGCGGGGATTCGAATACCAACACGGTGTACGGCCCCACGGTACTTTGCTCTGTGATGAACGGACCCATGACGGTGCATTCTGTAATCATCATTTATGCGGTCCCTTAGTCATTTGCGTTGACTGACGTTGTCTTCGTTGAAGACGTGTCCTAAAACAAACACCGTTCAATCAGCTCTTTGCCGCGCAGGGTGTCGATCCACTCTTGCGGAATTGCATCGATGCCGTATGCCGTGCCGGCGAGGGCGCCTGCGACGGCTGCGGTGGTGTCGGTGTCGTCGCCCAGATTGACGGCGGCAAGCACGCAATCTTCGTAACTGTTGGTGTTGACGAAGCACCAGGTAGCGGCCTTAAGCGTGTCGCGCACGAAGCCACCTGACCTGATTTCCTGCTCAGGTACGCCTTTCAGCCGCAGTGCCCACGAGGGGAGTGCGCCGTTCAGCACGTCTCTCATCAGCTCGACAAATATGACGCATGCATCGGTCGACGTTCTGTGGGCGTGCGTTATCGCGGAGACCTCGCAGATCTCGTCGTCAGTCGCGTTGACAAACGCCAGGGGCGCGATGCGCATGAGCGAACCGTTACCGTTGTCGCGTTCGCCGGAGCCTCCTTTGCCGGCATGCAAGGCGCGGGCGGTCGTGCCGCCGTAATCGAAAACGCCGTCGATCGTATACTCGCCACGGGCAATCCAACCTACGAACTTGTCGCGCATGTCTGAGGCGTCGATATGCCCGAGCTCCCTAATCGAGTCGCAGGTAGCAAGCGTCATAGATGTGTCGTCGCTCCAGGTGCCGGCGGGCTGCCCATGTGTGCCGTAGCCGATCATGTCGGTGCATTCGAACGTGCCACGAGGCCTGAACTCGTAGGGAACGCCCAGTGCGTCGCCGACGGCGAGTCCGTAAATGCAGTCGCGTAGCGTTGTTTTCGGTCTGTCTGTCATGGAATGCTCCTCTTATGCCAGGGGAAGTGGAACGCCGTCGGGGGTATCGGTCGTAACGTGCTACTACACTTGCGCTTCGCCATTAGTCGCTTCGTTGATGGCGCGATACTCGGCACTCAGCTCGCGCGCCAGCTCTTCCTTGCTTGGAAGGTACGGCAGGTATTTGGCGGCAAACACTTGGTCGTTGTCTTCGGGCAGCGTGTACTCGACAATCGAGTCGCTTTTGTCCGCGCAGAGCACGATGCCTATAGGCGGATTGTCGCCTTCGTTCATGAGCTCACGCGTGTAGTAGTTCACATACATTTGCATCTGGCCCAGGTCCTGATGCGTAAGGTCATCGGTCTTAAGGTCGATGAGCACGAAGCAGCGCATTAGATAGTTGTAAAACACAAGGTCAATATAGAAATGGCGCCCATCAAAGGTGATGCGCTTTTGGCGCGCCTCGAAAGCGAAACCACGGCCAAGCTCCAGCAGGAACTTCTGAAGATGCGTGATGAGTGCCTGCTCTAGATCGCTCTCGCGAAACGCAGCATCGTCCGAGAAACCTAAAAACTCCAGTACATATGGGTCGCGGATGATATCCTCGGGGCGACGAGCCGGGGCGCTCTTTTGGATTTCCTGGGTGACGGCCTCCTTGTCCTTGCTGGCAAGTAGGCGCTCGCGGAACATGGTGTTGATCTGGCGCTCGAGCTGACGCGTGCTCCAACGAGAATCGGCGCATTCGTTCATGTACCAGGCGCGAGCATCAGGGTCGGGAATGCGCATCAACCTGCGGTAATGAGTCCAGCTCAATTCGGGACGCAGTGAGTCCCGAATTGGAAATGCAAGATAGAACTGACGCATTTTGCGCAGCTCCCTTGCTTCAAAACCCTTACCAAAATCCTTGGTAAGTCTGATTGCGAGGGCCTTGAGCAGGGCCTCTCCATACTTGGCACGATCCTCTCCGCCCTGCTCATCAACAATGCTCTTGCCGATCTCCCAATACGCCTCAACCATCGCAAAGTTAACGGCGGTATAGGCCTTGTCGCGAGCGGCGTTGAGAATCGAGGAAACCTGCTTGTAAAAAACTTCTGGCACGATTGCCGATTCTCCACGGTTTGCCAGTTCGCCCATCACTGTCGCCCCACTTTCCTCTTGTGGAATGCATCTTTATCGCATTTAGTTTAAAGCCTCGCGCGGACACGAATTGCTGTGCTGTCTAGCACCTTCGCATGGGAGCCTTGCGGTGACTTAAATGTGGCCATAGAGACAGTTTTAACGAGCCCTATGGAGGTGACGCGCATGGACAACAACACTTTGCTGTTCCAGGACAAAGGTTCGGGCAGGTTTAAAGACGTCAGGATCTACCCTAACCGTATCGAGGTGCTCAAGAAGGGCACGTTTGGTGGCAAGCACACCGAGATCGTTTACCTTAAGGACATCACGGGGTCAACAGGATCAAGGGCCGCGACGTTTTTCTGCGCAATCGACTGTTAACCGCTTGCGTCTTTAGCCCGAGCAGTCGTGCGAAGGCCCAGGAGTTTGTTAACGCGCTGAACATGGTGATGTAGCCGACGTTAGCTTTCGGGCCATGGTAAAAGTCGGGGGCGCAGAACGGTATCCTGCGCCCCCGATTGAGTCGATGTGTCTAAAAGGCCGGCTGGCCTATTCGTCAACGTCTCCATTGCCCTCGCGGTCATTGGCAAGCATTGCCGTGCCGGCGACCGTCGTCGCCACGGCGGCAGCGGCGAGCCCGGCGGCGATGCCAGAGCCGTCGCCCGTGTCGGCGAGCTTTCCGCCCGAGCCCTTGCCCTTGTTGCCCTTACCGTTCTTATCAGCGCTGCCCGCGTTGGCGCCAGTGCCGGTGCCGGCGCCGCCTGCACCGTCCGAGGCCGCTACGGTAAAGCTTGCGGCTCCGTCGCTGGCAAGCGTGTAGTTCTGCGCCGCGTCGCCCAAAAGCCCATTCGCACGCACCCAGTACGTTCCCGCGGTAAATGCCTCGCCCTCGGCCATTTCCGTGCCCGGAGCGCCGTTTGCATCGTGCATAAACTCGAGCTGGGCGGTGCAGGCATCGCCTTCGAGCTTGCCCTCGAGCGGCGCCGCGATCTTTGCGCGCACGTCCTCGCCGGCCTTAAGGCCCTCGAGCCCTTCAAAGTGGGGCGTCAGTGCGCGCGGGTCGATATCGATGGGCACGGAACCCTGCAGTTCCGTAACGGTCTCGTTGCCCAAAGCGTCGACATCCACGTATTCGATGGCAAACGTGTTGCCCGAAGCCGTCACGCTGAGTACGTTGCTGCTGTCGACAAGGCGGAAACGACCCTCGCCAACGGTCTTTCCATCCTGGAGTGAGGCATCGCTCAACGAGTCGCCGTATGTCATGCGTATACGGGTCGGGAGGTAGTACGAAACGGTCTGCTTGTGCTTCGCATCGTAATTGCGCTGGTAGATGCTTCGGGCCAGTGCCGCATCAACAAAGTCGGACGCAATGATGCCAATGTGCTTGAGGCAGTCCTCCTTTGTGCTCTCATTTCCGGTGCTGTTTATATACTGGCTCTTGTATAGATGCTCGTTGACCACTCGTGCTGCGGTAAAAGGATTGCTTCCTTGCTTGTAGTTCGTGCAGCTGGTGTAGTTGATACACCAGCTGTGCTCCAGGACCTTTACCTTGGCCCCGTCATTGTCCTCGACGTCCACCATGATGCGGGCGAGCTTGGTTGTCTCCTGCAGCGCCATATCGACCCAGCCGATTTTGTCGGTTCCTGTGCATTCGTAATGGTCCTGGGCGTATACCTTGGTGCAATAGGGCTCTTCGTCACCCGTTTTCCCCACGGCTTCAAAGCCCCGCTCGTCTCGAACGAGACACATAGAGGTGCTGTCGGTGTGTGCTGCGATTTTGTCGTCCCATTGGGTGAGGTCGAGGCCCCATGTGTGGCTGCTTACGCTGTTGCCGGCGAGCCCAAACCGACGCAGCAGGACGATCTTTCCGCGCACCTCGCCCAGCGTGGGGATGCGGCTCGATGTGTAGAACAGGTCGGGGTTCTCATCAAAAACCTTGCCCAAGGCCGTCGTGAGGCTTTCGTCGGTAGCCTCGCCATTGCCCCGCGACACGAGCATGATGAGCGCTTCTGTCGGGTTTTCGCTCAAAAACGTATTGAAGTACCCGATGACATCGGAGAGATGCATAAAGTTCCCGTCTTTTTTGAGCAGGTAACAAGCTCCGTGGTCGATGCCGGGGTTCTCACCCTTTCCGAGTCGAATATCAAAATAGCGAACGCCTTCGAGCAGCTGCGTGGGGATGTAATCCTGCTGGCATTTTGCTTGGGAGGATTGGGGCTCGGTGTCGTTGTCCACGCTGCAGGTGCCCGAATCGTGCGTGCCCGGGATGCTCAGTTCGTCGAGGAACTTGTTGTTGTCGACGTATTTCATCCAACAGGGCCCGTCGACGTAGCTGCTATACGTGGTCCAGTCGATACTGCTAACCGTGGTATTGGTCTTGCCCATGTCGTAACCGACAAGTTCGAGCTCCCACGGAATGCTCTTCCTCTTATGGCAGATCTTGTTGTTGTCCTGGTCTTTGCCGTCCTTTTCTATGGCCAGGTAATTAATGTCTTTTTTCTCGTTTGTGCGGTCTCGGATGATATAGGTTCCGTTTGACTGGCGTTCAAACGCAAAAGCGCGGCTGGGCTTGTTGTCATACTCGCCACTCCATACGTGGATGACCTTTCCATCTTTGTCCGAGTCGCCGTCGACCGACCAAATGCTGTAGCCCGTCTTTTTATGCTCTTCGAAATTGAGTAAGGTGCGGATGGCATACCAATTTGAATTATCTGCATCGGTCTCTACGCGCTCAAGGATGAGTTTGCTGGACGTGCCGTCATTAAACAGGTGGCAGACGTTGCCGATGACGTTGCCGTCTTCGTTGACGCTTGCGGTGCGAAAATAGCCCGCGGGGCGAAGGCGAATGACGAAACTATGGAGGCTCTTCGCCGGTGTGGGCGTGTCTTCTGCAAATGCCGCGCGCACGGGAAGGCCCAGCGCCGCGGTTTCGGGCAGGCTTGCAAATGGCGACAATGCTGCGAGTCCTAGGCCCAACGTGAATGCTCGACGGCTGATGGCGTGGTGTTCGGTCATAACTTCTCCATTCGCAGAGTGCGGTTATGCGATAGTTTTGGTCACTATACTTCCCAGATGTTTAAAGACGCCGGTTTAATTGTCTGCGCGGCGCAATAAATCGGCGGGTGGACGTGTTGGGGTGTTTGTCGTGTTCGCACTGTTGCCACATTTGGGGCGGTTCCGGCGTCCGGCGTCCTCGCGTTCGTCGGCTACCGGCATAAGAAAAGGAGGGTCGGTTTACCGGCCCTCCCTTGGTACGAAGCGCTGGGATACCGTCGCTTGTTTACGCTGCGCCCGTGTTTCCCGCTGCGCTCGCCAGTCGCTTAGCGTTTAATCTCGATATCCTCGAGCTTAACGTCCATGGCCTCGGTCTTGGCCTCGGCGATGTCGTCGGCAAACTCCAGTGACTTCATCATGGTCTCGACGGCGTCCTTGTGCTCCTCGACATTGTCGATGCGCACGTACACGCTGCCGCCGTCAACGTCGGTGAAGTACTCGGTCGTCACACCGCCCGAGTGCGTAAAGTAGGCGCTGCGCCAGGTCTTGCCGTTGTACTTAACGGGATCGCTCTCGGTCCATCCGGAGTTGGCCTTCCACTTTGCCTCGTAGTCAAACAGTTCATCGGCGTTCTTGTCAGGATCGAAGACGGGGATGAAGCGGTCGCTGGCATGCTCGCTCTCGGTGAACTTAAACTGGGCCCTGTTGGCCGTGTCGCCGGCAACGTCCGTGATTTCGACGCCCTCGGGGACTTCGACCTTAAACCAAATGAAGTCGGTCCTCATATCCACGGCTGGCTTTTCTGCTCCGCCGCCACCGCCACTTCCGGTAGCGCCGCCGCTGCCACCGCAGCCCACCAGGGCAACTGCGGCAAAGAGACTGATGCAGAGGGTGAGAATCGCAAAGGCCTTCTTTTTCATGGTCGTGTCCTCCTCGATCTGTAGCCGCCCATGGATTACCTGCCTTTACTGTACGCGCGAGCGGCTCGTTCAGGTGGGCCATGTGTCCCATTCTGGGGGCCTGATTTGCGCCGACAAGTGGCAATATGCTCGGGCGTAAAAGAGGGGAGGGCCAGCCGATCCGATCCTACCCTGGCTGGGCGTCCGATCATTTAATGACTGCGCATGCGATGCTGCGTGCGATCCCCTAATGCTTGATCTCGATGCTCGAAATCTCGACTTCGCGTGCCTCGGCAACTGCCTTCGCCATGTCATCGGGAAACTCGATGGAGTTGAGGAGCGCCTCGGCTTCTTTCTTATGCGGATCGAAGTTCGAGATGAGGACGTAGACGCTTCCCGGCTCAACGTCGGTAAAGAGGAGTGTTGAGACGCCGCTGTTGTCCTCGTACGTTCCGACGAGCCACGTCCTGCCGTTATACTCGACGGACCCGCCGTCCTTCCACTGGAACGTATCACCTTTCTTTTCTGCCTGGTCGGCGTGGGATTCCTCTGCCGTCAGCGCTTTTTTCCAAACGGGGATAAAGCGATCGGCCGAACCGTTCTCGTCTTCGGGGAAGGTGAGCTGGACCCTGTCGGCATTCTTGCCAGCGGAGTCGCTTACGCCAACGCTCTCGGGCATCTCGACCTTAAACCAGATAAAGTCGGTCTTCTTGGCGACGGGAGCTTTTTCCTTGCCCCCGCTCTTGGATGCGCTGCTGCCCCCGCCTCCGCTTGACGCACTTCCGCCGCAGCCGACAAGGGCAAATGCGGCAAAGAGGGCGATGCAAAGGGAAAGGATCGATAGGGTCTTTTTCTTCATGGTGGCGTCCTCCTTGTCTGCCGATGACATCACGGCGCCGCGGGTTGTTGGAGCCGTTGGTGTATGTTGCTATTCGCAAGCGTGACGGATGTCGTTGTGTGTGGTGCGGCGATACCTCCGTTCTTAGTTTTCGGCCGTTGCGCGGCCGTGCCCCAACGGGTTCCTTACTTATAGATATGCCCCAGCTTGTGCTGCCCGGGAGTCTCGAAAGGTGGGCCATGTGTCCCATGTTTGGGGCAGGCGCATGGGACGGCACGGCTCGGCATCGGCTTTTTCATGTTGCGCAACAGCGCCCTGGGTGGGGGCGTATAGACTTGGCTGTGACAAAAGCTAAACCACGAAAGGTCGAACGATGTTCTGTCAAAAATGCGGACAGCAAGTTCCCGATGGATCGACGTTTTGCACGCATTGCGGGGCGTCGCTTGCGGGTGGCTCCGCGCCGACGCCTACGGGCGCTGGTCCTTCCTCTGCCCCGGGCCTGACCCAGTCGATGCCGCCGGTCGCGCCTGCGCCTCAAAAGCCCAAGAGCAAGGCGCCGGTCATTATCGCTGTGGCATGTGCTGTTGTGGTTCTCATCGGTGGCGGCACGGTGTTTGCGCTCACGATGCTTAACGGGTCCAAGAGCTCTGACACGCAGATTTCGGTGATCGATACTGGGTCTTCGGACGAGAAAGATTCTTCTGCTAAGAAGAAGGATGACAAGTCCAAGGCCAAGGAGTCTTCGTCGTCGGATGACGAAGCCGTTCCCGAGGACGAATCGGCATACTACGGCTCGGGCGATTCGGACGATTACCTAACCGACGTGTATACGTACACGAACGACATGCATCCTTATAGCATGTCGATTCCCAATCGCTTTGAGATGGAAGATACTCCCAGCGGCAGTGGCGCCAGGTATGAGGATCCGGAGACGGGTTTTGTGATCAACCTGTTTGGCTACGTCAACATTAACGAAGAAACCGCACACGAGATGTTCGTCGACGCGGACACCTCGGGCAAGGCCGACCTCTATACCGCAGAGGGCGACAACTGGTACGTGGTCTCGTGGCGCGAGGACGATACGATCATTTACGAAAAGACGATCGTTACGGATTCGACGATTGCCACGGCGCATTTGGAGTACTCGACTGCAAACCGCGACATGGGGTCGAAGATTATCGATACGCTGTTGCCGACGTTCCAGGTGGACTAGGCGCCCGTGCCTATAGCCGGCAATCGGAAACACCGATAGCCAGAGCTCCTGACAGCCTTTGTCTTATGGGCTAGACTGGCTTGGACAAGATCGATGAATGGGACAACCGCTTCCTGGCGTCGTTGTCCCATTTTTTATTATGCGTGCGGCCCGTGGTGGCCGGCGCGGTGGGCAGAGGTGTTTCGATGAGTCAAGAGATGATGGACAAAACCTGCCGAGGGTTTGCCGAGGCGCTTGCCGCGCGCGAGCCGGTTCCCGGCGGCGGTAGCGCGAGTGCGTTTGTGGGGGCACTGGGCGCCTCGCTGTGCGGGATGGTCGCGCGCTACGGGGCAACTAATCCCGCGCTTGCCGATCGCGCGGACGATCTGACACACGCGTTTGCCCAGGCGGATGAGTTGGCGCAGGAACTTGTGGGTCTGGTCGCCGAGGATGTTTGTGCATACGGCCAGGTGTCTGCGGCATACGGTATTCCTCGTGATGACCCGGCTCGACCGGCTGCGATTCAGGATGCACTACACGTGGCAGCCATGCCTCCGTACCGCATTATGGATGCGTGCGGGCGCGCGCTGGCGCTGCTCGAGGTCATGGCGGACAAGGGCTCCCGGCAGTTGCTGTCCGACGTGGCGTGCGGTGCCGTGTTCTGCCGTGCCGCCATGCAGGGCGCGAGCCTGACACTCTTTGCCAACACCACATCTATGAAAGACCGGGCGCGCGCCGAGGAGCTCGAGGCGGCGTGCGATGAGCTGCTGGATACGTGGCTGCCGCGCGCCGATGCGCTGGCGCGCCGCGCCGCCGACGCAGCCAGGAAGAGGGGATAGCTATGGCTGAACTGCTAAAGGGCGCTCCCGTCGCCCGCGCGTTGACTGAGGAGCTTGTCGCGCGTTGTGCTGTTCTGCGTGAGCGCGGCGTTGTTCCGACGCTGGCCATTGTCCGTGTAGGCGAGCGCGAGGACGACCTGTCCTACGAGCGCGGTGCCCTCAAGCGCTGCGAGAAGGTTGGCATCGAGGCTCGCCGCGTATTGCTTCCCTCCGATGTTTCGCAGGATGAGCTGCTGGCGGCTATTAAGGACATCAATGCCGAACCCGCTGTTCACGGATGCCTGATGTTTCGTCCACTGCCCGCTGGGCTTGACGAGGATGCAGTTGCCGCGGCACTCGATCCTGCCAAGGATGTTGACTCCATGACGCCGGCCTCGCTGCTTACCACGCTTTCGGGGCGAGGCGAGGGCTTTGCTCCCTGCACGGCCGAGGCCGTGCTGGCGTTGCTGGACCATTACGACGTTGAGCTGGATGGGGCCAAGGTCGCGGTCATCGGTCGATCGCTGGTGATTGGCCGTCCCGTTGCCGCCATGCTTACGGCTCGCAATGCCACGGTGACGACATGCCATACGCATACGCGCGACTTGGCTGCCGAGTGCCGTTCTGCCGACATTGTTGTTGCCGCGGTTGGACGTGCGCGCACGATTGGCGCGGATGCGGTTCGCGAGGGCCAGACGATCATCGATGTGGGTATTAACTGGGACGAGGCCGCCGGCAAGCTGGTCGGCGACGTCGATTTTGATGCTGCGGAGCCGATCGTTAACGCCATCACACCCGTGCCGGGCGGCGTGGGGGCTGTGACCACTGCGATTCTCGCCAAGCACGTGATCGTGGCGGCGGAGCGCGCATCGAAATAGGCGTTTTGGGCTGTTTGAGGGGTTAGCCATATACCACGTGGTCATAAAACGCCAAATATGAGTACTGTTGCCAAGATAGTCACATATGTTTTACGTCTTTTAGACTCCCTAACGATATTCATTCTCGTCGGGGAGCCCATTTTATTGAACATATGGGGAATAACGTTGTCTTGCTTTTGGACAATTGGGGATTTCCGGCACTCATTACAAGGAAATTTGCTGTTACTAAATTGGTGACAGTACTCATATTTGGCATTTTTTGCCCACAGGGGCTGCCGGGGCGGCGGTTTCGCCCTTTTTGCGCCGAAGCGATACACTGTTGCCGTTTGATTTCTTCGCTCAAGGAGGATGCGCATGCCGTGCACAACGATTTTGGTTGGTAAGAACGCGAGCTATGACGGGTCGACCCTGGTCGCCCGCAACGAGGACTCGTCCAACGGGGTGTTTGAGCCCAAGCGCATGCGCGTGGTGCATCCCGACGAGCAGCCGCGTGTCTACACGAGTGTCCTGAGCCATCTGACCGTTGAGCTGCCCGACAATCCCATGCGTTACACAAGCGTCCCCGACGTTGTCCCGGGTCATGGCATTTGGGCCGAGGCCGGATTCAACGAGCTCAATGTTGGCATGTCCGCAACCGAGACGCTTACCACCAACGAGCGCGTCCGCGGCGCCGATCCGCTCGTGGACTACGTGCCCGCCAAGGGCAACGAGGGCGAGGACGGCTATGTTCCGGCGCAGCCCGGCGGTCTGGGTGAGGAGGACATGGTGACCCTGGTGCTGCCGTACGCCAAGTCTGCCCGCGACGGCGTGCGTATCCTGGGCGACCTGCTCGAGCGCTACGGTACCTACGAGAACAACGGCATCGCCTTTAGTGACGTTGACGAGATCTGGTGGCTCGAGACCATCGGCGGCCACCACTGGATCGCCAAGCGCGTGCCCGATGACGCCTATGTGACCATGCCCAACCAGCTTGGTATCGACAGCTTTGACCTGGACGACGCCGAGGGCGCTCAGGTCGACCACATGTGTTCCGCCGACCTGCGCTCCTGGATGGCCGAGTGGCATCTGGACCTGACGCTGGGCGTCGAGGGCGACGGTCCGGCGACGGTCTTTAATCCGCGCGAGGCCTTTGGCTCGCACAGCGACAGCGACCATGTCTACAACACGCCGCGCGCCTGGTACATGCAGCGCTGCCTCAACCCCAGCGATGTGTGGGACGGTCCCGAGGCCGACTACACGCCCGAGAGCGACGACATCCCCTGGAGCCGCGTGCCCGAGCGCAAGGTGACCATCGAGGACATCAAGTACGTGCTTTCGAGCCACTACCAGGGTACGGAGTACGACTGCTACGGCAGCAAGGGCACGCCCGCCACGCGCGGCGCCTATCGCCCCATCGGCATCAACCGCAACAGCCAGCTCGCCGTGCTGCAGCTGCGTCCCTATGCGCAGCCGGCGTATCGCGCCGTGCAGTGGATGGCGTTTGGCTCCAACTCGTTTAACGCGCTCGTGCCGCTGTACGCCAATGTCGAGACCATGCCCGAGTACTATGCCGACACGCAGGCTCGCGTGACGTCCGAGAATTTCTACTGGGCCAACCGCCTGATCGGCGCGCTGGCTGACGTCCGCTTCCATGAGTGCGGTCGCGCGGTCGAGGATTACCAGGAGAAGGTCGGTGGCATGGGCCACAAGCAGATTCACGACGTTGACGCTGCCGTTGCCACCCTGCCCGAGGCCGAGGTGCCCACCGAGCTCGCCCGCGCCAACGAGGCCTTTGCCGAGCTCGTACGCATGGAGACCGATGCTCTGTTGGGCAAGGTGCTCTACACCACAAGCTGTGCCATGAAGAATTCCTTCGCGATGAACGATAACGTGAGGTAAAGACAACCTTGCAGCGAACGAGCGGGGCAAACGCCGTCAAAGGCTTTGCCCCGCTCGATTCCTATCTTGGCGGTAAAACGATTTTGTGTCGTTCGCCCAATCTTGGGTACAAGAAGGCCAATGCAGTTGTTCATGATTGGAGCCAACCATGGTTATGAAACTCGATCAGCTTGTTAACGGTGCCATCAACGTGGGCTTCGGTGCCGCCGCCGTTGCCGTCGAGGGCGGCAAGAAGGTTCTCGACGACCTCGGTACCAAGGGTGAGCAGGTCCGCAAGGATGCCGGCACCCCCGATATCGCCCGCAGTGTATCCGACATGTTCGAGCAGGCCGGCGGCACCATCTCCGACCTGACCGAGCGCCTGGGCATGCAGGGCGAGACCGCGGCACAGCGCGTGCTCGACGAGCTTATCCTGGCCCGCGTCCGCGTCATGACCGCCCCCGAGCGCACGGCCTTTTTGGCCCATGTGCGCGACATCGTCGATTCGGTCGAGGACAACGTGACTTCGGTGCCCGTCGAGTCCGTTGAGCCCGACGACGCAGAGGACGCCGAAGAGGCCGAGTAGCAGCGCAGATGGCAGATTCCACTACCGATTACAACAATCTAGATCCCTTGGGTGACGAGACGGCGGTTGTCGATGAGGTTGAGGCCGCCGTCTCGGGTGCTCGCAAGAAGCCGCGCGCTGTCGATATGGTCCCCGAAGAACCCGACGCGATGGCGCCGGACGAGGAATACCAGCTCACGCCGGCGGGCCGCCGCGAACGCATCGGGCAGATTGTTCGCCTGGTCAAAAAGTACCGCGTGTGGGATAACCTCACGCCGGTGCGCCTGCGTCGTCTGCTCGAAGAGCTCGGCCCCATGTTCGTCAAGATGGGGCAGATCCTGGCCAACCGCTCCGAGATCTTGCCGCAGCGGTTTTGCGACGAGCTGCGTCGCCTGCGCTCCGACGTAGAGCCGGTGCCGTATGAGGTAGTGCTCCGCTGTCTGGAAGAGGAGTACGGCCAGCGCTTGGGGCAGATGTTCGACGCAATCGATCCCAATCCGCTCGGAAGCGCGTCGCTCGCGCAAGTTCACCGTGCCCGCCTGGTGACCGGCGAGGACGTGGCCGTTAAGGTGCAGCGCCCCGGCGCGCAACAGGTCATGGCGCAGGACATCGATATCATTCGCTCGGTGGTGCGCATCGTTTCCAAGTTCGTTAACACCGATCAGTTTGTTGACCTGCACGGCGTGGTCGAGGAGCTGTGGACCTCGTTTCGCGAGGAGACCAACTTTTTGGCCGAGGCCAAAAACCTCAACGATTTCTATGAGTTCCACAAAAGCGTGCATGGCGTGTCGTGTCCCAAATCCTACCTGGACCTTTGCACCGAGCACGTGGTGGTCATGGACTACATCGACGGCATCTCCATCGCCGATCTCGAGCGTCTGGTGGCAGAGGGCTATGACCTGGAAAAGATCGGCGCCGCGATCGTCGAGGACTATTCGACGCAGGTGCTCGACGATGGCTTTTTCCATGCCGACCCGCATGCGGGAAACATCATCCTCAAAGATGGCATCGTTTACTTTATTGACCTGGGCATGGTCGGGCGTATGTCGAGCCACGACCGCGGTATCGTCAAGGATATGATCTTTGCCGTGGCCGAGGGCGACGTGCCCAAGCTCAAGGACTCGCTCATGCGCTTTGCCGTGACGCGCGGCGATTCTGCCGAGCTCGACCATTCGGCCTTTTTGTCCGACTTGGACTTTATCGTCGCCGACTTTGCGGGGCTCGATCTTAAGGACCTTGATATCGGCGAGTTTTTGACCTCGCTGCTCAATCTGGCGCGCAAAAACGACGTTGAGCTGCCGAGCGTGGTGACGATGTTCGCCCGCGGCATGGTGACGCTCGAGGGTTTGCTGACCGAGTATATGCCCAACGTCAACATGATCCAGATCATCCAGACGCACATCAAAAACGAAAAAAGCACCTATGCGCGCGTGCGTGATATGGGACGCGATCTTGCCGCGAGCAGCTATCGCGCGGCGAAGGGCTCACTCGAGGCGGCTGAGTACCTGGGGCTGGCTTCGCGCATGCTTACGCGCGGCCAGCTTAAGGTGAACACGCAGATCATGAGCAGCGATAAGGCACTGCGACAGCTGGGCGGAATTATCGACCGCATGTCGATGGCTATCGTTATCGCCGGCCTGTTTATCGGTTCGTCGGTGGTGTACTACGCACGCATCGAGCCGGTTGTGTTTGGTATCCCGGTCATTGGCTTTATGGGCTACGTGAGCGCGCTGGTGCTGGCGCTTATGCTGGGCCGCAATATCTGGCTCAACAGCCACGGCGGCAAACACTAGAGGCTGCGACCGTCACCGCATTTTCCTATCGCAAACAATAGCTTTTACCTTGGGCTTCGCCTGTGTGCGGGGCCCTTTTGCGTGATACCATTTAATATGAGAAAGCCATTGTCAATAGGCGTGTTTGTTCGAGCCCGGTTTTAAACCGGGCTTTTTCGTTTCCCGTCGGGAGGGCCCGCGCACGCTGCACGTTTAGTCGACGCTTGCCTGGCAAGCTAATATCCGCGGGCTCTTGCGGGCGCGCTGCCGGCGGTCAGCCCGGTATGTCCGCGCACCCCACCGCATTTCGATTCTCCGTCCGGCGCGCTCGTCCGAAACCAGTCTTGTTCACGGGCGCGGCCCTTGGGCTGCCCAAAAAGGGTTCGTGAACGCGCGCCGGCGATGCGTCGAGGCGCGGGCCCTCCCGGCGGGAGGCCTGTTGTCCGACGGGGTCAGCCGAGGGTCCCCTCCGCCCGGCGCCCGATCTCCCAGACCCAGCAGGCGAGCTCGCGCGCGACGGCGGCGTTTGCCTTGCACGAGCTCTTGCCCGCCGCCGCCAGCGCCTCGCGGCGGCGGCAGAGCCTGGCGGTGCAGTCGTCGGCGCGCGCCCGGATCGCCGCGGGGACGTCCGCGCCGGGCGCCGGGGCCTTCGGGCGGGGCGTGCACGTCAGGTAGTGCCACGCCGACTCCACCAGTGCCGTCCTGGCGAGCCGGTTGCCCGTCTTGGTTATCCCGCCGCGCCGCTCGGTCTCGCCGCTCGAGCGCTCCGACGGGACCAGCCCGCACCAGCTCGCGAAGGCCGGGGCCGTCCGGAACCTCGTGAAGGAACCCGCCTCGGCTGCGAGCCTGAAGGCCGTCAGGGTGTCGATTCCCTTGATGCAGGAGAGCGCCTCGACGGCCGGGCGCCACCGGTCGGTCCGGGCGAGGGCGAGCACCTTCTTCTCGAGCTGCCGGCGGTCCGACTCCGCGCACCTCGCGGCCGTGACGTAGTACTCGAGCACGTCGCGCTGGGGCCCCTCGAGCCTGATCCCGGATATCCACCTCCAGTGGGCGCGCGTCCAGGATCCCTTCCTCGTCCCGTCGGCGTTGCGCTCGTCCCAGACGTGGCCCAGCCTGATCAGGAACATGTTGAGGCGCTGCCTGGCGCGGCGGTACTCCACCGTGGCGTCGTCGAGGGCGCGGTCGAGGTCCCGGGCGGCCTCGACGGCCGTATCGGGCAGCGGGACCTCCACGATGTTGTGGGTGGCGAGCATGCGGGCGATGAACTCGGCGTCGCGCCGGTCGTTCTTGCGGCGCGCGTCCGCCGCCGGCCTCTGCATCTTGGAGACGGCGGCCACGGCGCAGTCGAGGCCGAGCGCGCGCAGCTCGCGCGCCATGTGGAAGCCGGTGGGGCCGCTCTCGTAGCAGGCCCTGGGCTCCTCGAACCCGAGGGCCCACTCCGCGATCTCGGCGGCGTCCGTCCCGAAGTCACGGTGCACCACCTCGCCGGTGAAGGGGTTGAACGCCGCGGCGGCGACCGATCGCGCGTGGACGTCCAGGCCGATGGAGGTAACATGGGGCATGGGAAGCCTCCTCCCCGCAGGTGCGGTAAGGGCTACCGCACGGGCCGATACTCAAAGCCCATTGTGGCATCCCGAGCCCGCGGAAAGAAGCTGCGCCGCGGGGGAGGCGACCCAAATGGCTTTCTCATATCGTCTTGACGGTAATAATCGATGGCCTAGATGGTGGTGCGGAGACGCACGAACGCGCGGTTTTCCTGCGCGTTTGGGAGAATCGGGGTGCAAGTCCCCGGCTGTACCAGTAACCGTAATTCCTCTTGGCTCGGGATGTTCGCGTCGCAGATCGGACGACGCGCCTGAGCCGTTAAGGTTAAGTCGGATCGCCTCCCATCTTGCATGCGGCTGCGGCGTATGCCGCCGGTGTGCATAGGGCTCTGGAGGGAAGGGGGACCCCGATGGGGGAACTCGAGCGTAACATGCGCGATGACGTGGGGCAGCCGCTGGGCAATGCTCCAAGTACAGACAATGGGGGACAAATGGATATGTTTGAGGACGAGCGCGAGCGCGCCTCGCTGCATCGCCGTGGCGCGATTGCTCGCGGCGTAGCCAAGCGCGGCCTGGTGGCATTCCTGGCCTTCGCGATGGCCTTTGGCACCACGCCGGCTCAGCTGTGGGCCGAGGGCGCCGAGGGCATTGCCGAGGCTGTGGCTCAGACGGCACCGCCTGCCGAGAACGGCTCTGGTGAGTCCGCGGCAAGCCCTGCTGCCGACCTCAATGCGAGCGGCGAGGTGGCGAATGGGGGCACTGCCGAGCAAGATGCCGCCGCGACAGCTTCGGGCCCTACCGACAAGACTGAGGACGATAGCGCTGCCGGCAATGAGGCGTCGGCTGCATCGACGTCCGATACCTCGAAGCAGGACGCCGCCGTTGTCTCTGCCGCTGGAGAGGCCAAGGCTCAGCCTGCCAAGGCCGAGAGCCAGGATGTCTCCGCCACGTGCTCCGTCGTCGGCACCGACGCCAAGGGCGCCCAGCAGACCTGGGCCGCCGCCCAGCGGATCACGCTGAAGGAGGGCTCGACCGCGGCCGACCTCTCCGAGCAGCTCTTCAAGCAGGCCGGCCTCAAGGCCGACTACGACCCCAACGGCACCTGGGGCTGGGCGCTCAACACGATCACGTCGCCCTTCGATAAGGACCGCAAGCTCGGCTACGACTCGGCGACCGGCGCGTACTGGCAGCTGTTCGTCAACGGCAGCGCCTCCGAGGCCGGCGCGGGCGGCTACACGCTCAAGGACGGCGACTCCGTCGTCTGGTGCTACTCGAAGTACGGCGACCCCGCGCCCGTCGCTCAGGTCTCCGCCACGTGCTCCGTCGTCGGCACCGACGCCAAGGGCGCCCAGCAGACCTGGGCCGCCGCCCAGCGGATCACGCTGAAGGAGGGCTCGACCGCGGCCGACCTCTCCGAGCAGCTCTTCAAGCAGGCCGGCCTCAAGGCTGACTACGACCCCAACGGCACCTGGGGCTGGGCGCTCAACACGATCACGTCGCCCTTCGATAAGGACCGCAAGCTCGGCTACGACTCGGCGACCGGCGCGTACTGGCAGCTGTTCGTCAACGGCAGCGCCTCCGAGGCCGGCGCGGGCGGCTACACGCTCAAGGACGGCGACTCCGTCGTCTGGTGCTACTCGAAGTACGGCGACCCCGCGCCCGAGCAGGTTTCCGTCACGATGGAGATTATTGGCAAAAAGGCCGAGATAGCTCAGCGTTGGACGAGCCCTTCGACCCAGGTGTTTGCTAAGGGCACGTCGATTAAGGATGCCTCTGCTGCTTACTTCGATGCCCTTGGCATAAAGTCAAAAATGTACGACCAATTTGGCTATTGGGGTGTCTATAGTCTCGTATCTCCGCTTGATGGCATCGAGCTGTCGGGTGCATGGTCGTTCTTTGTCAACGGCGTTCCTGGGTCTCAGCTCGATAGCGATTATGTGTTCAAGTCTGGCGACAAAATCGTTTGGGCTTTTGCTCCCGGCGATACTGTGCCCGGCGTCGACAGTGTTGTTGTTGACCCGGGTGCCTCACGTCCTAACTGGGATAGCGATTGGCCTGGTTATACGAACGCCGACAAAGTAACCGACGCTCCTGTGCCCACGAAAGACGCTGAGGCAAAATGGGTGAGCGAGCTCAAAGGCTCGAACGAATGGAGCAAGGGTATTTCCGACCCGTTGCTGGTCGGTGACTACCTCTACGTGGCCGTTGGTTCCAAGCTGCTCAAGAAAGATGTCGACACGGGTGAGACCGTTGCCGAATCGCCTTTGGCGGCAAAGATCGATTCGACCTCGCGTATGGTATACACTGGCGGCGTGATGCTCGTGCCGCTTTCGAGCGGTCGCCTGCAGGCGCTGACGGTTGATGCTCTGGCGACGGTTTGGGTAACCGATGAGTTGCCTGCTGGCCCCGATGGTGCTCAGCAGTCTCTTGCGTCCATTACGGTTCGTGACGGCTTTGCCTACTTTGGGACGGCATCGGCCAGCTGGTCCGACTCGAGCGACGGCTACCTGCTCTGCGTGCGCATCTCCGATGGCAAGGTTATGTGGCAGCATAAGAACGAGAACAGCAAGGGCTATTACTGGGCCGGCTTGGCGTTCTCGGGCAATTATGGCGTCATCGCAGATGATTCCGGTACGGTGAGCACGGTCGACCCCGAAACTGGAAAGACCGTTGCGTCGCTCAAGATTGCCGAGCGCGTGCGCACGACGGTGCTGGTCGATGGATCGATTGCCTATGTCGTGAGCGCCGATGGCGTTTTGCATAAGCTTTCGGTTGGAACGGACGGAACCCTTTCTGAGCTTGGCAAGGTGACGTTTGGTGACAGCTCGACCTCGACGCCGGTGCTGGCCAACGGCAAGATTGTGGTCGGAGGCTCATCGACCGAATCCTTTATGGGCGGTTATCAGAACAAGTACACGTATCACTACGGTCAGCTTGCAGTGATTGATGCCGAGACGCTTTCCGTGGACTATTCCATTTGCAAGGCGGACGGTAGCTATATTCGTCAGGGGGCTTCGGGCGGCGGTGATGTAAAGTCGCAGCCGGTCGTTTCTGTCCAGAATGGCGAGACGTACGTCTACTTTACGTCCAACAACAACCCGGGCGGCATCTATCGCTACCGTATTGGCGATGACGAGGCCGAGCTGCTTTATACGCCCGTGGCGGGCGACCAGCAGTACTGCATGGCTTCTATTTCGGTCGGATCCGATGGTTCACTCTACTATGTCAATGACTCGGGCAAGCTGTTTGCTGTCAAGGGTAATGGCCAAAGGGTCAAACGCTATACCGTGACGTTCGACGCCAACGGTAAGGATGCGGCGATGCCCGATTCTCAACGCGTGAAGGAAGGCAAGGCGGCGACGGAGCCCTCGACTCAGCCACAGTGCAAGGGCTACACTTTCGGTGGTTGGTATACCGATGAGACTTGCACGCAGGCGTATGACTTCAGTACGCCAGTGACGGCCGATATGACACTGTATGCCAAGTGGACCAAGAATGCCGTTAACCCTGGCGGCAATGGTGGTTCTGGCACTAATGGTGGCAACGGTGGCACTGGCAACGGTTCCGGCGCTGGCGCTGGCGCTGGCACGGGTTCCGGCTCCGGCTCTAAGGGCCAGCAGGCCGGCGGCGCTATCGCCCCGGGTCAGAAGCCGGTGACCAAGACGACGGTGTCGACCAAGACCGAGACCAAAGACAACAAGTCCGACAAGAAGGACACCGATAAGTCCGATAAGAAGGACGAGAAGAAGTCTGACAAGAAGGACAGCAAGTCCGACAAGAAGTCCGATTCCAAGTCCGATACGGGTGCTGCTTCCACGACTACTGCTAAGAAGTCCTCTAGTGCTTCCGAGCAGGAGACTGGCACCAACCCACTCGCCATCGTTGGCGTTGCCGCCGGCGTCATCGGTCTCGCCATCGTCGGTGTGTTCGTGTTCACCAAACGTCGGTAGGTGAGGGCTGTGTCCAATAAATCCAAGGACGCTGACCCCAAGCAACCAGATTCCTCGTTTATCCAGCTTGACGATGCAAAGCAAAAGGACGCCGCTTCGGCGGCGTCCGCCCCTCGACGGAAGGCGCTCCTTGGCGTTCTGACTGCCGCGTGCACCATTCTGATTGTCGTCTCGCTGGGCTTCGTTCATCCTTCCGAGAGCGGCGCCTGGTCCATCGACTGGATCATTCAGACCGTGACGGGGGAGAGCGTCGTCACCAAGGACACCAAGGTGTCTGGCTCGACTACGACTTCGGGCGAGGCCAGTTCCAAGGATTCCAAGTCATCGAATGACGCAAAAGATGAGTCCAAGCATTCTGATGAGTCCAAGTCCAAGGACGATTCCGAGTCTTCAAACAAGGAATCGGACAAGAACTCGGATAATAAGAAGTCCGAGGACCAGGACGGCAAGAAGTCTGGCGATAAATCCGCTGCCCAAAATACGGGAGCCGGTGATACTTCCAATGCGTCTGGCGGTGGCCAGTCGTCTGATGGAGCCTCATCCTCTAATGGTGGAAACGCCTCCTCGGGCGGCCAGAGCGGCTCGCAGGAGTCCAGCTACATAACAGTGACGGTTTCGGTCACATCGAGCGCTGTGGGCAATCCTGTGTCTTCTGGTGGCACCTTTACCTTTAACGAAGGCGCTACCGTCTACGATGCCCTGTGCGCGCTGGGTCTTTCCGTCAACGCACATGGCTCGTCGTACGGCACGTATGTCTCCGCGATTGGTGGTTTGGCCGAGAAACAGTACGGCGGCACGAGCGGCTGGATGTACTCCGTCAACGGCTCAACGCCCATGACGGCCTGCAGCAACTACGTTCTCTCCAACGGCGACAACGTGGTCTGGTATTACGTTACAGGCTAGAGGCCTCGACATAGCGCGCCAGACGGGCGGTTCGGACAAACATCCGGGCCGCCCGTTTTTCAAGTGAATGGGACTGGGTCGCCGGGTCTTTCGGCAAACAAAAAACCGGTTGGAATGGGAATTCCAACCGGTTATACATTCAAGCAAATAGCGAATCGACTACGACCGTGCGCCCTCGAGAAAGAAGCGACGGCTGAAGTAGTTGTACCAGGTGACGAGGAACGTGGCGATGGCCTTCATGGCCTGGTAGCCGATGCTCAAAAACGTGACGCCCACAAACATGTATAGGTCGTTGAGGCCCAGACCGATCACCGACAGGATGGTGAAGATCGTGAACTCGCGCTTGCGGCTCATTCCCTCGCGATGGTCGAACACGAACTTCATGCTAAGCCAGTAGTTGACCACGACGGACGTGGTAAACGAGACCGTGGTGCTCATCAAAAAGTCGAGGTGAAACAGCTCGACAAGCGCAATGAGCATACCCCAGTCGATGCCAAAGGAGATAAGACCCACGACAGCGAACTTGAGGAACTGCTTGGTATGAGGTTGTGCCAGTGCCTTGCGCACGTAATCACATCCAATGCGTTGATGAATCGAGCAGAGGATACTTTAGAGCTTTTGCAAGGGAAACGTAAGGTCTTTGCCAAGAACTATACGAACTCGCCAAATTTTCAAGAGCTAATCCGCAAACGTTGAAAATTTGCCCGTAAACGAGCAAAGCCCACGAACAACACAGCGCTCGACGTGCGTCATCCGTGGGCATCGTAAAGCTGCAAGGTTGCGAGTTACTTGGTCTCGTCACCTTCCAGGAAGATCTTTCGGGTCACAAAGTTGTAGACCATGACAAGCGCGGTGGCGCAGATCTTGGCGATATTGGCCTCGAGTCCCAGGCCGGCGTTGAGTGTCAACACGATACCGTCGTTGAGTGCCAGGCCGATCACGGACAGCACGACAAAGATAATGAACTCGCGGCGGCGGCTCATGCCCTCCTTGTGCGCAAACACGTACTTCATGCTGGCGAGGTAGTTAAAGATGAGTGAGATGATAAAGCCGCTGGTGTTGGCGATTAGGATGTTGAGGCCCAGACCGTAGTGGAGCAGATTCATAATGCCAAAGTCGATGACCGTGGCAATGACGCCGACGACGCCAAACTTCATGATCTGCGCAAGGAGCTTTTGCATGGTACCTGCCTTAGGGTGGCGCCGGGACGCCGTGGGGATGACAAACTCAGCAAGTTTAGCCAATCCCCGCGGGTGGGGCTAGGCGCGCTCCTCGATAGCACCGTTTCTATATGCATCGAGCAGCTGGCGCAGGTCTTGGATCTGGCTGCGGATCTTGGCTCCGGAATCGGTGTCGCTCACCATGCGGCGACGGTCTGCTTGGTCAAAACGGTTGGTCTCGCTTTCGATGTCCACGTTGCGTGTGAGTGCCTCGGCAACCGTCGTAAAGGCCCGGTGCGACTTGAGACGGCAGCCGCGCGAGCTCGAGATGAGCGTATAGCCGGCGATACCCGTCTTGGGATGGTAGGCGCGGCAGAAGCCGCCATCGATGACCAGCAGCTTCCCCTCGGCTCGGATAGGCTGCTCGCCCTTGGTGGTTTTAACGGGTGTGTGGCCGTTGATGATGTGACCGGTCGGTGAACATGCCATGGGCGCGACGCCAAACTCGCGCATGATGTCGTCGCAGACCGAGGGCGACTTGGTAAGTGTAAAGTACGGGTCCATCGGCTCGACCCAGGTGCTCTTATCGGCGATATAGGCGCGCTCAAAGGTACGCACCAGGCGTCCGCTGGCGGGTGAGTTAAAGCCAATCCACAGGTACCACATCCAGTCGAGAGCGTCGCGGTCGCCCATGCGCCAGGCGCGGCGGGCGATGTGGTCGCAAAAATCAAGATAATCGCGGCCAGCGTGCCAGGTGCCCAGGCAGTTCATGCTGCTAAAGGTGCCGTCTTCGTTGAGCGGCACGCAGCCGTGGAACAGCAGGTTGCCGTTGGCGACCTTGTACATCGAGCCGTGGGAATAGAGGAAATCGATATGGCGATGCAGGTGATCGGCGGTGACAAACTCGGACACGAGCTTGTCGATGATGTGCTGCTCCTGAGACGTGAGCGTATAGGGGTCCGTCGGGTCGACGGTGGGGAAGTCGTTGGTCGTGAGCGGCCACACGCTGCCGTCGGCGAGCGTGACCGTGCCGGTGTCGTGGTCGATCTTGTCGAGTAGCAGGCGGTCGGTCATATCGAACTCGGGGTGGCGCTGGATAATCTGACCCTCGAGCTTAAAGAGCAGAACGTTGATGGCCTTGATCAGCGGGGTGATGGACTCACCGGCGGTGTAGGTGGCATCAGCAAAGGCGACAAGTTCACGCAGCGAGATGCCGTAGTCGTTCTCGAGGATCTCGTAGTTGTCGTAGCGTAGGTTGTTGCGCAGCACCGTGGCGATGCAGGCAGGTTCACCGGCCGCAGCGCCCATCCACAGCAGGTCGTGGTTGCCCCACTGGATGTCGAGTGAATGGTAGGTGAGCAGGCGGTCCATAATCTTGGCCGCGCCGCCGCCGCGGTCGAAGATGTCGCCCACCAGGTGCAGGTGGTCGACGGCCAGGCGCTTGATAAGCGAGGCGAGCGACTCGATAAAATCGTCGGCGCTTGCGGTCTCCAGGATGGACTCCACGATGCGCTCGTGATAGCGCACGCGATAGTTGTTCTCGTCCGGGTGCGTGTGCAACAACTCGTCGATGATATAGGCGTAATCGCGCGGGATGGCCTTACGCACCTTGGAGCGCGTGTAGCGGCTTGAAAGCGAACGCGCGACCATGATGAGCTGGTCAAGCATCGTCTTGTACCAGGTGGGCGAGTCCTCGCGCCGGCTGCGGACCAGGTCGATCTTCTCGCGCGGATAGTAGATGAGCGTGCACAGCTCGCCCTTCTCGTCAAAGGAGAGCGTGTCGCCAAAGATCTCGTCGACATGCTCGCGCACGACGCCCGAGCAGTTGTTGAGGATGTGCATAAAGGCTTCGTACTCGCCGTGCACGTCGCTCATAAAATGCTCGGTGCCCTTTGGCAGATTGAGGATGGCCGAGAGATTGATAATCTCGGTAAACGCGGATTGTTCGGTGGGAAATTGTCTCGACAGCAGGCGCAGATACTTAAAGTCTTGCGGGTTGCGATCGAATGCGACCATGAAACACCTTCCGATGGGGCTGGTAAAACTGATAAACAGCGTCAAACGTTTATCAGTATGCGCCGCTTTTGTTTCGATTTTGCGCCAGCGGCTGAATTGTCGGCTGAACGGTTTGGTAAATCGATTTAGTGAAGGTAGATATGGCGGTTGGGTGGAGACGATAGAGGGTGTTTTCTCAGATATTTATGCGTGGGGTCGGTGGAAACGATGGTGGTAAAGATGTTCGCTATTTTTGGTTCGATTTGGTAAATAGTGGACATATGTACCGTATGTAGGCTCACTGTGCGATAATTTGCGCAGCAATGAGTAAGGAGCCTCATATGAGTGATTTTGTCCTGACCTGTGAATCCGCCGCCGATCGAACTCGGGAGTTCTTTGAATCGCGCAATATCCCTGTCGTGTGTTTTCATTACGAGATCGACGATGTTGTCTATACGGACGATCTGTATCAGTCGATTACGCCGGACGAGTTTTTTGCCCAGATTGCCGCAGGCGCCATGTCCAAGACGTCTCAGGTGAGCGTGGGTGAGTACGAGGAGTTTTGGGAGCCGCTTGTTGCCGAGGGTAAAGACGTGCTGCACCTGACGTTGTCGTCGGGTATTTCGGGTACGTATGGCTCGGCTTGCGTTGCGGCGCAGATGCTCGCGGATCGCTATCCCCAGGGCGGCAAGGTGCGCGTCATCGATTCGCTGGCGGCGTCTTCGGGCTTTGGCCTGCTGGCGGAATGTGCCGCCGACGTGCGCGATAGCGGGGCTTCACTCGACGAGACGGCTGCCTGGATCGAGGAGCACAAGCTCAACCTGCACCACTGGTTCTTCTCGACCGATCTGTCGAGCTACCTGCGCGGCGGTCGCATTTCGGCTGCGAGCGCGATCATCGGCACGGCGCTTAAGATTTGCCCGCTTATGACAGTCGATTGCGAAGGTGGGCTGTCGCCACGTGAGAAGATTCGCACTAAGAAGCGCGCGATTTCCGAGATGGCTAAGACCATGATGGCACACGTGCAGGACGGTGCGGATTATTCGGGTAAGTGCGTCATGTCGCACTCGGCGTGCCGCGAGGATGCCGAGGCAGTTGCGGCGCTGATCGAGGAACAGATTCCGCAGCTTAAAGGCAAGATTGAGATCAATAACATCGGTACTCTGATTGGCTCGCATACCGGACCTGGTACGGTGGCGCTCTTCTTTATGGGCGACAAGCGCGTGAATTAGTTTGCCCCATCACATCGCTGCATGATTGCTCAAACGAAAACGGCCCGCCTCACGTTTGTGGGGCGGGCCTTGCTGTTGGGGTTAGCGTTTCTTTCCGCGGAAGAAGAAGCCGTGCAGTGACGGCTTGAGGCCGCGGTTGGCGCGATGCTCCTCGACGCGCTCGTGGATCGAAGCGACGCGCTCGATGACTTCGTCGGGAATCGGCACGTCGGGATTCATGTTCTCGACTTGGCTGACCTCGGCGGCGGAGACCTGGTCGATAATGGGCACATCGTCGTGCGAGATGACAGGTGTGGCGTCTTCCTTCATCTTGCGATAACGCTGCATCATGTCGGTCTGCAGCTGCTGGGCCGAAGGCGGCGTCCAGATGATGGCGTTGGCGCCGGCGGCGATGGTTTCACGGATGCTCTCGGGCGTCTTGCCGCCCGGCGCGATGAGCGGCAGGTTGGGATAGTGCTTGCGCAGCTCGCGTAGGACCTGGGGCGTGTTCTTGCCGGCGGCGATGTTGAGAATCTTGGCTCCAGCGCGCACCTTGGCGTGGGCATCGTCGTCGCAGCGAACGACCGTAGCGATGACGGGGATGTCGGCGATGTTGGTGATGTGCTCGACCATCTCGGCGGTGGCGGGGGAGTTGACCACACAGCCCGCCGCGCCCTGCATCTCGGAGACGGCTGCCATCTGAACGGAGCGCTTGCCGGTGGTGGTGCCACCGCCCACGCCTACGAAGACCGGGCACTCGGCGACGGTCAGCAGCGCCTGCGTAATGGCGGGCTGCGGCGTGAAGGGGTAAACGGCAAAGACGGCATCGGCGTTGGAGTTGCGGATGACCGCGACGTCGGTGGTGTAGATGAGCGATTTGATACGACGGCCGAAGAGCGTGAAGCCGCTGGCCTCCTCAATCTCGTCAGGCATGCGAAGGGCCGCCTTGCGCAGGCGCCCGTCGATGGGCAGCGGCTCCATGGGAAGCAGTCCGTTGGGGGTCACGGCTACCTGGGGTTCGGTGAACTCGTCTGCGAGCTCGACCTCGGAGAAATCGACCGAGGCGACGATGTCCTCGTGAACCTCGGCGGGCACATCGATGGGGGCTTGGTCGTTTGCCGCGGCAGGCGTGTCGAAGGAGCTGGTGCCGACGAAGGCGTCGACGCGCTCATTTAGATCGTTGAGGGTATCCATGGAAGCTCGATTCTATGTGATGACGGCCGGCGCGATGCAGCCGGAATTGCGAATGCTAAATCGTTTGACGAGTTGATTTTTCCCCGCCGCGCCATCCGTTAGACCGAAGGGCCGGCGAACGTGAAGGAGCTGTGGTGGCGGGTATTGAGGTGCTATCTTGAATGTCCCGTTTAAAAGAGAGGTGACGCGGTATGGAATTGACAGCAATGTTTAGCTCGATTGGCCTGTGCGTGGGCGCAATCGTTGCCGCCGCGGTCATCTACTTTGTGGTCACGGCCATTAAGGGCAAAAGGGCCGAACGCAAGGAGCGCGCGACGCTTAAACAGCATCGCGACCAGCAGAGCAAACGCGCACGGAGATAGCTTGTTGAGTTTTGGATCCGTGCGCTAGCTGCGTTTTCGGATCAGGGCAATGTAGAAGCCCTCAAAGTCGCGGCTAGGCGGAATGGTGAGCGTGCCGGGCAGGCCGTTGGCGATGGCCGATACCTGACCCGCGGCAATGGCCTCGGTCAGGGCGTTGGACTCGATGCGCGGCTCCTCGCCAGCTTCCTGGGCGCGGCGTGCCTCACTTTCGCTTGGCGTGCCGTCGAGGGGGATGAGCTCGCAGTCCATATGCTTGTCGAGGGCCTTTTGCAGGGCGTCCTCGTTTTCCTGCGGCAAGATCGAACAAGTCGAATAGACGAGCGTGCCGCCCGGTTTGAGGGCTCCCATGGCGCGGTCCAGAAGCGCACGCTGCGAGCGGGCACACTTGCTCAGCAACTGCTCGGTCAGGCCGCGCAGGCTTTTCTCGTTGCCGCTGATAACGGTGCCCGTGCCGGTGCAGGGAGCGTCGAGCAGGATGCGGTCAAAGCGGAAGAACTCGTCGAGCTCGCGTGCGTCGGTGCGCATGACGGGCACGTTTTTTGCGCCTTGGCGGTGGAGGTTGGCTTCGAGCTTCTCGGCGCGGGGAATGCTCATCTCGCAGGCGGTAAGGTGCGCCTGCCCCTGCGTGAGGGCGGCGATCTGCGTCGTCTTGCCGCCAGGGGCTGCGCACATGTCCAGGATGTCCTCGCCTGCCTGGGCGCCCAGGACCAACGGCGGCATCATAGACGACAGACTTTGCAAGTAGATCTTGCCGTCGCGGTAGATGTCGAGGTCCCATAGGTCGGAAACCTGTGCTTCGGGCAGGATGAAGGCGTCTGGGTACCAGGTGACGGGGTTGTGAGCGATGCCGGCGGCATCGAGCGCCGCAGCGATGTCCTCGGCGGTTGCCTTGAGCGTGTTTGCGCGCAGCGTGACCGGGCGTGTGGCCGCGGCGCCGAAGCCCTCGATCATGAGCTCGGCATCGGCGGGCGCATAGGCGCCGGCGACCGTGTCGACCATAAAGCGCGGCAGGTCGGCGGCGGAGTGTTGGGCGGCAAGCTGGTCGGAAAGCTCGGTAGCAGCAAACTGCCTGAGCTTGAGCTCGGCCTTGACCTGCTTTTTCTGCTTACGACGACGCGGCTTGGACATCCGTCTTTCCTTCCCATTCCATTACATGTCGAGTGTTTAGTACTGGCTCTCGTGCTTGCTAAAGAAGTCGAAGCGCGGGGGCAGCGGCTTCACGCGGTGCTCGCCGGGCTTCTCGCCCAGGCTCTCCACAAACTCGTCCGTGGAGGCAAAGATGTTATCCCAGCTAAAGAACGCGACCGGGTCGACGTCAAAGTACTCGCAGATGAGCTCGCAGCCGGCCGGCACAATACCGTGCATGAGCACGGTCGCCACGCGCAGCTCGGTAAAGGCGTCGACCAGGGCCTGCGTCATCGCGGCGTTGGCTGGCTCGCCCTCGAGCTTGTTGGCGGCCTTGGAGGCGTCGCTCCAGCGCTTGTTGGCGGCGCGCAGGTAGTCGTCGCACACAGCGAGTGCGCGGTGCGTCTCGAACTTGTACATGGCCTGCTCAAAGGCGAGGGCAGCCTGCTCGGCGGCCTCGACCACGGCGGCAGAAGCCGCGCCGGCGGGGATACAGCCGTTGCGATAGGGGCTCTCGTCGCCCTCCTTGACGGCGACGCCGTAGAAGCAGCTGCGGGCCAGACGGTTGAACACGCCGGTCAAAAGGGCGCTCTCCTTAAGGGCCGGATCGATGACGCGCTTGTCGTCGCAGGCGCGCACCTCGTTGCCGTCCTTGTCCTTGCCAGTCACACGCGTGTCGTATGCCTTGGGGCTAAAGCTCACTGGCTTCTCGGACAGGCCGAGCGACAGCCAGTGCGCGCGCATCTGCTCGCAGGTGTAGTGGTTGAGCAGGTCGTCTGCCGGCGGGGGAGGCGTCTGCGAGGACGAGCTGGCCTTTTTGCCCATGTAGAGCAGGTGGTAGCAGGCGCTGACGGTGCTCTGCGTGAGGTCCCAGCCCAGGGCCTCCCACATGGCGGTCTGCGCGATGCAGTAGAAGTAGATGTTGTCCTGACCGATAAACTGGTAGATCTGTGCGTCGTCCGAGCACCACCAGTCGCGCCAGTCGAGCGAGCTGTGCTGGTAGGTGGGCGCGGGCACCTGCGTGGAGTCGGCAGCGGGCTCGCCCATGAGGGCGGCGTCCTGGGCGGCGACGCCCTCGGTCACGCCGGCGGCCTTGGCATCGCGCGCGAGCACGGTACGCGTATAGCTGATGGGCGCCCACAGGCTCTCGGGCCAGCACCAGCAGGTGACGTCCGAGACGCCATCGACCTCGGGCACCGGAACGCCCCAGTCGATGTTGCCGGTGATGCGGAAGGGCACGAGTGCCTTGCCGCTGCGGAAGCGCACGCCACCGTTGGCGAGCACCGCGTGGGCGTCGTCGCGCTCCTTCCAGCTGGGGAAGGTGACGGTAAAGCTGCTTTTGTTGCCCTCGGGCTCCAGCACGGTGTGCTCGGGGAGCTGGTCCTCGACGGCATCGAAGGCCTCGCGGAACTTGTTCTGGATGTAGAGCTGAGCCGGCAGCAGCCACTCCTCCATGGTCTTGGAGACTACGGAGCGAACCTGCGGGTTCTGGGCGAGCTTGGCGGTATAGGTCTTCATAAAGTCGAGGTAGGCCGGCAGGTCGAAGTAGAGGTTGTCGACCGGGCGCAGCTCGGGCACCTCGCCGGTGAGCTGGCTTTTGGGCGCGATGAGCTCCTCGGGCTCAAACTGGTGGCCCAGGTCGCACTCGTCGGCATAGGCCTTCTCGGACTTGCAGCCCTGGATGGGGCAGCGGCCGATCACCTGACGGCCGTTGAGGAACGTGCCGGCCTTGGCATCGTAGAACTGCAGCGTGGAGCGCTTGGAGATGGTGCCCCGCTCGTGCAGGCGCTTGATAATCTCGGCGGTCACCTCGTTGTGAATCTGCGCAGCCGGCTCAAGGCCCGAGCCGCCGTAGATGTCGCAGCTGATGTTGTAGTTGTTGAGGGTCGCGGCCTGGCGGGAGTGATTGGACTCGACATACTCGCCGATGGACTTGTCGTAGCCTTCGTTCTCCTTGAGCTTGCGGTAGCTCTCCATGATGGGCGAGCCGTAGCAGTCGGTGCCCGAGGTGAAGATGACGTTCTCGCGGCCCAGGCGGTCGCGCAGGAAGCGGGCGAAGAAGTCGGCCGGGACAAAGACGCCGCCAACGTGGCCAAAGTGAAGGCCCTTGTTGCCATAGGGCTCGCCGGCGGTAACGATGGCGCGGCGAGGCCAGCTGGGACGGTCGTTCATGGAGTATTTGGATGCCATGGGACTCCTTCGCATATGGTGGGAGCGCAGCCGGGCGTGGGGCTCGGCGACGCGGTGGTCAATTCGTGCATATCGTTCGACATTATCGCACATGCGGACGGGTACGTGGCAGGGGCGCTATCCTAAGATGCTATGAATGAGATTTCCAACATACATGCGTTTGAGGACGAGGATTTTCTGCACGCTTGCTTCGTGTGGGGGATGGCCGTGCTTGTGGTGTTTGCCGTGTGCCTGGTGCCGGTGTTTATGCTGCTGGGCGGGCCTGCAGACTTGGATGCGGCTGACGCGGGCGGCTGGATGGCTGTTGTGGGCTGGATAGTCGGCTTGACTGCGGTTTCGGCGGCTTCATTTGCCGTGCACGAGCTGGTGCACGGTGTGTTTTTTAAGCTGCTGGCGCCTGCGGGCGCGAAGGTGACCTTTGGGGCGAATCGCGAGAAGGCGATGATCTATGCCTGCGCCGAAGGCGTTGTGTATTCGCACCGGCGCTACATGGCGGTTTGCCTGGCGCCGACGGTTGTTGTGACGACAACGCTTGCCCTGGGGTTTGCGTTTTCGGGCTATCCGCTGCTGTGCTATCTGGCTGCCGGCTTGCATTTGTCGGGCTGTGTAGGCGACTGGTATTACGTGCGGACCATTTTGCGCGACCGCCGCATTGTCGCCTGCGAGGATACGTCCTTTGGCGTGCGCTTTTTTGGGTGAGGAGATGTCGATGAAGCCGTTGTTGCTGCATGCGTGCTGTGCACCATGCTCGCTTGAGCCGGTTCGCCTGCTGCGCGAGGAGGGGTTTGAGCCCACGATTTGCTGGACCAACCCCAATATTCAACCGCGCGATGAATGGCAGCGCCGCTTGGACGAGCTGCGCCGGTGGTGTGCCGATGGCGACATCGAGCTCATCGAGGCAGGGGAGGACCGTGAGCGCTGGGAGACCGGCGTGGCACCGCTGGGCGCCGATCGGCCTCGTCGCTGTCGCGCGTGCTATGCCCTGCGCTTGGCCGAGGCATGCCGCGTGGCCCAGGAGCGCGGGTTTGAGTTTGTGGGCACGACGCTCGCCGTCTCGCCGTACCAGCTGTTCGATACCTGCAATGACGTGCTTGAGCGCTTGGCGGCGGCACATGGGCTCACCCCGGTGATTCGCGATTTTCGCCCGTATTACCCCGAGGCGACACGCCGTTCGCGCGAGCTTGGCATGTATCGGCAGAACTACTGTGGTTGCCGCTTCTCGGCTGTCGAGGCGGCCATGGACCGCGCCCGCATCCGCGACGAGCGCAAAGCGTCCAAAAAGTAGTTCTTTTGGGCTGGCAGCCTGCTAGGATGTAGGGCGGACTTTAGCTATATAAGGAGTATCCGACGTGTCTATGCGTACCGATGATTTTGACTATAACCTGCCCGAAGAGCTCATCGCTCAGGCGCCTGCCGAGCCGCGTGACTCCTGCCGCCTGCTGGTGGTTGATCGCAAAGGTTCCGAGGCGGGGACGCCGCTGGAGCACGGCGGTACCGTTGAGCACCGCATCTTCCGCGACGTCATCGACTATATCGAGCCGGGCGACGTGCTCGTCATCAACCAGACGCGCGTGATGCCGGCCCGCCTAATTGGCCGCAAGGCAGGCTCGGGCGGCGTGGTCGAGACGCTGCTGCTCAAGCGCCGCGAGGATGTTGACCCGCTGGGTCACGTTTGGGAGTGCCTGGTCAAGCCGGGCAAGCGCCTGAAGCCCGGTGCTCAGATTGAGTATCGTGCGGGCGGCGCTCATGCGCCCGAGGGGGCTCCCGTGGTGCTGACGGCCGAGGTCATCGACTTTGTCGCCGATAGCCGCGGTGGCCGTCTGGTGCGTTTTGAGCCGGCCGGTTGCAATGCCGCGGGCGATCCGCGCACGCTCGACGAGGCCATCCACGCTGCCGGCCACGTGCCGCTACCGCCCTACATTACCGATTATGAGGGCGATCCCGAGAAGTACCAGACCGTCTACGCCATGAAGGAGGAGCACTCGGCTGCCGCTCCTACGGCTGGTCTGCACTTTACTCCCGAGCTCATGGCCGCTATCGAGGCCAAGGGTGCCAAGTTTGCCGCCGTCGAGCTCGAGGTGGGCATCGATACCTTCCGCTTGGTGGAGGAGGACGACCCTACGCAGCACGTCATGCACACCGAGCGCTACCACGTGTCGCAGGAGGTTGTCGACGCCGTGCATAAGGCCAAGGCCGAGGGCCATCGTGTGATCGCCGTCGGCACTACCGCGGTGCGCTCGCTCGAGAGCGCGTTTGACGCGGACGCGCCGGTGTCCGATCCGGCCGTGACGGCGCGCTATTTTGAAGGCCGCGAGGACGGGGCCGATACGCTTGGCCGCGGCGACATCGTGGTGCGCGAGAACGCCACGACGCAGCTTTACCTCATGCCCGGCTCGACCTATCACGTGGTCGATGCGCTGATCACGAACTTCCACGTGCCGCGCTCCACGCTCATGATGCTCGTGAGCGCGCTTGCCACCCGCGACCAGATCATGGATGCCTACGCCGCCGCCATCGAGGAGCGCTACCGCTTCTTCAGCTTTGGTGACGCGATGCTCATTTGTTAGTTACGCGGTTCTACGAACCGCGTAACTACTCGACGCTGCGCGGGCCGCATTTGGACAATCTGACGTTCAACTTCAAGGGCGCGACCAGAAGGTCAGCGCCCTTTCGTTTCACGTCACCTTGTCTCAAATGCGGCCCGCTCGCTGACTCTGCCATAACATCGGCATTTCTTTGGTTGTCAAGAGATTGGTGCAAAGGGGTCAGGTTACTTTGCACCAGGTTGGTGCATGTTAACCTGACCCCTTTGTAGTCATTGGGGACGTTCTTAAACGACTACTTGCTTGCGAACAGCCAGATTGCGATGATCACCAGGATTGCGGCGACGATGCAGACGATGGCGCCGGTGAATTTGATGCGTGAGTCGCGGGTACGCTCGCGCACCGCGTCCTCGGTGGCCTCGAGCTGGGCGACTTCTCGCTCGGTCTCGGCGTGTTCGGCTTTGTCTCGGGCCAAGGATCCTGCAAGCGACTCAGTGATCTCTGGGTGGTCGTGTACTTCGGTCGCCTGTTCGATGATCGACTGCGCATGTGCGGCATCTGCTTGGGCGTTGGCGATGGTCTGCTCCTGGTCGCGGCGTGCCTTGTCCTCGGCAGCGATCTTCTCGCGCAGTTCGCGCTGACGAGTCGCGGCGGCAGTCTTAGCCGTCTGCAGCTCGTCGCGCGCGGCATCGGCTTCGGTCGTCACGGCTTGGTGCGCGCGTTTTGCGTCGGCGATAGGGGCTTGAGCCTGCTCGACGGCCTGCTCGGCTGCGGCAAGTGAATGCTCAAGGTCGGCGGTGATGCGCGGGACATCTTCTTCGGCTTTACGCAGGGCATCTGCCGTGTCGGAAATTTGCATCGAGAGCTCGCTGGTGCGCACCGTATAGTTGGCGGGATTTGCCGAGGGATTGCGTTGCAGCTCGGCATACTCATGACGCAGCGTCTCGAGCTGGGCGCGCGTGGCGTCGACGGTTTGTTGTGCGGCGGCAATGCCGGCGTCTCGCTCTGCCTTCACCTTGTCGCGGATGCGCTTGGAATCCTCAAGACGTCGAACGAGGCGGTTGCCGGTCTCGCGCGAGCTCGCCTCGCGGGCCTCCACGGCATCGAGCGCGGCCTTCAGACGGAGCTCAGTCGCGTCATCCTCTGTCTTCATTTGTTCGAGCTGACCCTTGAGCTCTGTCGCTTTGGAGGCGTGGGCATCACGGTCAATCTCGGCGGCCGCTGCAGTCTTTTGGGCCGTGGCAATCGCCTGGCGCTGGTCGGCGACAATCTGGTCGTAGCGGCCTGCGATATCCTGGCGCGTCTCGAGTTCCTCGGTCTGGTCAGCAATGCGCTGCTCAAGTTCGGCCAGGTGGGCACGGGCATCGGCAAGTGCCTTTTTCGCGGCGTTCATCTCGCGCATGGCTGAGGCGCCCTGGGCGATAAAGGTGCCCACGGCGTTCGCGGTGTTCGAGACGGCGGTCCCCAGATCGCGGCTCGCGGCGGGGGAGTGCGGGGCGGTCGGGCGAGCGGTGTCGGCAGCGTCCGCATCGGCAGCCTGCGGCACGGCGATATTGCCGGTACCGCCCTCGATCACAGAAAAGCCTGCTGCGTGCGGGTCGACCGCATCGGTGCCAATCGTGGGGTGCTCGAGCTGCAGAAACGAGGGCATGGTGCTGCCCTGGTCGGCAACCGGAGTCTCGCCGGGTACAAAGCTCGAGGCCGCCTCGGCGGCCTCCTCTTCCTCGGCGTCAACGTCAGCGTCGGCCACGGCGTCTTTCATCGCTTTGACGGCATCCATCATGGAGTCCATGACGGCGTCGAGCTCTTCTTCCGAAGACACCTCGATAGGGCCCGCAGCTTGCGGAGCGGCATCCTGTACGGGGTCGTCGTCCTGAGCGGGCGCATCGTCGTTTTGCTCGCCTGCATCTTCGGCGCCAGGGGTTCCCGCCGTAGCGCTTTCGTCCAAGATGGGGTCGTCGAGGCCAATATCATCGCAGGTCACAGCGTCAGCATCTGCGGTGACGTCTGCGGAATCATCAATATGCTGTTGAGTCTGGGGGTCCAGCTCGTCTGTCATAGGCATGTGCTCCTCATCGTTGTTCGTCACCCTATGATAAAGTCTCGCGTCGACATCCCGCGCGCTGCAGCAAAGTTTCAAAACGTGTTCGATGGCTCGCGTCGATAGCAAAAACTCGGCCACTTTATCCAGTTTGTACTTGACAATCCCTTCGCCGAAAGACGTTATGCCGTTCGCCTGCCGAGGCCTTTTCTTTTCACTTGAACCCGTTAAAGTTGCATTCCAGCTTTTGTCGCGTTTATTTGGATGCGCGCAGTCGGCGGGTGCGCCCGTCGCGATTTGAAAGGACTTTATATGGGACTTTTCACTGGTAAGACCGTGATCGTCACCGGCGGCGGCAAGGCCACGCTCAAGGACGGCTCCGCTGGCTCCATCGGCTACGGTATCGATATCGCTTTTGCCAAGGAGGGCGCAAACCTCGTCATTACCGGCCGCAACGTTGCCAAGCTCGAGGCTGCCAAGGAATCCCTCGAGGCCGAGTACGGCGTCAAGGTTCTGCCTGTTCAGGCCGATGTCTCGGCTGGTCAGGACAACGAGGCCGTCGTGCAGAACGTTATCGACAAGGCGATTGAGGAGTTCGGTCGCATCGACGCCGTCGTCAACAATGCTCAGGCCAGCGCTTCGGGCGTGACGATCGCCGATCACACCATGGACCAGTTCAACCTCGCCATTTACTCCGGTCTGTATGCCACCTACCTGTACATGCAGAAGGCCTACCCGCACCTGAAGGAGACCAAGGGCTCCGTGGTCAACTTTGCTTCGGGCGCCGGCCTGTTTGGCAACTATGGCCAGTGCAGCTACGCCGCTGCCAAGGAGGGCATCCGCGGTCTGACCCGCGTCGCTGCCAACGAGTGGGGCAAGGACGGCATCAACGTCAATATCGTTTGCCCGCTTGCTTGGACCGCTGCGCTCGAGAACTTCCAGGATGCCTATCCCGAGGCGTTCAAGGCCAACGTCCACATGCCGCCGGCTGGCCACTACGGCGACGTCGAGAAGGAAATCGGCCGCGTTGTCGTTCAGCTCTGCGGTCCCGACTTTAAGTATATGAACGGCGAGACCGTCACCCTCGAGGGTGGCATGGGCCAGCGTCCCTAAGAGTTACGGCGTTTTACCAAACGCCGTAACGGGCCGACGCTGCAAACCCGCCAGAGCGGCAATCTGCCTTTCAACTTCGGCGGCATGATCAAAAGATCAATGCCGCCTTGTTTCAAGGCACCTTGCTCGCTCTGGCGGGTTTTCGCTCATATGACCCAATCCGCTGTCAAGAGCCACAATGGCCCCGCCGACCGCTTGCAATCGGTCGGCGGGGCCTGCCGTTAACCCGTCCCGGTCCGCCCCCGGCATGTCATCGACGCCTTCGGCTCAGTCTCATATCCGCGGATACCGTTCTGTCGGCCCGCACTCCATTCCTTCGGCGGGGTTCCCCAAGTCTGTCGAGGCGCATGCGGAGGGCTCCGCGCGCACAGCGAAATAGGGGGTATCCCCGAAGGCCGCCCGGCTCGCCGGGACGGGGGCTATGTCTATTCCGCGCCCTCCCGGCACATCATCCCGAGGGCCCAGAGCCACCTCACGAGCTCGGCCGCGGTGGCCGCGTTGGCCTTCGCCGCGGGCATGCCGCGGGCGAGCATCTCCTCGCGCCGCCGCAGGAGCCGCTCGGACCCCTTCCTCCCGTGCACCCTTATCTCGAGGGGCACGCCCGTGTCCCTCGGCATGAGCTTCGGCTGGTGCCGTGCCGCGGCGTAGCACCATGAACCCTCAACGGCCAGCTTCCTCACGAGCGCGTTGCCCGCACCGCTGATGCCTCCGAGCCGGACGGAGTCGCCGCTCGACCTCTGGCTCGGCGCGAGGCCGAAATAGGCCGTGACCTGCCTTCCGGAGCGGAACCTCGCGAAGTCGCCGACCTCGGCCGAGAAGGCCGCGGCCAGCGCGAAGGCGCAGCCCTTGATCGACTGGAGGGCGGCCACCTCCGCGGCGATCGGGCTGGCATCCACGGCCGCCCTGTACTCGGAGAGCAGGTCCGCCCGGGCCTCCGCCGCGGCCTCGACCTCGTTCCTCAGGGCGGCGAGCGTCCGAGCCCCGCCATCGTCCTCCGGCCTGACCTTGTCGAGCCACCTCAGGAAGTCGTAGGTCCAGTACTTCCTCGGGTTGCCGGCGGGCGTGGTGCCGCCGTAGACGAACCCCCGCCTTGCGAGGAAGGCGAGCAGCCGCTGCTTGGCGGTCGCCAGGCGCGCGGTCGCCCCGTCGTAGGCGCCGGCGAGGTCCCTGATGCCTTCGACCTCGGGGGAGGGGACCCATACGGGGGAGATGTCGTGGGCGAGTATCGCCTTGGCCATCCTGGCGGCGTCGTTCCTGTCGTTCTTGGAGGCCGAGTCGGCGGCCGACCTGGGGATCTTCGAGACCGCGGCGACGACGCACTCGACGCCGAGCCCGGCGAGCTCCCTTTGCGGGGCGAAGCCGAGGTAGCCGCTCTCGTAGGCCGCGAGCGACGGCCCGGGGAACCCATCCATCCACCCGGCGATCTCGCCCCAGGGGTTGCCGGGGAACCTCCTCGTCACGGCCTCGCCGGTGTCCGCGTCGAGGGCGCAGACGGTGGTCGACCTCAGGTGGACGTCCATCCCGAACGCGGTAGAATACTTTGGCATGGGAGCCTCCCAACCTCGTTGCGGCGCGGCTGCGCCTATGGCACTTCAACATCATTGTCGCAGCCCCGACCCGCGGTCACGAGCGGGGGCTCCTATCTTTTCAGTGCCCTTGGATTGGGTCATAGTGTCTGTCGGTGCCATAGCATCGGCGTTGCTGTGGCTGTCGGAAATGATCCGTTGGGGACGGAGGAAAACGGATCATTTTTATCCTGGTGCATTGGTGCAAGTGGGCAGGTTTCCTTTGCGCCAGTTTCTGTCGAGTCGGTGCTTCTTGCGGGTTGCCCGTATAATGGTTTGCGTATGAACCGCAACCAAGGAGTTCCAGTTTATGGACCAGAGCCTTTTTAAATTCGACCTGATCGCCGAGGACCCGACGACGCATGCGCGTGCCGGCGTGCTGCACACCCCGCACGGCGACATCGAGACACCGATCTTCATGCCCGTGGGCACCAAGGCAAACGTCAAGGGCATTCCTACCGAGACCGTCAAACAGCTCGGCGCCCAGATCGTGCTTGCCAATACCTATCACCTGTCCATGCGTCCCGGCGAGGACACCATCGCCGAGCTGGGCGGCCTGCACAAGTTTATGAACTGGCACGGCCCTATCCTCACCGACTCGGGCGGTTTCCAGGTCTTCAGTCACAACGATGCCGTCAAGCTCACTGACGAGGGCGTGCGCTTTATCGTCAACGATTACGACGGCCGCCACGTGTTCTGGACACCCGAGGACAACATGGAGATCGCCATGAAGCTCGGCTCCGACATCTGCATGCAGCTGGACCAGTGCCCGGGCTATCCCGCCACGCGCGCCTACGTTGAGCGCGCCGTTGAGCTGTCGAGCATGTGGGCCGAGCGCTGCTATAAGGCGCATACCCGCGACGACCAGGCACTCTTTGGCATCGTTCAGGGCGGCATGCACCTGGACCTGCGCTTGCGCTCGCTGCGCCATCTGGAGGAGTGCGGCGACTTCCCCGGTTACGGCATCGGCGGCTACTCGGTGGGCGAGGACCACGAGACCATGTTCGAGACCCTGGCACCGCTCGTAAGCGAGTACATGCCCAAGCACAAGCCGCGCTACCTGATGGGCGTCGGCAACCCCACCACCCTCGTGCGCGGTGTGGGTGTGGGCATCGACATGTTCGACTGCGTGCTGCCGACGCGCACCGGCCGCATGGGCACGGCATTCTCCAGCGAGGGTCGCCTCAACTTCCGCAACGCGCGCTTTGCGCACGACGACGGTCCCATCGATCCCACCTGCACCTGTCCGGTGTGCACGGGTGGCTACAGCCGCGCGCTCATCCGCCACATGGTCACGCAGAAGGAGATGCTCGGCGGCATTCTGCTGTCAATGCACAACATCTACTACCTGCTCAACCTTATGCAGCGTGCCCGCCAGGCCATTATCGAGGGCCGTTACGGCGCGTTTGTGAGCGATTGGATGAACAGCCCTGCGGCGGTGGATTACTAAGAGCTGCAGGCGAGCTTGCGGGGCGTATGCGGCCGGCGCTGAGCGTCGTATTCGCTAACGCCGCCTGCACGACCGCTGACCGATAGCTTGCAAGCACTTGATGCATCGTGGGTACCATACCGAATAGTTGATGTTCGGGCGGGTGTTTGGCGCATGGCGTCGACCCCGCCCGTTTTTCTTTTTCTCGATAGGAGTACCCATGATTAAGAACGAGAATGTCGAGGGCGAGCTTGCCTACGACGAGACGTACCGCCGTGGTCCCGTGGTCATGCGCGGCCCCATGATTCCTAAGGACAACACCTACGCCAACCTGCTGGCGCCCGAGGAGTCGACCGACTGGCTGCATGCCGATCCTTGGCGCGTACTGCGCATCCAGGCCGAGTTTGTCGATGGCTTTGGCGCACTTGCCGAGTTAGGGCCTGCGGTGACCATCTTCGGTAGTGCCCGTACGCCCAAGACCGATCCGCTCTACAAGGCGGCGCGTGCCGTCGGGCGCAAGATCGCGCAACGTGGCGTGGCGGTCATCACCGGTGGCGGCCCCGGCATCATGGAAGCGGCCAACAAGGGAGCGGCGAGCGTCAACGGCAAGTCAGTCGGCCTGGGTATCGAGCTTCCGCACGAGCATGGGCTCAACAAATACGTGAACCTCGGTATGGACTTCCGCTACTTCTTTGTGCGCAAGACCATGTTCGTCAAATACAGCTCGGGCGCCATCGTGTTTCCCGGTGGTTTTGGCACGCTCGACGAGATGTTCGAGGTGCTCACGCTGGTGCAGACGCACAAGGTCAAGCGCATGCCGCTCGTGCTGGTGGGCAGCGAGTACTGGCAGGGCCTATTCGATTGGCTTAACGGTCCGGTGATGGGCGCCGGCATGATCAGCCCGCTCGATCCGGATCTGGTACACATTACCGACGACCTCAACGAGGCCGTCGACATCGCCCTGAGCGGGCTGATGTAGATCAATCGTGCCCACGCGACATGAATATGCATGGCAATCTGATGTTATTTAACATCAGATTGCCATTTATATTGGGTATACTGGTGTAAAAGACGAGAGCGAGGAGGTCGCAAATGTCTACAGCAACAGTTAAGCCTACGACGGTTCGAATCGAAGAGGGGCTCAAGGAGCAGGCGACTGAGTTCTTGGATTCGGTCGGCCTCAGCCTCAATTCCTATCTCAATCTTGCCGTTCGGCAGCTGGTAAATCAGCGAAAGATTCCTTTTGAGATTGTAGGAAGGGCGGAGGTGCCCAACGAGGCGACGAGACGCGCCATGGTGATCGCCGAGGCTCATGAGTTGGGGATTTTGCCGGACGACAGCCCGTCATTCAATAACGCTGGTGAGCTTATATCGTTCCTCGATGAGGACTAGCGATGTTTGAGATTAAAGTCGAGGCTCAGTTTAAGGTGGATTACAAACGGACGATGCGCATCCATCCGCAGCTAAAGAGCGAGTTTAAAGCGGCGGTTGCAGAGCTTGTGGCCCATGGGTCGCTTCCAGCGGAGTACGGCGCCCACGAGCTCTCAAACCCGGGCGGAAACTACAACGGCCACATTGATTTCCACCTATCCGATGGCTTGGTCGATGTGGTCGTTCTTTATCTTCCCCATAAGACTAATCCTGTGATCCGACTGGTCAGAATGGGCTCGCATGAGGAACTGTTCCAGGGCCCACTGAGCTAGCCACTCGCTTTTAACTTGCGGTGGAATAGGGATTGATTGGCGGCTGATACGCCAAAAAACAGTCCCTATTCCACCGCAAATGGTGGGGATGTCCTGCCTGTTGACGTGGCATCTGGCTTTCCCTTGTGGTTGATTTCGTCTAAGAGCTCCGCTGCGATCTCGCTGTTTTTGAACCTGATGCTGCAGTCTTCTTTCTTGGGGAAAGCTAGTAGCGGGATCGTTCCGTACCAGATAGTTTCTTCGTCAATTATCGCTGCACACAAACGTCCTTCTGCTCTAATGGCATGCTCGACGTTCATTTCTGCCAAAGTCTCGCTTGCATCTTCGCGCGGAGTCGAGGCAATGAAAAACTCAAGAGCAATCCCTCGGGCAGTGGCAGCTTTGATTGCGTCGCCGAGCTTTGCGAGGCAGGCGGCGGATGCGTAGGGCGCGGCAATGAAGATACTCTTGGCGGCGCCAACGATGTCTTCAACCAGAGTCTCTACGGCATTAGCCGGTTCTATGAGAATGTTTTGATCGGACTGCTCGCTGCCTCCGGTCACGTAGACTTCGTACCCGAGCTTGGCGTAGGTCTTGAGTCTCTTCTGGTACATGCGGGCGAGCATGGGTATAGATAAATCAACGTAGTCGAATATCTCAACCCGTCGCTTGCCCTCGTGGCTTCTATGGAGCCTGCCCGCCTGCTGTGTGATGCTGCCGTCCCACGATATCGGCGTGGCAATGAGTAGAGTGTCAAGGTAGGACAGATCGAAGCCCTCGCCCAAAAGGCTTTCGGTGGCGACGATGATTCGATGTTCATGCTCGAAGCGGGGAAGACTGCTCAGTATCGTTTTTCTTTCTTTGGCGTCGATTTCCCCGGTCAGGAGAACGGGTTCGTGTCCTTGGTTTTTGAGCATCCCGAACAGCTCCTCGGCATGCTTTTTCCTTTTAGTCAGCACGAGCGGATGCCGGCCGTTTGACGCAGCTTCAATAGCGTCGTTGACAATCAATTCGTTTCTAGCTGCATGCGTGCACAGCAGGTCGAGAATCTGATTGAAGTTTGCACCTGGCTCGTAGGCGGGTAGTCGAATTCCAGTAAAACGAGGCCGTACGATGCGCTGGATGCCCTGCTGAATCGCTTGCGCTTTTGGATCGATAACATAACGGAGCGGGCCGCAGAGCATGGAGAGCGCCCGCGTAAGGCCGTCGGATCGTTCTGGCGTCGCAGAAAGGCCGTATACGTATTTGGCCGGGGCGGACTTGAGAATAAGCTCGAGCTGTGGTGCGGCGGCATGGTGGCATTCGTCGCAGATAATGAGGCCGTAATTACGAACAAGGCCCTTAACTATCGGCTCTCCGGTTTGGCGGTCTTTGCCAGATAACGACTGGAACGAAGCGATGTCGACGAGGCCGCTTACGGCCATTTTGCCTCCTCCTATTTGTCCGATGACCGGAGGCTGCCTTTTGCTGATTCGTCCTTTTGGGGTTCGGACGGGCTCCCTGTTGTCCGTAATGTCGATAAATCGCTCGAGCTGGGATTTCCATTGGGTTATGAGTGCGGTTTTGGGAACGATGACGAGCGTTGGAAGACCAATGGATGCAATAAGATAAGCTCCGACGACTGTTTTACCGAAGCCTGTCGGTGCGGACATGATTCCGTCTTCGTATATGAGCATCTGATCAGCGGCGATTTGCTGCTCAGGGCGAAGGACTCCTTTAAATGCCATAACAATCGGATTACCCGATTTGCGCTCGTCTGAATAGTGGGCGGTAACGCCGGTCTCTTGAACTAGCTGCTCAAGTTGAGTTTTGCAGCCCCGGGGAATTGCAACATGACCATCTCTCAGTTCGCTAAGGTCTATGAGTCGCGGTTTGCCGAATACTGATTGATGCATGGACTGCGCGCGATAGAATGCCGGATTGGCAAATGTCGCAAGTCCGCGGATTTCCATTTGAGCTGCTGGACTCAGAGACTTCTCGGGAATGTACAGCATATCGGCTTGAATAACGGGCAGCGATGAGGGAAAGTCCCGCGATGTGAGTGGTAGTCGCTTTCGTGGTCTTTGGGCATACCGTTTGCCCTTGTTTGCCACCGTAGTTGTTGCTGGTCCGTGTGGGTTGTTTCCAGGGGCCTCAATCAGATCTTGCACCGTCGAGCGCGGAATCAGCTGGACTTGTGATAGATAGAGCCATTGGTCGGGAAAGGGCTTGAATTGTTCGTCTACAAATACACTATTTCCTTCACGTTGCGCCTTGCCTTGAAAGGGGAGTGCGATGAGGTTTCCGAAGCCTCCATCGGGAATAGTGGCCTGAGCGGGTAGCATTCGATCAAAGGCCTCGAACGTGATTGTCTTATTATGCGCCGCAGCTTCGGTTATGAGGCAACTTCCAAACTCTCGGGCAGCCTTTGCGCTGATTGGCTCGAGGAAGAAAAACCAGATGTGGGCGCCGTTGCCGGACCTTGAGCGCTCAACGGCGGCGTTAATGCCCCGTCGCATTGCAACAAGCCGTACGGCATTTGTTGCCTCTTTCCAGTCCGCTTTGTCAAAATCGATGACGAGAACTTTCGTGTTGCAGTTCCTATCGAGAACATATTGCCCGAGGACATCGCGGAACCGGTCATCGTTGCCTTTAAAGTGAGCAATGATTGCGGCATCGCTTAATTCCGGGAAGACGCGATTGCTGCATTCTACACATTTAACTCTTTGATGGGCTGCTTTGGGGCAAATTCCTGGCTCCCACTCATTAGCACAAGCAGGCGTATAGCCAATGCCCCCGTCCTTTCTGCGATATCCATGAGCGTAAACATCTTTGCGCCCGGTAAAGAGACTGCGAAAGAGCTCGAGTTTATCGCGTGCTGGGCTCGCGCTGGTGACGATGCCCTCGATTTGCGCTCGTTCATCGAACAAAGCGCCAGCTTCTTCCCACTCTTCTAGCGTTGCGTAGCGTACGTCTGAACCGTTGTTGCAAATGACGATTTGTCGGTGTTGGTCCGATATATGTGTGATCGTCTGATCGTATTTAAATTGTGCGGTCCCAAAGAGGGCGTATTGATGCATGGCGTTGCCCATTTGAATGCCGTCCTTGTATTGGAGTTGTTGAGACGAGGGTACGGCATTACGGCTTTTTGGGATATGTAATTTCGATTCAAGTTTGCTAATGGCAAGGGATTATTCTGCGAGCGGCTTTCGTTCGATACCAAGGCGCGCGACGGCCCTTGATAATCAGGGTTTGCGGTCATATGGGTAGCCGGAGGCGTAAAGAGCGGACATTCAGACCCGGTGGGCAAAAATGGCAAATATGAGTACTGTTGCTCGGTTAGTCTCATATCATTTGAGAAGTATCTAAGACCAATTGACTGAGTTTTAGTATATTCACCCCCCCCTAAACACGACAATTCGGGGCTTTATGGAGCTTGAAATCGGTGGGAGCGGGCAATTCAGCGAAATTTTGCTGTTACTAAATTTATGACAGTACTCATATTTGCCATTTTTTGCCCACCTGGTACCGCTAGGGGCTAGTCGAAGCTCCCCCAAACAGCTGGGAATGCGCCGATCGTCTGCATATCTTGTATATGGATGGCTCAGCAAAAGAAGTTGCGGTGAAATAGGGATTGATTTGTGGCCATACGCCAAATACAGTCCCTATTCCACCGCAACTGATGTGGGCGTCCCTAGTGAGTTGGCTGGTAGCGGGGGCAGTAGCTGATGGCGATGGCGTCGACGCCTACGTGGGTGGCGATGGTGCAGCCGATGGGGCCGGTGCCGGCGTCTACGTAATCCTGACCCGCGAGTGCCTCGTTGACAAGCTCCTGCTCCTCGGCGGCGCCGGTCGTGAGCACGCGCACGCTTGAGCCCGGGTGCTCGTCCAAAAACGCGAGGCAATCTGCCATGGTGTTGGCGACGATGCGCTTGGCGCCGCGGCCCTTTTTGATTGCCTTGATCTCGCCCGATTTCCACTCCGGCGAAACGGCCAGGCGAATGTTGAGCATTTGCGTGAGCTGGCCGGCGAGCTTGGGCGCGCGGCCGTTCTTAACGAGATTCTCGAGCGTGCGGGGAATCAGCAGCAGGTGGGCGTCGGGCAGCGTCGCGCGGATCTGCACCTCGGTCTCGTCCAGGCTGCGGCCATCTTCGCGCATGGCCCGCGCGTACTCCACCAGCAGGCCCTCGGCGCCCGAGCCAGTGCGCGAATCGATGCAGCGCACGTCGAGCTCGTGGGTCTCGGCGACCAGGCATGCGTTGGAATAGCAGGCGGACCATTCGCTGCACAGCGAGATAAAGATCGCGCTGTCGTGGCCGTCAGCACGCACGCGGTCAAAGAGTGCCTTGAACTCGCCGGCACTCGGCTGCGAGGTGTGCGGCAGCTGCTCGGAGCCGGCCATGCGCGCGACGTACTCCTGGGCGGTAATCTGTACCTGGTCGAGCAGGTCCTCGCCCTCGATAATCACATGCAGCGGAATCACGTAAATGCCGAGTTCTTGAGCGCGGGCGGGGGAGATGTCCGACGTGGAGTCGGTTATGATGGCAAAAGACATAATTGCACCTTTCGTTGGGGCGCTTGCGCGCCGCCTTCTTAGAGCAAAGTGCGACAAGTATAGTTGAGTTGCTCTACATTGCTAGGTTCAATTGTTGAATAGTCAACAGTTTGAAGTGACGGTGTGGAAATCATCAACTGGGGAAGAGGGATGCCGATGGCGGCATTACAGCTATGCGAGCGGCCGATTGTGTTGTTCGATTTTGACGGCACGGTGGCCGATACGGGTCGGGCGGTGATGACCTCGACGCGCAAGGTGTTGGCCGCGCGCGGGTTTTCGGAGGCGCAGATGGGTGACCTGCGCCGCATGATCGGGCCGCCCCTGTGGAAGAGCTTTCACGACTTTTATGGCTTTTCCCGCGAGGAGTCGCTTGTGGTGGCCGACGAGTACCGTGCCTTTTTTGATGAGCTGGGACCGGAAGAGTATCCCGTGTTCGATGGAATCCCCGAGCTGCTCGATGGCCTTGTCGCGCAGGGGCATCGCTTGGCCGTGGCGACGTCACGCATGGAGGCAAAGTGCATTGACATGGTGGGCGAGCTGGGGCTTTCACAGTTTGAGGCGGTGGTTGGCATGAATCCACCGCAGGGGCGCGAGACCAAGGCCGATTCGGTCCGCGATGCCCTGGCGGCGCTCGGCGCGACGGCCGACGATGCCGTGATGATCGGCGATCGCTTTAACGATGTGGATGGCGCGCACGCAATGGGCGTACCGTGCATTGGTATCTATTCGGGCGCGGCGGCGCCGGGCGAGCACGAGGCGGCGGGTGCCGATGCAGTGGTGCACTCGGTGGCCGAGCTTGCTAAACTTTTCGCTATATAAGTACTTGATGTGAGGGGCGGCACACTTGCCCCTCATTGGTAAGGAGGTCGTCCATGAATCAGGTGGAGCAGAGCGTTACCGAGTATGTCGACGAGGTCTGGGAGGATGTCGTCGCCGATATCGAGCAGCTGGTGAGTTATCCGTCCGTGGCAGTTTCTGCCAATGCGGAGCCTAGCGCGCCGTTTGGCCGCCCGGTTCGTGATGCGCTCGATTGCGCGCTCGGCATTGCGCAAAAGCTCGGCTACCAGACGAGCGACGACGAGGGCTATGTGGGAATCGCCGATATCCCGGGTCGCGGCGACAAGCAGCTCGCGACCATCTGCCACGTGGACGTGGTGCCCGCCGGCCCCGGCTGGAACACCGACCCGTTTGCGATGGAGCGTCGCGAGGGCTGGCTGCTCGGCCGCGGCGTGATCGACGACAAGGGTCCGGCGGTGTTGTCGCTCTACGCCGGCGCCTACCTGCTCAAGCACGGCATTGTGCCGCGCTATACCTTCCGCGCGTTGCTGGGCTGCGATGAGGAAGTGGGCATGTCCGACGTTCACCATTATCTGGAGGACCACGCAGACCCCGACTTTTTGTTTACGCCCGATGCCGAGTTCCCGGTCTGCAATGCTGAGAAGGGCCAGTTTGGGGCGACGTTTGTGAGCCCCAAGATCGACGGCGGGCGCATTGTGTCCTGGAGCGGTGCCGAGGCGAGCAACGCCATTCCGTCGCAGTCCATCTGCGAGCTCGCGATTGCCGCCGATGAGCTGCCGGCGCCCGTTGAGAACGCCGACCGCCTGGAGATCACGGCGCTCGATAACGGGCACGCGCAGATTTTTGCCCATGGCATTGGCGGTCATGCCTCGATGCCCGAGGGAACGATTAACGCCGTCGGCCTGATCGTGGCGTATCTGCGCGAGGCCGAGGACGCGTTTGGTGCACGCGACGAGCGCCTGCTGACGCCTGCCGAGCACGAGTTCGTCAAGTTCCTGGCCTTTGTGCATGCGGATGCCTATGGCCGCGGCCTGGGTATCGATGCGACGAGTCCGGCGTTTGGCCCGCTTACCTGCAACGCTGGCGTCATCCGCGTGGCGGATGGCCATATTGAGCAGGTCATCGACGTCCGCTTCCCCGATAGCACCAGTGCCGATACCATCCGCGAGCAGCTCGACCCGCTCGTGGGCCGTTTTGGCGTGACGTGCCAGCTGGGTCGGGCTAAGGTGCCGTTCTCGGTGTCTGCCGACGATCCGGCCGTGAAGGCGCTTATTGATACCTATAACGAGTTTACGGGCAAGCATGCTGAGCCCTTTGCCATGGGCGGTGGCACCTATGCGCGCAACTTTGCCCGCGCCGTCTCGTTTGGCCCCGAAGAGACCGGCCTGGAGCTGCCCGCGTGGGGCGGCCAGATGCACGGCCCCAACGAGTGTGCCAGCGAAGAACAGCTCAAGCAGGCGCTCAAGATTTATATCGTGGCGATCCTTCGTTTGAATGAATTAGAGCTTTAAGGTTTCGCGGTTTCCCAATCTAAGTTGCGGTGGAATAGTTCCTAGAATGGGCCATTTGATGGCCAAACAGGAACTATTTCACCGCAACTTTGTTTTTATTGGTGTAAAAGGTGCGCCATGTTCGGCGCTGGATTGTTATCCGTTTGTAAAGGCTGGGCAGAGCTTGCGGTAAGGGTCTATCAAATGACCGTAAGAAACCGCAGTTGGCGCGGGCACTGCCCGATCGAGGCCGTATCTTTCCAAACAGCAAAGCGGGCAGGGTGCCCGCGAATCGCATGTATGAAAGGAAGATCATGCTCGATCAGGCTTATTCTCGTCGTCAGTTCCTCGGCCTCGCTGGTGGTCTTGCCAGCATCGTCGGTCTCGGTCTCGTTGGGTGCGGCGGCTCCGGCGCATCCGATGCCGCCGACAAGGGTAGCGCCGCTGCTGCCGAGTCCGTCTCCGGCGAGGTGACCTACGACGGTGCCTCTTCGTTCCAGGCTCTCGTCGAGGCCGCTGCCGAGAAGTTCATGGACGCCAACCCCGACGTCTCCGTCTCCGGCTCGGGTAACGGTTCGGGCAAGGGCCTGACCGCTGTTGCCGCCGGCACCGTCACCATCGGCAACTCCGACGTCTTCGCCGAGACCAAGCTTGAGGCCGATCAAGTCAAGAACCTCGTCGACCACGAGGTCGCCGTCGTGGGCATGGGCCCCGTCGTCTCCAAGAACGTCAAGGTCGACGACCTGTCCCTCGAGCAGCTCAAGGGTATCTTCTCCGGTCAGATTACCAACTGGAAGGAGGTCGGCGGCGACGACGCCACCATCGTCGTCCTCAACCGCAAGGCCGGCTCCGGTACCCGCGCCACCTTCGAGGCCGCCGTCTTTGGCGACGAGACCGTCGACTTTAAGGGCGACGCCGAGCTCGACAAGTCCGGCGACGTCCAGACTCAGATGGGCAGCACCGACAACGCCATCTCCTACCTCGATTTCTCGCACTTTGATGACTCCAAGTTCAACGCCATCAAGGTCGAGGGCGTCGAGCCCAAGAGCAAGAATGTCACCGACGACTCCTTCAAGATCTGGGCTACCGAGCACATGTACTGCGCTAAGGATGCCGACGAGGCCACCAAGGCCTTCCTGGAGTTCATGCTTTCCGATGACGTCCAGGGCAAGCTCGTCGAGGAGCAGGGCTTTATCCCCGTCTCTGCCATGAAGGTCGTCAAGGACGCCAGCGGCAAGGTCTCCGCTAAATAAGTAATCGCCCCGGAAAGGTTTGCAATGGCAAAACAGCTGCCAAAGCGCGACCTTGAGAACGTGGGCCTGGGCGTCACGGGCGCGTGCGTTGCGCTCGTGACGCTTGTCGTTGCCGCGCTCATCTTTATGGTCGCCCAAAAGGGCCTCTCGGCTTTTCTCAAGGACGGCGTTTCGGTCGTCGAGTTCTTCACCGGCACCAAGTGGGACCTGGCCAACACAGCCGAAAGCGGCCTGCCCTACACCGGCGCCCTGCCCCTGATTGTCACCTCGTTTGCGGTCATGGTGCTCTCCACGCTCATCGCGCTGCCCATCGCCATCGGCTCTGCCATCTTTGCGGTCGAGATTCAGCCTAAGTTTGGTTCCAAGGTCTTTCAGCCGCTTATTGAGCTTTTGACCGGCATTCCCTCGGTCGTCTTTGGCCTGATCGGCTTTCACGTTGTCGTCGGCCTTATGAAGAGCGTTTTCCGTGTGAGCACGGGCCTGGGCATCTTGCCCGGCTCCATCGTTCTGGCCGTCATGATCCTGCCGACGATGACCACGCTTTCGGTCGATGGCCTGCGCGCCGTGCCCGACAGCTACCGTCAGGGCTCGCTTGCGCTGGGCTACACCCGCTGGCAGACCATCTGGCACGTGGTGCTCAAGTCCGCCATGCCGTCGCTCATGACCGCAGTCATCCTTGGCATGACCCGCGCCTTTGGCGAGACGCTCGCCGTGCGCATGGTTATCGGCGGCATCGAGGCCATGCCGACGTCGCTGCTGTCGCCGGCCTCGACCATCACCACCACACTCACCACGTCCATGGCGGTCTATGCCGAGGGCTCGGCCCAGGACGATGTTCTGTGGGCGCTCGGTCTGCTGCTGATGGGCATGAGCCTCATCTTCATCCTGATCATCCACCTCATTGGCCGCAAGGGGGCGAAGGCTCGTGGCTAGCACGCACATCCATATCGACGAGGCGAGACTCGAGCGCGTCCAAAAACAGGACCGCATCGCTACGGGCGTGTTGACGGCAATCGTCGCTATCGTCATGCTCATCGTCATCTCCATGGTGGCCTATATCCTGTTCGAGGGGGTCTCGACGCTGTTCCAGCCGGGCTTTCTCACGCAACCCGCGCGCGCCAACGGGATCCAGGGCGGCGTACTCTACCAGCTATTCGACTCGTTCTATCTGCTACTGATCACCCTAGTCATCTCGGTGCCCATCAGCTTGGGTGGCGCGGTCTTCCTGGTCGAGTACGCGCCGGACGGACCCATCCGCGATATCGCCTCCACCGCCATCGAGACGCTGTCCTCGCTGCCTTCCATCGTCGTCGGCATGTTCGGCTTTCTGGTGTTCTCGGTGCAGCTGGGCTGGAAGTACTCCATCATCTCCGGTGCCGTCGCGCTCACCATGTTTAACATTCCCATCCTGGTGCGCGTGATTCAGCAGGCGCTCGAGGACGTGCCACAGGCCCAGCGCGATGCGTGCCTGGCCATGGGCCTTACCCGCTGGGAGGCCACACTGCATATCCTGGTCCCCGAGGCCATGCCTGCCATCGTGACCGGCATCGTGCTTTCGGCCGGCCGTGTGTTTGGCGAGGCCGCGGCGCTGCTCTTTACCTCGGGCATGAGCTCGCCGGTGCGTCTGAACTTTTTGAGCTTTAACCTGTCGAGCCCCACCTGCGCCTGGAACGTGTTCCGCCCCGGCGAGTCGCTTGCCGTGCACATCTACAAGATTTACGGCGAGGGCAGCCCCGAGGCACAGCAAATCGTCTGGGGCACCGCGGCACTGCTGATGATTTGCGTGCTGTTGTTTAACGTAGTCGCCCGTATCGTGGGCAAGCAACTGGCAAGGAAGATGACGGCCGAATGAGCGAGATGAATGCAACGCCCGCAACCGAAGTGGCATCGTCCGAGACCCAGGACTTTCTGTCGAGCGTGGGGGAGAGCGAAAAGCGCGTGCGCGTGAGCGGCAAGGCCGTGAGCGACGAGGTCGTGCTCTCCACCAAGGACGTCAACGTGTACTATGGCGACCACCATGCGCTGCACGATACGTCGCTCGACTTTCACAAGGGTGAGATCACGGCACTCATCGGGCCTTCGGGCTGCGGTAAGTCGACCTTCTTGCGCAGCCTCAACCTGATGAATCGAGAGATTCGCGGCTGCCGCGTGGAGGGTGAGATCAACTACCGCGGGCGCAACGTGAACACCAAGGCCGAGAACACCTATGAGCTGCGTCGCTCCATTGGCATGGTGTTCCAGCAGCCCAACCCGTTCCGCAAGTCCATTCGCGACAACATCACGTTTGCGCCTAAGCGCCACGGCATCACCGACTGTGACGAGCTCGACCGCATGGTCGAGGAGAGCCTGCGCGGCGCGGCGCTGTGGGACGAGGTCAAGGACAAGCTCGACAAGAGTGCCTATGCGCTTTCGGGCGGTCAGCAGCAGCGCCTGTGCATTGCACGCACGCTGGCGCTCAACCCCGACGTGATTCTGTTCGACGAGCCCTGCTCGGCGCTTGACCCCATCTCGACGCTGGCGATCGAGGACCTTATGTCGTCGCTTGTGGCAGAGCGCGCCATCGTCATCGTGACGCACAACATGGAGCAGGCGTCGCGTGTGTCCAACCGCACGGCGTTCTTCTACATGGGTGATATGGTCGAGTACGACGAGACCGACGAGATTTTCCAGCGGCCCAAGGATAAGCGGCTGAACGATTACCTCACCGGCATGTTCTCCTAGTCCGGGACATGCTTGAGGCCCGCGGCGGCCACGGTCGCCACGGGACTGATTGGAGAGGCGGGTCATCTCTTATGGGAGATGGCCCGCCTTTTTGTGTCGTGTGCGGCCTGCCTTTTCGCTGCTATCATGGACAACGTTGAATTTCTACGAAGGAGCAGGGCATATGGCGATTCTTTTGGGATGCGATTCCGTCAGCCTAGAGTTTCCCACCAAGCATATTTTCGATAGCGTGACGCTCGGCGTGGGCGAGGGCGACCGCATTGGTATTGTCGGTAAAAACGGCGACGGCAAGTCGACGCTGCTGAGCGTGCTCGCCGGCACGCTGGAGCCCGACGACGGCCGCGTGACACATCGCCGCGGCACCACGATCGGTCTGCTCGGCCAAAAGGACAACCTGGCCGATACCGACACCGTGCATCATGCCGTCGTGGGCGACACGCCCGAGTACGAGTGGGCCTCGAGCCCTCGCACGCGCCAGATCCTTGCGGGCCTCATTAGCGATGTGCCCTGGGAGGGCACGGTGGGCGAGCTTTCGGGCGGCCAGCGCCGCCGCGTGGACCTCGCGCGCCTGCTGATCGGCGACTACGACGTGCTCATGCTCGACGAGCCCACCAACCACCTGGACATGCGCACCATCAACTGGCTCGCGCGCCATCTTAAGGCCCGCTGGCAGCGCGGCCAGGGCGCCATGCTCGTGGTCACGCACGACCGCTGGTTCTTGGACGAGGTCTGCACCAGCATGTGGGAGGTCCACGACGGCCAGGTCGATCCCTTCGAGGGCGGCTACTCGGCATACATCCTGCAGCGCGTGGAGCGCGACCGAATGGCCGCCGTCACCGAGGAGCGCCGTCGCAACATGGCGCGCAAGGAGCTCGCATGGCTGAGCCGCGGCGCCCAGGCCCGCTCCACCAAGCCCAAGTTTCGCGTGGAGGCCGCCCGCGAGCTGATTGCAGACGTGCCGCCCGTGCGCGACGAGCTGGAGCTCAAGCGCCTCGCCGTGAGCCGCCTGGGCAAGCAGGTCATCGACGTCATTGGCGTGGACGCCGGCTATGCGGACACCGACGGCACGCCCAAGCAGGTGCTCTCCGACGTGACCTGGCTTATCGGCGCGGGCGACCGCTATGGTCTGCTGGGTGAGAACGGCGCCGGCAAGTCCACGCTGCTCGATGTGATCCAGGGCAAGATCGCACCCCTGCGCGGCCGCGTGAAGATTGGCCAGACGGTGCGCTTTGGCGTGCTGTCGCAGCAGCTCGAGGAGCTCGAGCCCTTTATGGGTGACACGATTCGCGAGGTGCTCAGCAACTACAAGAAGTACTACGTCATCGACGGCAAGGAGACCTCGCCCGAGAAGCTCTGCGAGCGCCTGGGCTTTACGACGCAGCAGCTCTGGAGCCGCATCGGTGACCTTTCGGGCGGGCAACGCCGTCGCCTGTCGCTGTTGCTGACGATCCTGGACGAGCCCAACGTGCTCATCCTGGACGAGCCCGGTAACGACCTGGATACCGATATGCTCGCGATTGTCGAGGATCTGCTGGACGGCTGGCCCGGCACGCTGATCCTGGTGACGCACGACCGTTTCCTCATGGAGCGCGTGACCGACCAACAGTGGGCACTGCTTGACGGCCACCTGACGCATATGCCCGGCGGCGTCGATCAGTACCTGCGCCTGTGCAACGCCACCGCCGAGGGCGAGCCCGTGGGCGCGCCGAGTGCCAAGACCGGCACGTTCGACACCGGTGCCGCAGCGGTTGCGGCCGAAAAGCCTAAGACGAGCGGGCAGCCCAATGGCCTTTCCAACGCCGAACGCCAGAAGCTCCGCCGCGAGGTGAGCTCGCTCGAGCGCAAGATGGAGACGCAGCGCGCTCGCGTGGAGGAGGCCGAGGCCGCCATGGCCCAGGTCGATCCCACCAACTACACGGCGCTCGGCGAGCAGCAGGCAAAGATCGACGAGGCCCACGCCGCCATGGACGAGCTGGAGATGGCGTGGCTCGAGGCGAGCGAGAAGCTCGAGGGCGAGGAGTAGGCGAGGATGATCAAGGCCGCGTTTTTCGATATCGACGGCACGCTGCTGAGCTTTAAGACGCACCGGATTCCGGCGTCGGCGCAGCAGGTGCTCGACAGCTTTCGCGAGCAGGGGATTGCGTGCGTGATCGCCACGGGTCGCCCGACCTACCAGATGCCCGATTGGCTGCTCGACTTGGGCTGGGATGCGTACATTACGCTTTCGGGCCAGCACTGCTTTGATGCTGAGGGCGTTTACCGTAGCTGCCCGATCGATCCGGACGACGTCGCGGTGATTGTGGACCAGGTGGCGCAGGGGCGCTATGATTCGCTGTGTATGCAGGGCGAGAACTCGTTTGTGAACCGCCTGTCCGAGCGCGTGGTGACGGCTGGCAGCAACGCGGGAATCGTCTACCACGAGGAGCCGTTTGAGCACGCCTTTGACGCACCGGTCTACCAGTTTTGCGCCTTTGTGGACCCGGCCTACGAACATATCGTGACCGACGCCGTGTCGCATTCGCTCACCACGCGCTGGTGCGACCTGTTCTGCGACATTATTCCCGCTAACGGCGGCAAGGACCTGGGCGTGGCGGCGACGCTCGAGCGGCTTGGTATCGACGCGAGCGAGGCGATTGCCTTTGGCGACGGCGAGAACGACCTGTCGATGTTTGCCGCCGTGGGCACGAGCGTGGCCATGGGCAACGCACAGGACACGGTGAAAGCTGCGGCGACCTATGTGACGACTGCCGTGGACGACGACGGCATCTACAACGCCGCGAAGCACTTTGGATTGATGTAACTGCGGGTCGGCACCCGGCGCCTGGGGACACTCCTTGTGGGGCGTCCCCATTTTGTTTTCGTCCCGCACGTTTTGTGAAACACGGCTAACTTTTAGACAAAGTAGTAAGACATGGGCAACTTTTGCGGTAAAGTTAGCCGTGGAAAGTATCCAAAGGCTAACTAGCAATCATCGCGAAAGGCGGCCCATGGCCCTACGTGAATCTGGAGAAGACTATCTCGAATCGATCTACGTTCTGTCGCAGCGCCAAGGCACGGTGCGCTCAATCGACGTCGCCGAATACCTGGGCGTAACCAAGGCAAGCGTCTCTAAAGCTATGGCGGCCTTGGAGAACAACGGCTACGTGGAGATGGACAAACGCGATGTGCATCTGACGGAACGCGGTCTAGAAGTTGCCCGTCAAATGTGGGAGCGCCATTGCTTTTTTGTGGGGCTGCTAGAGGACGCCGGCGTAGCGCCCGAGGTTGCCTCGCAAGAGGGCTGCCACATGGAGCATTGCCTGAGCGAGGAGAGCTTCGAGAAGCTGAGATCGATGCTGAGACGGGACAGCGACCGGGACCAGTAGACCCGCCAACTAAGTCCAACTCAGACAAGGAACCCTGCCAGCAAGTGATGCCCAAGAACCGCCAGCTGTGTCGCCGCAGGCCGGGGCCGGGCTTGGTTTTGAAAACATTCCGCAGACCAGAAGCGCCCCCGTTCGTAGCTCCGAAGGAGCAGAACGGGGGCGCTTCATTGGTCGAGGACGTTTTCAAAACCAAGCCCGGTCCCGGCCGGACAGCCCACGAACGCTACAGGTTCTTGACACCCATCGCGCGCATGGCATTCAGGATGGCGATAATCGCCACGCCTACGTCGCCGAACACGGCAAGCCACATGTTGGCGATGCCCAGTGCCGCAAGCACCAGAATCAGCAACTTAATGCCCAGCGCAAAGATGATGTTCTGCCAAACAATCGACATGGTCTTGCGCGCCACGCGGATCGCGCGGGAGATGTTGGACGGCTTGTCATCCATGAGCACGACGTCCGCCGCCTCAATTGCGGCGTCCGAGCCCATAGCGCCCATGGCGATGCCAACGTCTGCGCGGGTAAGCACGGGTGCGTCGTTGATACCGTCGCCGACAAAAGCGAGCTTGCCCTTGCCGCTTTCGCCCGCGAGCAATGCCTCGACGCGCTCGACCTTGTCGCCCGGCAGCAGCTGCGCGTGGAACTCGTCGAGCCCCAGCTGCTTAGCCACAGACGCCGCAACCTCCTCGCGGTCGCCCGTGAGCATGACGGTGCGCTTGACGCCGGCGGCGTGCAGGTCGCGGATCGTCTGCTCGGCGTCGGCCTTAACGGTGTCTGCAATCACGATGTGGCCGGCGTAAACGCCGTCAACGAGCACATGGAGGATCGTGCCGACAACCTCGCAATTGGGAGCGTCGATACCGGCCGCAGCAAGCATCTTGGCATTGCCAACGACGACGTGCTTGCCGTCGATGGTCGCCGATACGCCGTGGCCCGCGTTATTAGCGGAATCCGTCACGCGCTTGGGGTCGAGCTCACCCTGGTAGGCGGCGCGCACCGACTGCGCGATAGGGTGATCGGAGAACGACTCGGCAAGGGCGGCGATTTCGAGCAACGACTGCTCGGTATGGCCGGCCTCGGGGTGCACCGCGACGACCGAGAACGTGCCGTTGGTGAGGGTGCCCGTTTTGTCGAAAACGACGGTGTCCACGTCCGCGAGCGTCTCGAGGTAGTTGGAGCCCTTGATGAGAACGCCCAGCTTGGACGCGCCGCCGATGCCGCCAAAGAAGCTCAACGGTACGCTGATCACGAGGGCGCACGGGCAGCTGACGACCAGGAAGGTCAGCCCGCGCAGAATCCAGTCGGACCAGGCGCCGGTGACCAGGCCGCCGCCGAGCGCGAGCACCGCAGCCGCGCCGGTGACGGCAGGTGTGTAGACGCGGGCGAAGCGCGTGATGAAGTTCTCGGTGCGCGCCTTCTTTTCGCTGGCATTCTCCACGAGCTCCAGGACGCGCGCGACGGTGGACTCGCCAAACGGCTTGGTGGTGCGCACGTGGATGAGGCCCGTCATGTTGATGCAACCGCTGATGATATCGTCGCCGGACTTGGCGGGGCGGGGGACTGACTCGCCCGTGAGCGCGGCGGTGTCGAGCTGGGTTTTGCCTTCGACGATGACGCCGTCGATAGGCACGCGCTCGCCGGGCTTGACCACGATCACGGTGCCGACGGCGATGTCATCGGGAAAGACCTGTTCGAGCGTTCCGTCGGCTTGCTCGACGTTAGCGTAGTCGGGCGCGATGTCCATCATGGCACTGATCGACTTGCGGCTCTTGCCCACGGCGTATGCCTGGAATAGCTCGCCGATCTGGTAGAACAGCATGACGGCGGCGCCTTCGGCCATGTGCGGGTCGGTATCGGGGAAGAGCACCATGGCAAACGCGCCGATGGTCGCGACTGCCATAAGGAAACTCTCGTCGAAGGCCTTGCCGCGGCGGATGTTATTGAATGCCTTTTGCAGTACGTCGTAGCCGGCAATCAAAAACGGCACGAGGAACAGCACGAAGCTGGCGTAGATGTCGCCCGGGGTGCCGAATGCGGCGGCGAGGACGCCGAGCTCATCGAGGGCGTACACCACGGCAAAAATGCCCAGCGCTACCAAGATGCGGTTGCGCTTATGCTCGAGCGACTCTTTTTTCTTGCGCTTTTTCTTTTTCTTCTTGGGGTCGGCGGTGGCCATGACTCGTTTCCTCCCATTTGAATGTATGAACACTCGCTCATATAATTTCGCGAGCAAAGGCCGCGTCAAGCGCGGCCTTGCAGGTTGGCGTAAACCTGGGCTAGAGAATGATCTCGCAGTCCGGCTCGGCGTCGGCCGTAAACTCTACAACGCGGTTGAGCACCTCGTCGAACTCGGCGTCATCGGCCTCGAGCGTCAGCTTCTGGGTCATAAAGTTGACGGACACGGATTTGACGCCCTCGAGCTTGGCCAGCTCGTCCTGAAGCTCGCGCGCGCAGTTGGCGCAGTCGATCTCGTCGAGCTTAAACTGCTTTTTCATGGTGGGTTCCTTTCCCTGTATTTGCGGCTTGGGTGCAGGCCGCGCTGGTACCGTGGTTGGTTGCTATTCGCAGATATGGCTCATGCCCTGGTTGAGCATGGTGTAGACGTGATCGTCGGCAAGCGAGTAGAGGATGTTGCGGCCGTCGCGGCGGAACTTGACCAGGTGCGACTGCTTAAGCGTGCGCAGCTGGTGCGACACCGCGGACTGCGAGGTCTCGGTCGCTTCGGCGATGTCTGCCACGCAGAGCTCGCGGCCCATGAGGGCGTAGAGAATCTTGATGCGCGTGGTGTCGCTGAAGACCTTGAACAGGTCGGCAAGGTCGTACAGCAGCTCCTCGTCGGGAAGGTCCTCGGGCGAGCAGGTGGTGGGAACGATCGGCTCGGTGGCCTCGATGCCAGTCTTTGTTTCATCAGCGTGGTCGCTCATTGCACCATCCTTTCATATGAACATTCGCTCATATAACTTAATTCCGATTATATGAGCGCATGTTCATATGTCAATATAATTCGTGAAATATTTTGCTATCGAATGACCCTTGTGGCGGCTAAGGGCATCGGTGGGTGCGGATAAGGTCGCCGATGCCAACGTGGGTACCTTGGCGACGTGCAAAAACGGGCCGATATCCACTTGGATATCGGCCCGCATTGCGTCGCTTGAAAAGGACGCCTCGGCGTATTGCTTTTGCACAGGCGCTATGGCTCGGAAGGTATTGCTCGCGAATGGCGCCTCTGCTTGGCAATCTACTTGGCAAACAGGTTCTTGAGGTTGAACTCGGCCTGAACCGTGCGGAGCATGAGATCGGTGTCGTCCAGGCCCAGATGCTGCTCGTTGGCGTCGGCAGCGAGGGTGCCGCGGCGGCGGGCCCAGTTCTCGAGCGCGGCGGGCGCGGATTCGCGGGGGAGCGAGCGGACGTCGGCATCCAGGCTGCGGCAGATCTGGCGTGAATCGATGATGATGATCTTGCCGGCGCGGCGTGCCTCGGCGTAGCCGTCCAGGTGGATCTTGAACCAACTGTCCTCAAAGGCGGCGTTGTGCGCCATGTACGGGTACTTCTTCATAAGCTTGAGCAGCTGCTTCTGCAGTTCCTTGTTCTCGCGGAATGGCTTTTTGCCGTCGATGTCGTCCCAGGTGATGTGGTGGATATTCGACAACGGCACATCCTCGCCGCGGTAGATGTCGGGCAGACCGCAGTAGTGCGCCTCGGCGTCGTGCGGGACGGCGTCGCTGGTGAGCTCCATGATTTCCCAACCCACATTGATGATATAACCGCGCTCGGGTGCACGGCCGGTGGTCTCGATGTCGATACCGAGCACGGTGCCCTGGATGGGCTTGCGGGCGTAGGCCACGCCGAGCGCGTCGCGGTCGCCGCGGATCTCGCGCATGACCGACGCGGCGGTGCGCTTTTGCATCTTGCCGATGGCGGCGCAGGTGTCGGCATCGGACAGGCCGCGCGAAAGCGTCGCGGGCGTCACGTTGCGCAGGCGCGCCTCGCCAATCTGGTCGCACAGGTCGCGGTTGCGGTCAGCCAGGTCGCGCACGGTGGCAAAGTCGAAGCTGGGGTCGCCCTCGGCGGTAAAGTACTCGGTTTCGAGCACCTTAAGGGCCTCCTCGCCCTTCTGGCGCTCGGACTCCATGGCGCCGTGATCGCCATAGATAAACATGGGAATAAACGGCTGGCGCTCGTATTCGAGTGCTTGTGAAACGTTCATATAACTGCTCCTTGGACGGGCCGTGTCGCGCGGCTCGGTGGCATTGAGTTATGGCGAGATGATAGTTTACCATGGGCAACTATTGGCATCGCGCCTAGGACAACTACAATACCCTAGTTGACCGCTAGGACTTTTACAATGCTGCCGAAAGACATGAAAGGTTCCATCCGTCATGGATTTGCTGATTGATATTCTGCTCGACGCCGGCAAGGACACGCTCTCGCTGGCGCCGTTTTTGTTGGTGACGTATCTTGCTCTCGAGACACTTGAGCACGTTGCGGGCGACCGCGTCAACGGCGCTATCAAGCGCGCCGGCGCTGCGGGTCCCGTGGCTGGCTCGCTGCTGGGCATTGTGCCGCAGTGCGGATTTTCGGCCATGGCAGCAACGCTGTACGCCGGCCGTGTCGTGACGCTGGGCACGCTGGTCGCCGTGTTCCTCTCGACCTCCGATGAGATGCTGCCGCTGTTGCTCGCCGAGCAGGTGCCCGTGCAGACCATGGCGATGCTTTTGGCTTCGAAGGCACTGATCGCGCTGGTCACGGGCTTTATCGTGGACGCGGCTATCCGCGGCCTTCGTCGTAATTCCCGCGCGCATGCGGCGATTCGCCGTACCGTGCTGGGGACCGCTGCCAATCCGGCTCATGTGAACTGCGCGCACGACGACCATACCGGGGGCGACATCATTGATGAAGTGGCCGAGGCGGGCGTGAGCGCCGACCACATCCACGAGTTGTGCGAGCGCGACCATTGCGGTTGCGATGATGATGAAGATGAACACGAGCGCGACCACGGACACAGCCATGACCACGGTCACGCAGGCGAGCATGAGCACCACCACGGCCATGGGCACGACCACGGTCACTCCCACGAAGGTGCGCCCGTCCTGTCGATTATCCGCAGCGCGATCTCGCACACCGTGCAGGTTTCGGTTTTTATTTTCCTGGTGACGCTGATTCTAGTTGCCGTGCTCGAGACCTTCGGAGAGTCCGCGATCGAGCAGTTCCTGCGTGGCAACGAGACGCTCGCCGTCTTGGGCTCGGCACTCGTCGGCCTGATCCCCAACTGCTCGGCCAGCGTGGTCATTACGCAGCTGTACCTGGAGGGCGCGCTACAGCTGGCGCCGATGCTCGCCGGCACGCTCATTTCCGCCGGCGTGGGCTATCTTGTCCTGTTCCGCACCAACCGCAGCGCTCGTGAAAACGCCGTGTTCCTGGTCATGATGTACGTCATCGGCGCCGGCTGGGGCCTTATCCTATCCGCCTTCGGCCTCTAAGTAGGCCTAAAAAATGGGCTTCAAATAGCCATGCTCGGCGCCTGCGCAATGCGGCGACGCATGGCATTTTGAAGCCCGTTTTTTGTTGAGCCATGGATTCCGAGCGCTCACACCGCGCAAAACAAAAAGGTAGATTTCCGGGCATGTCCCGAAAATCTACCTTGGTTAGCGCAGCAGCTCGGTGAGGTTGCGCTTAAAGCGGGCCCGGTCTTCGCTGGTAAATGCCGCCGGACCGCGAGTGCGACCGCCGGCGCGGCGCACCTTCTTTTCCTCGTGGCGAATAAACAGTTGCATGTCGATGGTCGCCTTATCGTAGACGCGCCCGCGCACGCCGATGGCGGCGGCATCGCGCCCGAGCACCATGCTCGCCAAGCCAATGTCCTGCGTCACGACTACATCGCCCGCCTGCAGGCGTTCGACAATGGCAAAGTCGGCGCTGTCGGCGCCCACGCTCACATCGAGCGTCGTGACCCAAAATCCGCGTCGCGCATGCTCGACGTCGCGCGGATCGTCGCGGCGAATGTGGCGTTCCAGGTTCTGTGTGCTGTTGCCGGCGATAACGACGGCGACGCCCGCCCGCCGCGCGCAGTCAATCGACTCGCGCGTGACCGGGCAGGCGTCTGCATCAATAAAGAGCGTTCGCGGCATCTAGTGCACCAGTTTGCCAAATTGAATAGCGCGAACAATCAGCGTTACGCCAAACACCAGCAGTGCGGCGCCGCTAAAGATGACGAGCATCTTGGCCGACCACAGCGGATAGATAAACACGAACATGCCGGCGATGATGGAGAGCGCGCCGCTCAGGATGGCGAGGGCACGGTTGGACGAAAGCTCGGACTCCAGAATGGACATGACACCTTCGACGATCCAGCCAAAGCCGGCCACGATAACCACCATCGTGGTGAGCGTCGCGGTCGAGAAGGCCTGGTTGCGCAGGATTATGACGCCGCCCAAGATAATGAGTAGGTTGGAGATGATGCTCGTCACGCGCCAGCCGGTGGGCAGCAGTGGCTCAAAAATGGCAGTGAACAGTCTGATGGCAGCAGTGATTACAAAGTAAAAACCCAGGACAGTCGTCAAAAAGACGAGGGACTTGGCGGGTGCAAAAAGCAGCGCGATACCAGCAATGAGCGCTAAGACGCCCGTGATGGCGTAAATCCAGCGTACGGCCTTGACGGCTTTGCCCGCCATGCTTTTCTCGTCAAATCCAAACTGGCTCGATTTTTGGTCATCGTTCTTAAAGATGCCCATAATGTCTCCTTTCCGTGCGGCGTAAGCCTTGATCATTACGACCAGTATCGCCTAAAGGCGCTGGCGTATGGGTCGGGGAGGGCGGAACGTAACCCAAAGGCCCCGAATTGTTTCCGTTGTTCCCCACGTCGCGATTTTCTATTCAACAGGTGTAGAACATTGCAGCCCTGTTCGTTATTGCCTACGTTTTAGGTTAGATTTTCCTAAGAACAATTGCCCGAAATTGGGGGTCCCTATGAACGAAGCAGTTCCCGCAGCGCCGGTAAGCGCTGAGTCGATGGCAAAGCAGGGTTGCGAAAAGCTCGGCTTGGACGCGTTTGATGCGTTGGTTCGCTGCGCCCGCACGTGCCGTCGCTTTGACGAGTCCATGCGCGTGCCGCGTGAGCTTTTGCTTGAGCTGGCGGAGCTGGCGCACCTGACTCCCTGTGGTGCCAATGCTCAGCGTCTGCGTTTTCATGTGGTAAGCGGTGCAGAGGACTGCGCGCGTGTATTTGACGAGCTTGCATGGGCCGGTGCGCTCAAGGATTGGCCGGGTCCCGATGAGGGCGAGCGCCCGACCGGCTACATCGCGATTCTTGCCGAGCGCGCCGTTCCGGGTAAGCCCGCCGCTCCTATTACTGAGGTCGACACGGGCATTGCCGCGCAGACGATGATGCTCGCCGCCCGCAGCGCCACGCCCGAGGTGGCTGCCTGCATGTTCAAGGCCTTTACGCCCCACGCGATCGATGCCATGGGGCTCGATAGCGACAAGTATGAGCTCAAGCTGATCATGGCGTTTGGCGTTCCGGCCGAGACGCAGGTGATCGATGCGATCGATTCCAACCCCGACGGCTCAATTAATTACTGGCGCGACGAGGCGCAGGTGCACCACGTACCCAAGCGCCCGCTTGCCGACGTACTGGTGTAGCTGAGCGTCACCGCGGTGTGATCCGGCGGTAAACCACCACAAAGGTACCTGTCCCCTTTGCGGTGGTGCGAGGGGAGGACGTGTGGCAGATTTGTATTTGGTGCGGCATGGGCAGACTGAGCTCAATGTGCAGAACATTTTGCAGGGTGGGCACGATTCGCCGCTTACGGCGCGCGGGCGCGAGCAGGCGCTGGCGACGCGCGCGGCGTTTGAGGCGCGTGGCGTGACCTTTGACCGTGTGTATTCCTCGCCGTTGGGCCGGGCGCGGCATACGGCTGAGCTAATTGCTGGTGAGGGCCGCTCGATAGAGCTGGTCGATGACCTGCGCGAGTGGCATTTGGGCTCGCTGGAGGGTACATCAAATCGCGAGATGCCGCCGCAGCCCTGGGGTGATTATCCGGTGGCCTTTGGTGGCGAGTCTGAAGGCGAGCTCCAGTCGCGCATGGTCGCGGCGCTGTCCCACATCATGGCCAGGCCGCAGCACGACTGTGTGCTGGCAGTCTCCCACGGCTCTTCCTGCCAGGAGTTTCTTGAGTATGTGACTGGCAGGGGAGAGCTACCCGACAACGGTGCCGTGCTTCATTTTGGCTATTGCGACGGTGCGTTTTCGCTCCTTGATTGGTAACGAACGAAAGGACCCCTATGAATAAAGACCTGTATCTGGTTCGTCATGGGCAGACAATATTCAACCTTAAGCGCATTATTCAGGGTTGGAGTGACTCGCCGCTCACGCAGCTGGGATGCGACCAGGCGGCGCGTGCCGGCATGTTCTTACGTGCGCGCGGCATTGAACCCGATCATGCCTACACCTCCACACTTCATCGCACCGAGCAGACTATCGCCAACCTGTGGCCGGGCTTGGCGTACGAGCGCCTGGACGGTCTGCGTGAGTGGTTCTTTGGCGACTTTGAGGCCGAGCGCGTGATGCTTATGCCCGAGCGCCCGTGGCGAGATTTCTATCGTCAGTTTGGCGGCGAGGGCCAGATGCAGGTGCGCGAGCGCATGGCGGCGACGATAACCGATCTTATGCGACGTCCGGACCACGAGTGCGTGCTCGCGGTGAGCCACGGTTCGGCTATCAAGGAGTTTTTGGACCACGTGCGGGGCGCGGCGGCCGACGAGCGCGAACGCGTGCCGGGCAACTGCTCAGTGCTGCATTTTGCGTTTGACGATGCGGCCGATACGTTTGAACTGGTCGAAGTCTTTACGCAGGAAGACTACGCGCGCGAGCTGGGGCTTGAACCGCTCGTGGCTACTGCGGGTCCGCAGCGCGGATAACGCGAGCGCGGCGGCACGGGTCGTCGGCATAACTTCTCGACGCAAAAGGGGCGGAGATGCATGTACCTGCTGCATCTCCGCCCCCTGTTTGTTGGGCTGCCGATTTTTGTGCTGGACGGTCTGGTCTTGCTAGAACCGCGCGACCTGGTGCGTGAGCAGACCCGTCGGAACCTGCGCCGCGCCGCCGCTGACCTGCGCGGCGGGGAAGAGCGCAGCTACGGCAAAGTTGAACGGCTCTTTGCCCGTGTAGGTGCCGGCGGCACGTGCATCGTCGGCCAGGAGCTGTGATGCCTCGACTAGTGCGACAGCGTAGGCAGGGTCGTCGGCCAGTGCCGGCTCCGGCGCCTGGTCGAGCATGGCGCGGATGGCCCCGACGGCGTCCTCGCGCTTGACCTCCCACACGCGGTGCGTAATGCCGGCGGGGTCGGTGACGGCATAGAGTGAAGCGCCCTCTTTTGCGGCGCCGAGGATGATATCCATGACGGGAGAGGCTTCGTAGACAAGCGTTACGGGACGGGGCTGTACCTTGAGGTCGGCGATTGCGCGCGCAGCGGCGGTCGTATCGGCGGCAACCGCGTCGCCGCCCGCCAGCGCACCAACCGGGCAGATCGCCACGACACCCGTCACACGTCCCGGCTCGCCCGAGCATTCGTACACGTAATACGCCGCACCCGGGTCCTTGAGCATCAGACCATCGGCAAGGGCTCCGCGCAGAGCATCGTTGCCGCTCAGGATGCTGCCCATTGCAGGCAGCGCCTCGAGCACGCGGTCCTGAGCCGGGCGGATGCAGGGAAACGGAAGTGCTTTCATGGGCGGTCCTAACGCACGAGTCGGTTTGTTCGCGGCTTATTATGCCCCAACTTGGCCGCTCGCGTCCCAGAGCACGTTATCGGCGAGCGCGATTAGCACCTGCTGACAACGAACGATATCGGCGTGGGGCACATATTCGTTGGGCTTGTGCGCGAGCGCGAGCGACCCGGGACCGTAGCTCATGCAATTGCGGTTACCTGTCTTGCCGGCAATGACGGCGGTGTCGGTGTAGCCGGTAAAGAAGCCGACGGTCGTGTCCGCGTCCGTCACGTCATCGGCGGCACGCTTGAGCGCTGCTAGAAGGGGAGAGTTCGGGTCGCGCTCGATGGCGGGGCGGTCGCCCGTCACGGTGTAGCTGCCATGGCAACCGGGGACCGCGGCTTCGGCGCCGGCGATGGCCAGCTCTACCATGCGCTTCGCGGCGGCCGTATCGGTCGGAGGCGTCAGACGCATGTCGACCCAGACTTTGGCGCGGTCGGGCACGACATGGGGGCGATATCCGCCCTCGATTTGGCCAAACGTGATGGTCGAAGGCCCCAGCTCATTATGCACGGGCAGCGCCGCAAATGCGCGGCGAAGCGAGCACACGGCCTCGGCCATGGCGGCGACGGCATCCGCGCCCTTCCAGGGCTGGCTCGCATGCGCCGTCACGCCAGCCATTTCAATCTCGAACCACGTACGCCCCTTGTGCGCCACCTGGATCTGTCCGTCGGTGGGCTCGGTGTCCAGCATCCATTCGCGCGAGCCGACCCAGCCAGCATCGATCGCGGCCTCTGAGCCGCGCATAAAATCTTCCTCGTCGACCGAGCAGATGAGCGAAAAGCCGCGACGCGGCAGCGCGCCATCCGCCACCACGCGCTCGAGCGTATGGACCAGCGCGGCAATGGCGCAGGCCAGGCCACCCTTCATATCGCAGGCACCACGGCCGTAGAGCTTATCGTTGCGCACGATCGCTCCGAGCGGCGGAATGTCCGCGTCCCAGCCATCGCCCAAGGTGACGGTATCCAAATGGCAGATGTAGACGAGCCGTGGCTCGTCGCTTTGGCCCGGCACGGTGACCATTAGATTGCGGCGTCCGGGGAGTACTTCGTGCTCTGCAATCTGCACGGCATCGAGTACCGGATAGCTCAGCTGCGCCAACCGTTCCTCAACCAACGCTTTGATATAGCGCTCAATCTCGTCCTCATACGCACCCGGGTCTGAACTGTCGATCCGCACGAGCCCTTGCGTAAGCCGCCAAGCAAAATCTGTATCAACCATAGGCACCTCACAGATAGTTAGGTCAACATACAGATTGTATGCCAAGAAGCGGCTCAGTGCATTTAATGGAGCGCTCACAAAAATGGGGGCGCCTCTCGTGCGAAAGGCGCCCCCGCGGGCATTCAATGTCAGCGACGGGCAGGCCACATGGGGAACTGCCCGTCAGGTCAGTCGGCGCTACTTGATCACGCGCACGCGATACATCGACGGAATCTGCTTGAGCGCCTCGATGGTGCTGCTGTCTAGGTGTTCGTCGGTGTCGAACATGGTGTAGGCGTTCTCGCCGGCGGACTCGTTGGTCATACGCTGCACGTTGGCGTTGTCCTTGGCCAGGATGGCCGTGATCTGGCCGATCATGTTGGGCACGTTGGCATGCAGGCAGGCAATGCGGCTTGCAGCGCGCGCCTTGCCCATGCTGCAGGCGGGGTAGTTGACGCTGTGTGCGATGTTGCCGTTCTCCAGGTAATCCTTGAGCTCGCTGATGGCCATGTCGGCGCAGTTGGCCTCGGCCTCGCCGGTGCCGGCGCCCGAGTGCGTGGTGATAAACGTATTGGGCATCTTGACCGTCTTGGGCGTGGCGAAGTCGCAGCTAAACCAGCTGAGCTTGCCCTCGCGCAGGGCGGCGTCGACGGCGTCCTCGTCAATGATGGTTTCGCGCGCGTAGTTGATGAGCACGGCGTCCGGTGCCAGCAGGTTAATCTGTTCGGTGCTGATCATGCCGATGGTGTCGGCCTTGCTGGGCACGTGCACGGTGAGGTAGTCGCAGCCGCGGCAGAGATCCTCGAGCGTGCCCACGCGCTGCACCTCGCGGCTCAGCACCCACGCGTGCTCGACGGAAATGAACGGGTCGTAGCCGTAAACGTCCATGCCCAGATCGACGCAGGCGTTGGCGACCTTGGAGCCCACGTTGCCCAGGCCGATGACACCGATGCGCTTGCCCTTGAGCTCGCGGCCCACAAAGGCCTTCTTGGCCTTTTCGGCATCGACCTGAATCTCGGGGTCGTCGGCGTTGTCACGCACCCAGTTCATTGATTGCACCACGCCGCGGCTCGAGAGCACCAGCATGCCTAGGACGAGCTCCTTAACGGCGTTGCTGTTGGCGCCGGGGGAGTTAAAGACGACGACGCCCTTCTTGGCGTACTCCTCGACGGGGATGTTGTTGACGCCGGCGCCGCAGCGGGCGATGGCGCGGATGCCCTCGGGCAGCTCGTAGCCGTGCAGGTCGGTCGAGCGCATCAGAATGGCGTCGGCCTCTTCGGCGGTGCTCACAAACTCGTAGCCCTCACCAAACTCGACCTTGCCGTCTTTGGTGATGTCGTCGATGGTTTTGATCTTGCGCATGAAAAACTCCTTAGCAGGTTTGGTTTAAACAGGTGGTTTGAAGTGGCTGGTCGGCCCGCGGGTTGCGGGCTAGTTAGATCGCGGGCTCAAACTACGCTGCGTTTCGAAGTCCTTCATGTACGAGGTCAGTGCCTGCACATCTTCCATGGTTACGGCGTTGTAGACGCTGGCGCGCATGCCGCCCACCAGGCGATGGCCCTTGACGTTTTGAATCTGGTGCTCGGCCGCGCCTGCGACAAAGGCGGCGTCGAGGTCGGCATCGCCGGTACGGAACGTGACGTTGGCGATGGAGCGGCTGTCCTCCTGCGTGGTGCCGTGGAACAGCTCGCTGTGCTCGAGCAGGTCGTAGAGCAGGTTGGCCTTGGCCCAGTTGCGCTCGGCCATGGCGGCAAGTCCGCCGGTCTCCTCGACCCAATGGAACACCTTGCCGCACACGTAGATGCCAAAGGTGTTGGGCGTGTTGAGCATGGAGCCCTTGGCGGCCTGGGCCTTAAGGTCCATGTACTGCGGTGTCTGCGCAAAGGCGGGGCCGTCGGCGATGAGGTCGTCGCGCACGATAACCACGGTCACGCCCGCGGCGCCGGCGTTTTTCTGAGCGCCGGCGTAGATGAGCCCGTAGCGCTCGACGTCGAGCGGCTGCGACAGAAAGCAGCTCGAGACATCTGCGACCAGCGGTACGTCGCCGCAAGCGGGCAGCTCGTGGTACATGGTGCCAAAGATGGTGTTGTTCTGGCAGATGTAAACGTAGTCGAGCCCGTCGCCCGCGGCCTCGGCGGCAATGCGCGCGTTGATGTCGGCCATGTCGGGGATGCGGTCGAAGTTGGTGTCCTCGGAGCTCGCGAGCAGCACGGCCTCGCCGTACTTGTCGGCTTCTTTGTATGCCTTGTTGGCAAAGTTGCCGGTCACGACGTAGCCGGCGCGGCCGCGGCGCATGAGGTTCATCGGGATGCCCGCAAACTGTAGCGTGGCGCCGCCCTGCAAAAATAGGACGTGGTAGTTGTTCGGGATGCTCAGCAGGCGACGCAGGGTTGCCTCGGCGTCGTCGATGATCTGCTGGTACATGCTAGATCGATGGCTCATCTCGAGCACGGACATGCCGCAACCGCGGTAGTCCATCATCTCGTCGGCGATCTCGGCGAGCACGCTTGTGGGCAGTGCGGCCGGGCCAGCTGAGAAGTTGTGCACACGTGCCATCTTCTAGTCTCCCTCGTAGTCGTTTGAACGTTCGGGATACTTTAGCACAGTGGAGCGCCAGGCGCGACCGCATCACGGTAAAACTCGACTGCGCCGCTATGATTTACAGTATGGTTACATGGGAGAGGGGCGACCTTACTCCTCAGGCAAATCCAAATCTGCGAGCGAAGACATGAGGTTCTCTAGGCGCTTGATCTCTTCGTCCTAAATTAGCTACCTCCTAGTTAGTACGATGCTAGCGTGGCGATGACGACTTCGTCGCCGGCGTATATTAGGGTGTTGCCGTCGGGGATGATCGTTTGGCCTTCGCGCTTGAGCATCACCACAATAAACGGATGCTTGCCTTGTGGCACATCGCGCAGGCGCTGGCCGGCCAGGCGACCGTGGGGCGTCACGGTGACCTCGCGCAGCGTAACCTCGGCACGCTCTTCGAACGTTGGGGCGGCCATCACCAGCAGATCGCCTTCCTGGATCACGGTATCGCCGTTGGGCAGCACCGGATGGGCGCCGTCACGCAGCACCAAGACCACCAGCATGTCCGTTGCGCTGCCAATGTCGGCGAGCGAGCGTCCGGCAAACGGATGTCCAGCGCCTACTTTGAGCTTGACGAACGACATGCCGTCTTCGTCGCGGTAGTCGTTAAAGGTGCGACGCACGTCGCCGGTCGCATCGATCATATCGAGCTTCTTCGCCACCGCCGGCAGCAGCGAGCCCTGCACCACAATGCTCGACACGGCAATCACAAACACCAGGTCAAACAGGTCGTGTCCGCCGGGAACGCCGGCCACCACGGCAAAGAGGCTAAACACGACCGAAGCTGCTCCGCGCAGGCCCGCCCAGCTTACGAGCGCGACCTGGCGGGGGTTCGTCTTAAAGGGCGCCAGGAGCACGCCGACGGCGATGGGGCGGCTCACGTAGAGCATAAACGCCATGAGCGCCAGGCCCGGCAGCAGCATCTGTGGTAGGCGTGCGGGCGTGACGAGCAGGCCGAGCAAGAAGAAGATCGTCATCTCGGCCATCTCGGTGAGGGTGTCAAAGAAGTGCGCCATCTCGACCTTGCCGGTGATGTCGCTCGCACCCAGCACAATGCCGGCCAGGTATACAGCCAAAAAGCCGTTGCCGCCCAGGTAGCTCGGCAGCGCGTAGGCGACGATGGCCACGGCGAACAAAAAGATGGTCTGCGCGTCCTTGGCCGTTGCGTGCGCGCGTTCAATCAGGCGGCCCGCCGCCCAGCCGATGGCAAGGCCCAGGCCCACGCCCAGGATAATCTGCTTGGTCAGCAGTGCGGGAATGTTGATGTCGCCGCCGGCCGCTAGTGTGGCGAGCACGGCGGTGAGCATGTAGGCGACGGGGTCGTTGGAGCCCGATTCGACCTCGAGCAGCGAGTCGGTGCCACCTCTCAGCGACAGGCTGTGCTCACGCAGTACGCTAAAGACGCTTGCCGCGTCGGTGGATGCCACGACCGATCCCAGCAGCAGGCCACCGATCCAGTCGAACCCCAGCGCGAAGTGGGCGAACACGCCGGTGATGCCGGCAGTGATGACGACGCCGAGCGTGCTCAGCAGCACCGCCGGCGCAGCGACGGGCTTGGCGCGGTCGATATTGGTGTTAAAGCCGCCGTAGAACATGATGAACAGCAGCGCCGTGCTGCAGACGGTTTCGGTGAGTGCGTAGTCGCTAAAGTCGATATGCGTCGGGCCGTTGACGCCCAACAGCATGCCCAGCGCGATAAAGATGAGCAGGGTGGGGAAGGGGAGTTTTTTGCCGACGGGTTTGATGGTCAGGCACAAAATGATGGCGAGGCCGATAAAGAGAAGGATCTGGTTCATGGATAGTGTCCGCTCCTGGGTGGTTGGCGTGGCACGGTCAGTTGTCTGCGGTTATTTGTACCCAAAGATGGTGGGTTTATGGGGTTGGATTGCGGGCGTGCGCGATATCGTCATAGATGGCTGCCGTCTTTGCCTCTGCTCGGAAACCCTTTCCAGCTTTATTGCAACGGAGTACAATGGGTAACGTTTAAGTTCAACTTGAAGTTTTAGTTGCGGCACCGGGCTTCGGCCGCAATGCAAGGAGAGGCGTACCATGGCGATCTATGTGACATCTGATGCTCACGGGCACGTGCGTGCGCTTGACGAGGCCCTGTCTAAGATCTCTTTGACGTCCGACGACACGCTGTACGTGCTGGGCGACATGATCGATCGCGGGCCCGATCCGGTCGGCGTTATTAAGCTCGTGCGCTCGCTGCCCAACGCCCACGTGCTCAAGGGTAATCACGAGCAGATCATGCTCGATGCCATCATTGGCCAGGATCCGCTCGATGCCGAGACCTGGGATATCAACGGTGGCTGGACGACGCGCGAGCAGCTCAACGACATGGAATTTGAGGCATACGAGGAGCTCGTGCGATGGATGGCCGCGCTGCCGCTCTACGCGGTGGTCGAGACTGCCGAGCGGCCGTACCTGCTGGTGCACGCCGGCATTCAGACCGAGGCGGCGCGTGCGTTTTTGCTTGAGCATGGTGTCGATTGCGGCGACGGCAGGGGAGCGGTCGATGCCGATCGCGAGCTGCTGCAGCAAATGCTCGCCGTACAGTCGTCCGATGACTTGCTCTGGATTCGCCATGGCTATTGGGATGCCCCGACGGGGCTGCTTTCTGCCGAGGGCAAGGGTTCGGTCGTGGTGAGTGGCCACACGCCAACGGTGTCGCTCGGGCGTTATTGCGAGGTCGGTGGTCTTGCGGGGCTCGATGAGGAATCGGGACGAGGGCAGATCGTGCGCTTGGGCGGCGAGGACACTGCCGGCGTGCCCGATCGCATCGATATCGATTGCGCCGCCGCCACCGGCTCCGAGTTCGGTCGCGTGGGCATCCTGCGGCTCGATGATGGGGCGGAGTTCTACGCGAATATCAACCCGGGCGAATAATCGGTGCAAGGGGTAGCTAATTTTGGACGGGGCCTTTTTTGACTACTTTTGCCCTTCTGCCCGCAAATTGATTTTTCAGGGACGGGGATTAAATAATCATTTGGCTGCCCGCTGGCTAAGTGAGTAGACTTTTTTGGAAATGCCGAGCACCCAACAAATTTGCCTCAATAAAACCGCTGGTCACGGACTTGTGCTTTGTCGGTGTGGTCCGGGATTCGGTAAAAGTCTACTCACTTAGTTTTGCGTGTCCGCAACGAGACTCCAGCCGGGGTGATTCCACCGCAAATTAGCTTCTCCCATCGCCGCAATTAGGCGCCGTACGGATTCCGGTCCCTCTCTATGCGTTGGCGGATGTGGGCGTACTCGATAATCAACAGTACCAGCAGTAGGGCCATGATGGCTAGGTAGCTCACGACGGCGCCCATCAGGCCGAGCAGATTGATCAGAATCACCGGGAGCACCACGCTCACGGCAAAGCAGATCAGGTAGATCTTGGTGACATCTCCAGCGTGGCGCAGCACCGTGATGATGGCGTAGATAAAGTCGATGGCCGCGGTGACGCCGCCGGCGACGACCATCAGCAGCGCCAGCGTACGGTAGCGTTCAAAGCTGAGACCGTACATAAAGCTCATGAGGGGAATACCGGGACCTGCCATAAATGCGGCGCACACGCCGGTGATGACCACGATCAGCGCCATAACGGCAACAATAATCAGGTCAAAGCGGCGACGCTTGCGCGGATTCGCCCAAATGCTCGACAGACGCAGGAGCTGCGGTTTATAGATAAATCCAATGCTCAACAAAATTCCCTGCGCCGGAAAGAACAGGGCATTAAAGTACAGCTGATACTTGTAGGCCAGCGCGCCTTCCATCACGAACTTGGGCATGCTCTCGATAAGGTTAAACAGGAACAGTGCGCCAAAGAGCGGGGCGCACTGGATAAACAGGTGGCCAGCCTCGCGCAGGCTCATGCGGCGTGATTTTTCGGTCTCGAGCAGGGCGAGCGGGGCGGTGACCAGCACGAGCGAGGCAATCGCGGCGATGCCCATGGCCATGGCCGCGATGGGCATGCTGCGCGTGAGGAACAGTGCCACGCTAAAGACCGCGATGATGCCGGCGGAACGCAGCGTTTGGCTCATGCCGGCCAAATAGAGCTTGTCGGCCTGCTGCAGGCGGCCCTCGTACACGTCGGCGATGCCGTCGATCACCTTATAGAGGTAGACGCCCAGGCCGATCGTGGCCATCTGCGCATCGTAGCCGCGTGCGCTGCTGTACGTGAGGCCGCAGCCTAGTGCGAGCGCTCCGCAAAGCCAACGGTTGAGCTGGTAGGAGGCGAAGGAGGTTTTTTCGTCGATGTCCGAGACCTGAAAGTTGCGCACGCCGTAGTTGCACGCGATCATGATGAGCGTGCCGGTAACAAAGGCGATGGAGAACTTGCCGGCCTCCTCGGCGCCCACGAGCTGCGTCGACACAATGGTGAGCAGCGGAAACGCCATGCCCCATACGGCGGTGCCCAGGGTGTTCCAAAGATAGTCGCGACTGGTGGCGTGCTCCTCGTATTCCGCTTCCTGCATGGAGAAGCCGCCGCCGTAGACGGCGCCGAGCAGACGGTTCCACCAAGCGTTGACCATGCGGCGGACGGGGCCGGGCTCCCGATCGCGTTCGCGCCGGCGACGTGTGGCTTGGCTGCTATCGGGCCCGCCGGCGTTGCGCTGACTCAGCTCTTGGATGCGTGCGAGTTCCTCGGCAGTGTGCGAGGCAGGGAAGAGGCCGTTCTCGATGCGGCCGCCCTGGGCCTTCGCGGCGCCGTCCTTCGATGCAGCGGGGTTGGAGGTGCCGTTGCGGCGGGCGATGGCGCGGCGAATGCTATCGAGGGGCGTGATACTCAAAGCGGAGTCCTTTCTATTGCTGCGCTTTAGTATAGACGCGACGGTGTTCGCTCGTGTTTTTGAACGGATTGTTCAATAATTTCGGCGGGCGGCTGTAATTTGTCGGTAAACGTGCGGTATCCTGTTAAAGTTTTGTGACACCCCCGATGCCGCCCACGCGGTACCAAGGAGCTTCTACCTATGGACGTCGCCGCATTCTTACTGGCTCTTGTGCCGATTATTTGGCTGGTCGTGATGCTGCTGTGCTTTAAATGGCCAGCTTGGAAGGCCGCTATCGGATCGTTTGTCCTTTCGTGCTTGCTTGCCTTCGCATGGTGGCACCTGCCGGCAGCGCAGATCGCGACCGCCTCGCTCGAAGGTTTTTTGATGGCTCTGTGGCCCATCGTCCTGGTGATCATCGCCGCGGTGTTCACGTATAACCTGTGCGTTCGTACGGGCGCCATGGACGTGATCGGCAGCATGATCACCTCCATCAGCAGCGACCGCCGTCTGCTGGCGCTGCTCGTGGCTTGGTGCTTCGGTGGCTTTATGGAGGGCATGGCCGGCTTCGGTACCGCTGTCGCCATTCCCGCCGGCATGCTCGCGGGCCTGGGCTTTGAGGCCGTGCCTGCCGTGCTCATCTGCCTGCTGGCCAACGGCGTGCCCACGCCCTACGGCTCCATCGGCATCCCCACGGTGTCCGTTGCCGACCTGGTGGGTTTGGATTCCCTTCACCTAGCGACCGTTCAGCTGGTGCAGCTCGCGCCGTTCTTTGTGGTGATGCCGCTATTTATTGTGCTGGTTGCGGGCCGTGTTGCCGATGACCAGGGCAATGCCGCGAGTGTGGGCGAGCGTCTGCACGGTGTTGCCGGCGTGGCGTTGCTCTCCGGCGTGTCGTTTGTCGGCGCGGCTCTGGTCGTTGCCATGTTTGTGGGCCCCGAGCTGGCCGTGGTCGTAGGATCCATCGTTTCGCTCGCGCTGACAGCTGCGCTTGCCATGCGTGCCGAGAAGTCGGGGCGTCTGGACGCACGCTTTCACATGAATATCGAGGCGGGGGAGAAGCTCACCGTTAAGTCGGCGCTTTCGGCCTGGTCGTGCTTCATCCTGATCTTTGTGTTGCTGCTGGGCACGTCTAACCTGGTGCCCGCTGTACATGCCGCGCTCGCGCCGTTTGCGAGCCACGTGCAGGTGTATTGCGGTGAGAATCCCGGTACGCTTACGTTTTCGTGGATCAACACGCCGGGCGTCTGGATTTTCCTGGCGGCGTTTGCCGGCGGTGCCATTCAGGGTGCTTCGCCACGCATGATGGGCGAGGTGCTGGCCGCGACTGTGAAGCAGATGATGCCGACGGTGATCACGATGCTTTCGGTGCTGGGCTGTGCCAAGGTGATGGGCTATGCGGGCATGATCTCTTCGATCAGCGCGTTCTGCATCGCCGTCGCCGGTGGGCTGTACCCGATTCTGGCTCCGTGGATCGGCGCAGTCGGTGCGTTTGTGACCGGCTCGGGCACGTCCTCGGGCATGCTGTTTGGCCCCATTCAGAGCCAGGCTGCCACTGCGCTGGGTGTGAGCGACTACTGGATGGTCGCGTTGAACGCCCTGGGCGTCGCCGCCGGTAAGATGATCTCGCCGCAGACCCTCGCCATTGGTCTTGCCGCCGTGCTCGTGCGCGGTAAGGATGCCGAACTCCTGGGCGCCGTCCTGCCCTACGCCGCCGGCATGCTGGTCCTGATGAGCGCCATAGCCATGCTCGGCCAAGGCCTGCCGCTGTAGTCGGCACTTAGGGACGTTCCTTATGTGCCGGCACTTTGGGAACGTCCCTAAGTGCCGGCATCCGGGGACACTCCTTGAATGTTGTCTGTTCAAGAGTGTCCCCAATGACTAGTCGTTTAAAAGCGTCCCTAACGACTAGGCCGCTTGCCTGCGATTTTTGACCGTTGGGCGGGCGCTTCGCCGTTGCCGCAAAAACGTTTTTGCATATCGGGTACAACGGGCTTTACGTGAGTAAAGTGCGCGCCGCGTCCACGTGTCGCGCTTTTAAAGGAGGCCCCATGCCTGGTGTTACCCCTGCAGAAGTTCTGTCCAACTTTGGTATTGCGCTGGTCGAAGATCCCGCCGAGAATCAGCCCCGTCTGCTGGTCGATCTATCCGCCGCGGAGCTCGTCGAGCACGCCATCCGCCGCGAAGAAGGCCGCATGGCATCCAACGGCGCGCTGGTGATCGAGACGGGGGAGCGCACTGGTCGTTCCCCCAATGACCGCTTTATCGTTGACACCCCCGATGTTCACGACAAGATTGCCTGGGGTGCCGTCAACCGCCCGCTTTCTGCCGAGAGCTACGAGGCCATCAAGGCCGGTATCGTCAACTACCTCAACGAGCGCGATGTGTTCGTCACTCGCGGTATGGCCGGTGCCGATCGCAACCATACGCGTCGCCTGCTTGTCGCCTGCGAGCGTGCCAGCCAAGCGCTCTTTATTAAGCAGATGCTCGCCCGCCCGCTTGCCCGTGAAATCGCACGCACCGGCGAGCCGGACTTCTGCGTGCTCGCCGCTCCCGGCTACCAGTGCGATCCCGCCATTAAGGGCCTCAACTCCAGCGCCGCCGTGGTCATCAACTTCCAGGAGCGCGTGATTTTGGTTGCCGGCACCGGTTACTCCGGCGAAATCAAAAAGTCCATCTTCAGCGTCATGAATTACCTGCTGCCCGTCGAGGACGACGTGCTACCCATGCACTGCTCGGCCAGCATGGATCCCGTCACGCACGAGACCGCCGTGTTCTTTGGCCTTTCGGGCACGGGCAAGACCACGCTTTCGGCCAACCCCACGCGGCTGCTGATCGGCGACGACGAGCACGGTTGGTCCGACATGGGCATCTTCAACATCGAAGGTGGCTGCTACGCCAAATGCGAGGGCCTGGACGCGTTCCACGAGCCCGAGATCTTCAACGCTGTCCGCTTTGGCGCGATCTGCGAAAACGTGGTGCTCGACGAGAACCGCAAGCCCAACTACGACGACATCTCGATCACGCACAACACGCGCGTGGCATACCCTGTGGAGCACATTCCCAACGCGTGGACCAAGGGCATGGGCACCACTCCAAGCGTCGTGCTCTTCCTGACCTGCGATGCCTTTGGCGTGCTGCCGCCCATCTCGCGCCTGACGGCCGACGCCGCCATGTATCACTTTGTGACGGGCTTTACGGCCAAGATCCCCGGCACCGAGGTCGGCGTCACCGAGCCCACGCCCACGTTCTCTTCGCTGTTTGGCGAGCCGTTTATGCCGCTCGACCCCATGGTCTATGCCAAGATGCTCGGTGAGCGCATCGCCGACGGCCGCACGCGTGTGTACCTGGTCAACACCGGCTGGATCGGCGGCGGCTACGGCGTGGGTCATCGCATCGAGCTTGCCTACACGCGCGCCCTGGTGGCCCGCGCCCTCGACGGTACCATCGAGGACAGCGAGTTCGTGCACGACGACATCTTTAACGTCGACATTCCCACCACGTGCCACGGCGTACCCGACGGCATCCTGGTGCCGCGCCAGTATTGGCAGAGCACCGCTCGCTACGACGAGGCCGCGCACAACTTGGCCGTGATGTTCGAGGAGAACTTCGAGAAGAAGTACTCGCACCTGCCCGAGTCCGTCAAAGCCGCCGGCCCGCACGCCCAGGTGTCCGCCGAGGCCCGTCATCACGGCCGCGGCCTGCTGGGACTCCGCCACTAGCTTCGCCGTGAGTCCATATCCACCACAAAGGGGACAGGCACCTTTGTGGTGGTTTTGCTCGTGTGGATGACTCGGGTTACAATACGCCTGACATATCGTTCCCTTCTCCGGATGGGGACAGCGCAAGCGTTCTTGTGACGGCACCGTAGGACTTTGAAGGTGGCCGTTGTAAGGGCGCTTTTTGTTTAGGCGCCCTCACTCGGGCGCGCACAATGAAGGGAGAGCGTATGAAGAGCTTTATTGCCGAGGATTCATTCTGGGAGCTGTTTCCGCAGGCAGCGGTCGGTGTTGTGGTCGTGGAGGGCATGAAGCCCACGGCTCAGATTCCTCAAGAGGACGTGGATGCGATTGCGGCGTTGCTCGACCGCGCCAATATCGATGCGGAGCGTCATCTGACCAGCGACACTATCAGCGAGAACGCACCGGTCAGGGCATGGCGCGAGGCCTATCGTCTGTTCAAGACCAAGAAAGGCGCGCGCTGCTCGATCGAGAACTTGCTCAAACGCGTGCTCAAAGGCAAGCCGGTGGGCCACATTACGCCCGCGGTGGATATTTACAACACGGTGTCGCTGACCTACGCGCTGCCCGTGGGAGGCGAGGATCTGCATGCGATCGAGGGGGACCTTCGCCTGAAGGTGACCGACGGTGGCGATGCGTTCTTGCCGCTTGGCGAGGAGACGGACGATCCGACGCTGCCCGGCGAGCTCGCCTACATCGATGATGCGGGCGCTGTGTGCCGCTGCTGGAACTGGCGCGACGGCGTTCGCACGGCGCTGTCCGATGATTCGGCCGATGCGTTCCTAGCGATTGAGTGCGTGGAGCCCGAGCGGATGGGGGATTGCCAGGCTGCGATCGATCGCTTAGCCGAGCTGCTTGAGCGCTATCTGGGAGCGACGGTTGTCATTAAGACGCTTGTGACCCGCGACAATCCTTGCGTGGAGCTGTAGCGGCGCCTAGAACCTATTGATGCCCCAAACCACCACAAAGGTGCCTGTCCCCTTTGTGGTGGTTTTTATGTTGATGGGTTAACAAATGGGGTATTTGGGTACGGGTGTCGCCTTATGCGACTAAGATGTTTACCCGTTAGCATTATGCAAGCGAAAGGCGGTCGTCTCCCATGCAGCAGAGCGACGAGACACGTTTCGAGGACTTTGTCGGACTGATCAGCGGTCTCTACAAGGAGATCCAGCGCATTAAGACGTCTGAGGGCGCAAGGCTGGGCCTCAAGGGCTCCGACGTTATGTGCCTGTACTATCTTGAGCGCAGCAAGGACGGCCTGACTGGTGCCGACCTGGCTCGCATGGCAGGCGTGACCCGCGCCGCCGTCTCGCGTACGCTCGCGCATCTGGAGGAGGGCGGCTACGTCGAAGTCGATGATTCGGGCGATGCCGCCGTTAAGTATCGTGCTCCGGTTCGCCTGACCGCTCTGGGCGGCGAGAGCATGAGCGAGGCGGACCGCATCATTCGCGAGGTGCTCGATACCACCGGTAAGGCTATGGGTGTGGAGCAGCGCGAGCAGATGTATGCATCGCTGCGTACGATTCTCGACACCCTGCGCGAGATCTAAGGCCGCCAAGGCATTTGCTTCCCATTAACAACTGCATAGTCCCGTTTGAGCGCGTATACCGTGCCGGGGCATTGCTGTCAAAATTCCCCGCGCGAGCTCCGCGCAAGAAAGGATTTGTTATGTCCATTCGTATTATTACCGATTCCGCAAGCGATATGTCGCCGGCGGAGCACCCCGCTCTGCGTGTTTTGCCGCTGTCCGTCACCTTTGGCACCGATGTGTATATGGATGGCGTCGACATCGATCATCAGCGCTTTTACGAGATGCTCGTGGAGCGCGATGAGCTGCCCAAGACCGGCCAGGTCAACCCGTACGCGTTTTCGCAGACGATTGCCGAGGCACGTGAGGCCGGCGACGAGGCAGTGATTATTACCGTGGGCGCCAAGCTTTCGGGCACCAATCAGAGTGCCCGTACCGCACTTGCCGAGGCGCCGGGCGGCGACGTGTTCGTGGTGGACAGCAATAACGTCACCCTGGGCGAGCGTGTCCTGGTCGAGTATGCGTTGCGCTTGGTGGACGAGGGCCGTAGTGCGGCCCAGATCGCGGCGGCCGTCGAGGCAGTCCGTGACCGCGTGGTGGTTATCGGTCTGCTTGAGACGCTGGAGTACTTGGTGCGCGGCGGTCGCCTGTCTGCTGCGGCCGGCGCTGTGGGCACGTTGCTCAACGTAAAGCCCGTTGTGGCCGCCGAGGACGGCCTGATCGTGCAGCTGGGCAAGGCGCGCGGTTCCAAGAACGGTCGTAACCTGCTCAACCAGAAGGTAGAAAAGGCGGGCGGCGTCGACTTTTCCATGCCGCTGGCGCTGGGCTATACAGGCCTTTCGGACGCCGTGCTCAAGAAATATATCGAGGACAGCGCGGCACTGTGGGCCGGTCACACCGAGGGCGAGCTGTCCATCCACACCATTGGCGCCACCATCGGCACCCACGTGGGCCCCGGCGCCGTAGCCGTAGCCTTCTTCCGCCCCGCCAACTAGCTTTCCGGTCAAAACCACCACAAAGGGGACAGGCACCTTTGTGGTGGTTTATGCTTTTCCGGGTGGAAGGGAGCGAGCAATGGCGTCTGAGGGCTTTTTTGAACGGGTGTACGAGGTGGTCGAGCAGATCCCCGAGGGGATGGTCGCCACGTATGGCCAGGTGGCGCTGCTTGCCGGTCGTCCACGAAGTGCGCGGTACGTGGGGTATGCCCTGCATAGTAATCCGCGCCCCGGCGAGATTCCCTGTCACCGCGTGGTGTTTGCCGACGGGCACATATGCGAGGGCTTCGCTTTTGGCGGTCCCGATGCTCAACGTGAGCTTTTGCTAGGGGAAGGTGTGGCGTTTAAGGACGACATGCACGTCGACTTGGCCGCCTGTCGCTGGCCTGCCGGGCTCTAGCGGTTCTTCCGTGGCGAAAACCACCACAAAGGCGCCTGTCCCCTTTGTGGTGGTTTTACACTGTAGGTTTACCAGAGCTAACTTATGGAGAAGGTGTGGCGGCGTACTTTGCCGTCAGAAAGTAAACCACGGTGAACTATATTGGTTTCAGCAAGGGAGCAGGCAATAGGCGATGAAAAAGCCTGCCCTGTTGAGTTTGATTCGCATCCCTCCCCTCTGTGCGATTCAACGGTGTACTTCGGGAACAGGCCCGCTGGCAGCTAACTGCCGGCGGGCCTGTTCCTGTTTGTCGAGGGGGTGCGATGGACGGAGCCGAAGCGGTCCGGCTCCAAAAAAGGCGGACGCCGCAGCGCCCGCCCTAAAGCAATCGAAAGCTCAAGCCAGTAGATCGGTCTAGTACACCATGCCCATGGCGTCCTGAACCTCTGCCAGGGTCTGATCGGCGATCTCGTTGGCGCGACGGTTGCCCTCGTGCAGGACGTCCTTCACATAGTCCAGATCGTTCTCGTAGCGCTGGCGACGCTCGCGGATCGGTGCGAAGTACTCGTTGACGGCCTCGGTCACGTACTTCTTGAGCTGGCCGGAGCCGCCCATGCCGATCTCCTCGGCAATCTCGACCTCGGAGCGACCGGTGCAGATGGCGGCCGTCGAAAGCAAACCGGACACGCCGGGGCGGTTCTCGGGATCGAACGTGATCATGCGCTCGGAGTCGGTCTGGCTCTTTTTGATGCGCTTGGCCGTTTCCTCGGCGGTCATCGAGATGTTGATGGCGTTGCCGTAGCTCTTGCTCATCTTGCGGCCGTCCAGGCCGGGCAGCAGCGGGGTCTCGGACAGCAGCGCGTCGACCTCGGGGAACACCTTGCCGTAGCGGTTGTTAAAGCGGCGGGCGATGGTGCGGGTGAGCTCGATGTGCGGCAGCTGGTCACGACCGACGGGCACCACGTTGCCCTTGCAGAACAGGATGTCGCAGGCCTGATGCACCGGGTAGGTGAGCAGAAGGCCGGTAAGCTCATGGCCCGAGGCCTCCATCTCGGCCTTGACGGTGGGGTTGCGCGCCAGCTCGGCCTCGGACACCAGCGACAGGAACGGCAGCATGAGCTGGTTGGCGGCGGGCACGGCGGAGTGCGCGTAGATCATGGTCTTGTCGGGATCGATACCGCAGGCAAGGTAGTCCATGACCATGTTGTACACGTTGTCCTGGATGTGCTCGGTCGTGTCGCGGTCAGTGATGACCTGGTAGTCGGCGATGAGCACGTTGGTCTTGGCGCCCATGTTCTGCAGCTCAACACGGCCCTTGAGGGTGCCGAAGTAGTGGCCCAGGTGCAGACGGCCGGTGGGGCGGTCGCCGGTGAGCATGGTGAACTTCTCGGGCGTCTTGGTCAGGCCCTCGCGAATGGCGTTGCTCTTTTGCAGCGCGACTTCGTAGCTGTTCTCGTTTGGCATGATTGCTCCTAACGTATGTTCATGGGTCAAGATGATAACGCGTTTATTGGAGGGGTGGTGCGTAAGTAGGCGAGGGGCGGGAGAGGGACGCGCGTGGTGCGGCATGTGCGATGGGTGCGGCGCGGCCGTGCTTGGCTAACGGTGCCTTGGCACATCCTCGGCAGCTTGCCCTAGAGCTTGTGGTGGCGCTCTTCTTTGCGCTCCTCGGCTGCCTGCTCCTCCTGCTTAAAGGCGGGGTCGTCGGGGGTGACCAGTTCGTCCTCGTGCGTGCGCTTGTTGTAATGGTGGCGCAGCACGGGTTCAAACAGGTGCAGGTGCTTGGCAAAGGCCGCCGAGCCAATGGCAAGCACGGTAAAGATGAGCACGCGCATGGGCACCTCGACCTGATTGATGGCGGCGGCGCCGGCCGAAAGCATAATGCACCAGGCATAGATGAGCAGCACAGCCTGTTTTTGGTTGTAGCCTTCTTGGATCAGGCGGTGGTGGATGTGGCCCTTGTCGGCCTGCCCGATGCTAATGTGGGCGCGCTTGCGGCGCACGATGGCGCTAAACGTGTCGATGATAGGCACGCCGGCAACGATGAGCGGGATGATAAGCGAGGTGAGTGCGGCGGTGCGGCTCACGTTGAGCAGCGAGATGGAGCCCAGCGCAAAGCCCAGAAGCAGCGACCCCGAGTCGCCCAAGAAGATGCTTGCGGGGTTGAAGTTGTAGCGCAAAAAGGCCAGACAGGCGCCAAAGAGCGCAATGGAGAGCGCGGCGGCGTCGATGCGGCCCGAGAGAACGGCCATCGAAAACATGGTGAACGAGGCGATGCCGCAGATGCCCGTGGCCAAGCCGTCGAGGCCGTCGATGAGGTTAATGATGTTGGTGAATGCCACCAGATAGATTACGGTGATGGGGTAGGCGAGCCATCCGAGCATGATCTCGCCGGGAGCAAACGGGTTGACGATGACGCCGATTTTTAGGCCGCCCATGCAGGCGATAAGCGCGGCGAGGACCTGTCCGGCCAGCTTTTGCTTGGGCGTGAGCTGGAAGACGTCGTCGATAGCGCCGGTCGCAAAGATGACGGTAAAGGAGAGCGCCAGCATGGGATAGCTAATGTGAAGGCGCGGGTGCGGCACCAGGACGGGTGGCCAGCCTAGGTACCAGGTGCCTAGGATTTGCACAATGCAGGCAACGACCAGGCCCAAAAACACCGCCGTTCCGCCCAAACGCGGGATGGGCTTGGTGTTGATGCGGCGCTTAGAAGGATAGTCGACGGCATCGAGCTTAATTGCCAAGCGCTTGACCAGGGGCACCGCGAGGAAGGTCGTGATAAAAGCCGCCGCTGCCACGCATAGGTACGGTATGTAGCTCGGGGATGAAGCCATGAATCTAAAAACCGCCAAGCGTCGAAGGAAAAGGTCAAAGGTTGCTACGCGGAAATGGCATAGCTGTCCCATGATACTCGACCGAGGGGGGTGCGGAGGTTTGCACCGTGCGATTATCACGCGCATACCAGATATTGGAATGTTGTCGATGGCTTGTCGGGATGCCGGCGGGGATCCATATGGACTGTATGGTGATTTTCGGCAAAAGAAAACCACCCCCCACGTTACGAAAATGAACCCACCTAAAACAGGTGGGTGCCCTCATCGACTGTTCCAGCGTCCTTAACAACGAAGGATACCTGTACTAGGCACGACTGTGTGGGCTCCCTAAATAAACGCGACGGTTCACCCAGTTGCTCCGCGGGGGGCGGAATAACTACATCATAAAGCGGCACTTTATCGATTCCAGTCTTGACATTACAAAAATCGTGTCGGACGATTACGGCGCCTTAGGGACGGAGCCGTCTACCCGGTCTGGCCCTTTACGTTTGAGCTGCTGAATCGTTGTTTTGGAGCATGTTTTTATGCCGACGTCGTTGACCGAACTTTTTTCGCCCGCCTGCCATTTGTGTCCGCGCCGTTGCGGTGCGGCGCGCGATGAGGGCGCGCACGGCGTCTGCGGTGCTAACGACACGCTCAAGGTGGCCCGCGCCGCGCTTCATATGTGGGAGGAGCCGCCTATCTCGGGCGAGGCCGGTTCGGGCGCGATCTTCTTTAGCGGTTGCTCGCTTAAATGTACCTACTGCCAGAACCACGAGATCTCGACCGGCAATTTTGGCCTTGAGATTTCGCCTGAGCGCCTGGTCGAGATTATGCTGGAACTGCAGGACCAGGGTGCCAACAACATCAATTTGGTGACGGCGACGCACTATGCGCACCTGTTGCCTGCCGTGATTGCCGCGGCACGGGCGCGCGGACTGGTTATCCCGATCGTCTACAACACGAGTGGTTACGAGCGCGCGAGTGCCGTGGCGGCGCTGGGCGACCTGGTCGATGTGTGGCTTACCGACTTTAAATATGCCAATGCCGGGCTTGCGCAGTCGCTCTCTCATATAAAGGACTACCCACGTGTGGCCGTGTCAGGCCTGGCTCAGATGGCGCGCGAGATCGAGCGCCGCGGGGGAGAGATGGTGGATGAGGGCGGGCTCATGAAGCGCGGCATGATTGTGCGCCATCTGGTACTGCCGGGACATGCAGACGATTCGTGTCGCGTGCTGGACCTGGTGTGGCAGACGGTGGGCGACGTGCCGATCTCGGTCATGAACCAGTACACGCCCAATGCGCTCATGCGCGAGCAGGGCGGCGAGTTGGCGCGCGCCGTGACGCGCGAGGAGTACGAGCAGGTGCTCGACCATGCCGACGACCTGGGCTTTACGACAATGTTCTGGCAAGAGGGCGGCGCGGTAGACGAGAGCTTCACCCCCGCCTTCGACACCACCGGCGTCCTCACCAGCGCAAAGTAGAGCGCACGCTGATGATTTTTCTGGGACGGGGATTAAAAAATCATCGAGAGGATCGCCTGTTCGAAAAGTTGTCAAAATAGCCGCGTCCCAAAAAGACTGGTTATTGGGCGTTGACAGTTGGCGAGCCGTAGGTAAAATATCGACTTGTCCTGGGGACGTAGCTCAGTTGGGAGAGCGCTGCCGTCGCATGGCAGAGGCCGAGGGTTCGACTCCCTTCGTCTCCACCCATGGATTTGATAAGCCGCTGACATTGTGTCGGCGGCTTTTTTTAAAAGAAAGGGCTATACCATGGCCGAGCTTGAGTCCCAACCATTGTCCGACGAGGAGCGCGCCGAGTTGGAAGAGCTCCGCGCTGAGAAGGCCCGCCGCGAGGCTCGGGAAGAGGCCCGTCGCGAGCGTGAGGAGCTGGCTGCCCTGCGTGCCGAGCGTGCGAAGGCCGAGGAGGCCGCCGCGAACGCCGCATCCGCATCGGCGCCCGCGCCCGCACCCAAGCCCGCTGCTGCGAAGCCTGCACCTGCCGCGCCCAAACCTCAGCCTAAAAAGGCCGCCCGTCCCAAGTCCGTCGAGCCCAAGCCGAGCCGTGACGAGATGACCTTTGCCCAGCGCATGGTTACCTCCAAGGAGCCTATGGGCGAGAACGAGATCCCTGGCATGGCGCCGGCTCAAAAAATCATCATTGTCCTTGCCCTCATCGCGTTTGTCATCTTTATGGGCTACACGATCCTGACCAGCATGGGCCTGCTCTAACCGACTCGCATCGGGCGTCATGTCCGCATGCTCTGCTCTCGTCCAACCCTCAAATTCTGCACCACACATCCGAAAGGTCGCCCCATGGCTTTGACCGACATCTCGCATCCCACCGACATTGCAATGCTCACCGATCTGTACGAGCTCACTATGGCCCAGGGCCTGTGGGAGAGCGGCAAGGCCAATGAGCAGGGTTGTTTTACCGCGTTTTACCGCGACCATCCCTTTGGCAGCGCCTATGCCGTCATGTGCGGCACCGCCGAGCTGCCCGAGCTCGTCGAGAACCTGCGCTTTACGCCCGAGGATATCGACTACCTCGCCTCGCTTGAGGCCCCTGCCGGCGGCGCGATGTTCAAGTCCGCATTCCTCGACTACCTGCGCGATTTTCGTGCGCATGTAAATATCGACGCCGTCCCCGAGGGCGAGCTCGTCTTTCCGCGCGAGCCCATGGTGCGCGTCACCGGTCCTGCGCTCGAGTGCCAGCTGCTTGAGACGGCGCTGCTCAACATCGTCGGGTTCCAGACGCTTGTCGCCACCAAGACGGCGCGCGTGGTGCTCGCCGCCGACGGTCGCCCCGTGGCGGAGTTTGGCCTGCGCCGCGCCCAGGGTCCCGATGGCGGCCTGGCCGTTGCGCGCGCGAGCTACGTTGCCGGCTGCTCCTCTACGTCCAATGTGCTCGCCGGCCGCCGCTATGGTATTCCCGTCTTTGGCACGCATGCGCACAGCTGGGTGATGAGCTTCGATTCCGAGCTCGAGGCCTTCCGCGCCTTTGCCAAGTCGAGCCCCAAGAACTGTACGCTGCTCATCGACACCTATGACGTGCGCGAGGGCTGCGAGCATGCCATTACGGTTGCCAAGGAGATGGAGGCGGTGGGCGAGCGTCTGTCGGCTATTCGCATCGACTCCGGCGACCTCGCCAAGCTCTCCAAGTATGTTCGCGGCCGTTTTGATGCCGAGGGCCTGCCCTATGTGGGGATCTCGGTTTCCAACGATCTTGACGAGTACACGATTCAGTCGCTGCTGGACCAGGGCGCGCCCATCGATAGCTTTGGCGTGGGTACCAAGCTCGCGACCTGCTATGACCAGCCGGCGCTGGGTGGCGTGTACAAGCTTTCCGCCCGCCGTGCGAGCGAGGCAGATCCATGGACGCCGGTGGTCAAGCTCTCCGAGCAGCCCTACAAGCGCACGATCCCGGGCGTGCAGCGCGTGCGCCGTTATTACGACGGCTTTGGCGGCCCGGTCTGCGACATGATCTACGACGAGGACCATCTGGCGGGGGAGGGCGCCGCGCGCGGCAATACCCTCGTGGCCGTGAATGATGCCGCCCTGGTGACCGATGTGTCGGAGCTTGAGTATCGCGAGCTGCTGGTGCCGATCGTGCGCGATGGCAGTGCAGTGGCTCCGCGTGAGAGCATCCAGGACGCGCGCGAGCGCTGTGTTTGGGCGCTCGATCATCTGGACGCAGCTTTCAAGCGCTTCCTGTACCCGCAGACCTATGTGGTGGGCATGGAGCAGGGCCTGGCTCAGGTACGCGACGAGCTCGTGCGCAAGAACATGGCCGCGGCCTCTGCCTTTCCCTGGGCAAAATGATCCGCATGCGACGGAGGAAAACGGATCATTTTTCTCGCTTGCCCGTTCGTCCGTTCGCTGAACAGTCGATTGGTTTGACGTATGACGACTTCTTATAAAACGATGGTGGTAAAGATCGGTTCGTCCACGGTGGTGGGCGCCGACGGCAAGGTCAACCGCACCTTTATCGGCGGGCTTGCCGATCAGGCCGCAGCCCTGCGCAAGCTCGGCTGGCGCCTGGTCGTGGTGAGCTCGGGCGCTATCGCCTGCGGCTATCCCGTGTTGGGCTTCGACCGCAAGCCGGTCGGCGACCTGCCGAGCCTGCAGGCCTGCGCCTCGGCTGGTCAGTGCATCATCTCGTCGGCCTACGACGAGGAATTCCATGCACGGAATCTGCTCACCTCGCTCGTGCTGCTCACGCGTCACGACACGGCGCGTCGCACGTCCTACCTGCACGCGCGCGACGCCCTGCTGCGCCTGGTGGAGCTGGGCGTGGTGCCGGTCGTCAACGAGAACGACACCGTTACCGTCGACGAGATCAAGTTTGGCGACAACGACACACTGGCGGCGCTTGTGAGCTGCCTGGTTTCTGCCGATCTGTGCGTGACGCTCTCGGACATCGATGGCCTCTATACTGCCAATCCGCATGAGGACCCCACGGCCGAGTTTGTTCCTGTCGTGCATAAGATCGATGCCAAGATTATTGCCTCGGCGGGCGATTCTTCCACATCGGTGGGCACGGGCGGCATGATTACCAAGATTCGCGCGAGCCGCATCCTGATGACGGCGGGCATTCAGAGCGTGATTTGCTCGGGCGAGGAGCCCGATGCGCTCGTGCGCCTCGCCCGCGGCGAGAGCGTGGGCACGCTGTTCGATCCGCCGGCGGAGCGTCTGGACATCGCACCCCGCAAGCTGTGGATCGCACTGGGCGACAAGGCGCATGGCTCGGTGACGGTCGATGATGGTGCTGCGAAGGCGCTGGTCAGCCGTGGTTCTTCCCTGCTTGCGGTGGGTATTCGCGAGGTCGATGGCCAGTTTGCCGAGGGCGATGTGCTCGACGTGTGCGACCCGAGCGGTATGGTTGTCGCCCGCGGTATCGCCGAGGCCGATTCGGACGTGCTGGAACTTGCTGCCGGTCGCCGCCAGGACCAGATCGCCAGCAACCGCCTGCTCGCTAACCTGGCCGAGAAGCCGGCGATACACAGGGATAATTTAATCGTCTTCGCATAACCAATTGACGCTGCAAACGCCCCTAAGCGGCAATCTGACGTTCAATCGTCGGGCATGACCAAAAGGTCAATGCCCTCCTCTTTCACGTCACCTTGCTCGCTTAGGGGCGTTTTCGCTTTCCGTTCTCTACCTGCGGCATTGTCGTTGCCGGCACTTGTTCGGCACTTGGGGACGTTCTTTTTGTGCCGGCAGGTGGGGACACTCCTTTGCTAGAAGATCTGGCGCAGGTCTCCTCGGTTGAGGGCTTCGTTGAAGAGGTGCTTGAACACCACGCTGCCGTGCAGGCCATCGTGTTCAAACTCGTTCGTCACCCAGGCATGCGAGTTGCCCACGCGACTGAGCGTGTCGAGCTGCAGACCCGAATCCACGTACATGTCATCGAAGTACACGGCGGCCTGGAGTGGCACTTCGTTGCAGGCCAGGCGCTGCGAGTCGTAGATCTTGTCCCAGCTGGTGTCTTCCATCAGCAGGTCCATGGCGGGCTTGAAGGGCTTGAGCTCGGGCATCTGCTCAAACATCCACGGGAACATGGCCTCGCCGGTAAACATGAGCGGGCGCGCGAGCGTGTCGAACTCGGCGCGGTGTGCCTTTTCCTCTGCCGCGGCCCAGCGAATGGGCATGGTGTCGCCGTCGGCGTAGATGAACTCCTGCAGCGTCCAGTACAGCGGATTCGTGCGTGTGTTGGTGCGCTCGAATGCGCGCATCAAAAAGCCGTCGGATACCGAGGAGCCGCAGCTCAGCGTGCCATCGCCATCAACAAACGCGTGGTCGATAATCCAGTGCATGCGCTCAAAGCTCGGCTTCATACCAAAGTCGCTGCCCATGAGCTGTAGGCGCTCGACCGTCATCGGCGAGCCGTCGGGCAGCACGGGCTTCTGTGCCTCGAGCGCATCGGCCAGGGCTGCCACGCGCTCGACGTCGGCGGGGTAGCGGTCGTAATACTGCTGCGTCTTGGCGGCCATGCGCGGGAAGGTGTGCGCGTAGACCTCGCTGGCGCTCGCCGGCACGTGGGGGATGCCGCCGCAGGTAAAGCTCGCCGCCACGCCCTCGGGGAAGAGCGACAGATAACTCAGCGTCAAAAAGCCGCCGTAGCTCTGGCCGAGCGTGACCCAGGGCTTACCGCCAAAGCCCACCAGGCGCAGGTACTCAAAATCGCGCACGATGGAGCTGACGAGGTGGCGCTTGAGGAAGTCCGCCTGCGAGCGTGCGGCATCGGAGCCGGCCGCCGTCGCGCGCTCGCCCAGAGCCGCGATCGTACGCCCGTCTACACAGCTGCTGCGCCCCGTGCCGCGCTGGTCGGGAAGGACCACGCGGAAGTGTTTGACGGCTTCCTCAATCCAGCCGTCGCTCGTGGGTGAGAGCGGACGCGGGCTCTCGCCACCAGGGCCGCCCTGCAAAAACAGGAGCAGCGGCAGATCGTCGTTGATGCGGTCGGGCGCGCAAACCACGCGGTAGAAGAGCTTGATGCTCTCGGGCGCGCCGGCGATTGGTGCCGGCATAGCGCCGCGGCGCATGGTGTTGCCGACGGCCAGGAGCATCGGCTCCAGGCCGCGCCAGTCAAGGGGGACGTCGATGCTGTGGTCCTCGACATAGAGGCCGGGGACGTTGTATGAAGTGATGAGGGCCATGCGGTACTTCCGTTCGTTGCGGTGTTTCGGGTTGACCAATTCTACCGCCGCGGGCGAGGCCATGCGCAAATCGGCTACCATGGTTGCAAACTTCTAGGAGAAAGGGCCGCCCATGTCGGTCGATATAGCCACGTATGTCCACGATCTTGCCGTTGCCGCCAAGGCAGCGTCGGTCTCGCTTGCCACGGCGAGCGATGAGCAGCGCCAGGAGGCCGTGCGCGCCATGGCCGCAGCACTGCGCAACGGTGTCGACTCCATCGTCGCCGCCAACGAGCTCGATATGTCCGCCGCGCGCGATGCGGGCACTTCGGCCGGTCTGCTCGACCGTCTGCTGCTGACGCCTGAGCGCGTCGAGGGCATGGCCGCCGGTTTGGAGAAGCTCGCCGAGCTGCCCGATCCCGTCGGCCGCGTGCTCGACCACCGCGTGCTTGCGAGCGGTGTGGACCTGACCCGCGTGAGCGTGCCGTTGGGCCTGGTCGCCATGGTCTACGAGGCGCGCCCCAACGTGACGGCCGACGCCGCAGGCATCTGCATCCGTACCGGCAACGCCTGCATTCTACGCGGCGGCTCGCTGGCCTATCACTCGTGTGCCATGATCGCCGAGCTGCTGGCCGATGCGCTCGAGGCCAAGGGCTTCCCGCGCGAGGCCGTGTCGATGATCGAGTCCACCGACCGCGAGGCCACCGGCGAGCTCATGAAGCTCCGCGGTATTGTCGACGTACTCATTCCGCGCGGAGGTGCAGGCCTGATCCAGCGCTGCGTGCGCGAGTCGCTTGTGCCGGTGATCGAGACGGGCACGGGCAACTGCCACATCTACGTGCATGAATCCGCCGACTTTGATAAGGCGCTCAACATTATCGTTAATGCCAAGACCCAGCGCGTAGGCGTGTGCAATGCCGCCGAGTCGCTGCTGGTCGACCGTGCTGTGGCCGATGCGTTTTTGCCCGCGGTCGTGACCGTGCTGCATGACCACGGCGTGCTGATTCACGGCGACGAGGCAACCTGCGCCGCATGCGCCGATGCCGGGCTTGTGGAGGGCGATGACTACGTCGCCGCGACTGAGGAGGACTGGGGTCGCGAGTACCTGGCGCTCGAGATGAGCGTGAAGGTCGTGGCAAACGAGGACGAGGCCATCGCACACATCAACCGCTACGGCACGATGCACTCCGAGGCCATCGTTGCCGAGGATACGGATGTTTGCGAGCGCTTCCTCGATGCTGTCGATGCCTCGGCCGTGTACTCCAACGCCAGCACTCGCTTCACTGACGGCGGCGAGTTTGGCCTGGGTGCCGAGATCGGCATCTCGACCCAAAAACTCCACGCCCGTGGCCCCTTTGCCGCCGAGGCCCTCACCACCTACAAATACAAGCTCCGCGGCACCGGCCAGGTCCGTCCCTAACGCCCGCGCAAACAAAAACCACCACAAAGGTGCCTGTCCCCTTTGTGGTGGTTTTAGGTGGCGTTGACGGTTAGGCCTGGAAGGTATCTCGGTCGGGGGCGAAGGACTGCATGGCCGCGATGGTGCGGTCAAAGAGCTCGGGGAGCTCCCAGCCCAACATCTCGGCGCCCTGCGAAATCACGTCGCGCGAGCAGCCGGCGGCAAAGCGTTTGTCCTTGAACTTCTTCTTGAGCGACTTAGTCGTAAAGTCCATAACGCTCTTGCTCGGGCGCATGATGACGGCAGCGCCAATCAGGCCGGTGAGCTCATCGCAGGCAAACAGGATCTTTTCCATCTGCAGCTCGGGCTTGGGCAGTGAGGTGTTGAAGTCCGACGTGTGCGTCTGGATGGCGCGAATGAGCTCGGGAGACGCACCTTCGCCCTCAAGAATCTCGGCAGCATAGATGGTGTGGTTAATGGGGTCGTCCTCATGCTCCTCCCAATCCAGGTCGTGCAGCAGACCGACGATGCCCCAAAACTCCTCGTTCTCGGGGTCGAACTCGCGCGCAAAGTAGCGCATAGTGCCCTCGACCGTCTCGCCATGGGTGATATGGAACGGGTCCTTGTTGTGCTCATTGAGCAGTTCGAACGCGCGGTCGCGGGTGATTCCGGCGGTAAGCGGCTCTGCCATAAGAGACTCCTTGTGCTCGTGGGTATCGATAAGAATGAATACTACTAGAACAAGAAAACCACCACAAAGGTGCCTGTTCCCTTTGTGGTGGTTTTTGGCGCGGATGGGTTAGTTGAGGGCGGCTTGGGCTAGGCGGGCTTCGGCGGCCTCCTCGGTGACGCCAAGGGCCACGGCGAACTCCTCGATGGAGCGGCGTTTGGCCTCCTTGAGTACGCGCATGTAGTAGGAGCTGGGTTTTTTATCAGCTTCCTCGGCCTGGCGAATGCGGTGCATCATGGTCTTTGCCACGCGGACCGTCTCGGGCGCGCCCAGCTTGAGCTGCTGCTTAAAGTGTGTCTCCTCAAGCGAGCTGTTGCGCTCGGTAAAGGTGTCGCACTCCAGCTCGTCATAGTGGCTCAGCAGGTGCTCGGCATCTTGCTGAGAGATGGCGGCGTGCAGACGGTCGGCCTGCGCCACGGGGTACATGAGGATCGTCTGCGCATGTCCCTGCTTGGTCTCGAGCAGCAGCATGGGCTGCGGTGTGTCGTCCCTAAAACCGACGACGGTGCAGACTCCCTGGCCCGGATGAATGACGTGTTGACCGATTGAGAACATGCTACCTCCAACTTATACGAATTTACGTATGTCTAGAATAACACGCTGACGTGCGCAAACCCGTACTTTATGCAGGAAAAGCACACAACTCTGATAGGTAAGAGTATTCGATAACAGACGCAGCTCATTCACACCTTTATGCATTTTCAACGCCTGCATAATCTGCAGGCAGACCGGCATCTTTGAGTGACTCCATACAAGCTGTAGTCATTTTTGTGCATATGCAATATCTATTAGCTTTACCCTGCGACAGTGCCCGTCGCTTGTGATAGAGTGCTACAAACTCTGGCTTTTGCCCTACGAGTGACCAAGAGCTCGGGGGCTTTAACACAAGGAGGATCTATGCCCGAGAAGATTGAAGAGCTGGTACGCGCTGCGCTTGCTGCGGCCCAGGAGGCCGGCGACCTTTCCGCATTTGAACTTGACGATTGCGCTATCGAGCGACCGGCTGACACTTCTCATGGCGAGTGGACCTCTACCATGGCCCTGAAGTCCGCCAAGCTGGCCCACTGCGCCCCGCGCAAGATCGCCGAGGCCATCGTTGCCCATATGCCCGAGGACCCCGCGATCGAGAAGGTCGAGATCGCAGGCCCCGGCTTCATCAACTTCTACCTCTCCGTTGCCGTCAAGAATGCCATCTTTGGCGAGGCTCGCGAGAAGGGTATGGACTTCGCTAAGTCCAACGTCGGTGGTGGCCTGAAGACCCAGGTCGAGTTCGTTTCCGCCAACCCCGTCGGCCCCATGCACATCGGCCACGGCCGCTGGGCCGCGCTGGGCGACTCGCTCTGCCGCGTTATGGATCACGCCGGTTACGACATCCAGCGTGAGTTCTACATCAACGACCACGGCTCTCAGATGAACACCTTCGGCAACTCCATCAGCACGCGCTATATGCAGCTTGCCGACATCATCGCCAAGCAGGGCGTGGATATCGACGAGGCTCACAAGCTGCTGATCGCCGACCGCGACGCCTTTGTTGCCGACGAGAACGACGAGCATCCCGAGACCCATCCGTATCAGGACAACTTTGCCGAGACCCTGGGCAAGGACTCCTACGGCGGCGACTACATCATCGACGAGGCCGCCGAGTTCTGGCGCACCGACGGCGATAAGTGGGTCAACGCCGATCCGCAGGAGCGCATGGAGAGCTTCCGCGAGCGCGGCTATGTAAAGATGGTCGACAACATGCGCGACCTTTGCCATGCCGTTAACTGCGACTTCGATCGTTGGTTCTCCGAGCGCTCGCTGTATGTGAAGGACACCGAGGGCGAGACCGCCGGCACCTCCGCCGTCGACCGCGCTTTTGAGAAGCTCGACAAGATGGGCTATCTCTACACCAAGGACGGCGCCCTGTGGTTCCGCTCCACCGACCTGGGCGATGACAAGGACCGCGTTCTGATCAAGTCCGACGGCGAGTACACCTACTTCGCCTCCGACGTCGCCTATCACTGGGATAAGTTCCAGCGCGTCGACCACGTCATCGACATCTGGGGCGCCGACCACCACGGCTACATCGAGCGCGTCCGCTGCGTCTGCGACGCTCTTGGCTATCCCGGCAAGTTTGAGGTTCTGCTGGGCCAGCTCGTCAACCTGCTGCGTAACGGCAAGCCCGTCCGTATGTCCAAGCGCAAGGGCACCATGGTGACCCTGCAGGAGCTTGTCGACGAGGTCGGCTCCGATGCCGCTCGCTACACGCTCATCTCCAAGAGCTCCAACCAGATGGTCGACTTCGATATTGAGGCCGTTAAGAAGCGCGATAACTCCAACCCGGTCTATTACGTGCAGTATGCTCACGCCCGCGTGTGCTCCATCCTGCGCCGTGCCGCCGACGTTACGCCCGAGCAGGCTGACGAGATGGGCATGAAGGCCGTCGCCGCCAAGGCCATCGGTGAGAACGTCGATTACTCGCTGCTGACCGACCCGACCGAGCTCGCCCTTTCGCGTAAGCTCAACGAGCTCACCGACCTGATTGCCAGCTGCGCTCGCGACCGCGCCCCGTTCCGTCTGACGCACTTTGCTGAGGAACTCGCCGGCGACTTCCACAGCTTCTACGCTGCCTGCCAGGTTCTGCCGAGCGAGGGCCGTCCCGTCGACCCCGAGCTTTCGCGCGCCCGTCTGGCCGCTTGCGACGCCGTTCGCGTGACGCTCGCCCTGGTGCTCACCCTCGTTGGCGTTTCCGCGCCCGAGCAGATGTAAGCTACGGATCATTTGACCGTGTAGGTTCGGCTTTGCTGAGCCCTATAAGCCCGATCTCCATGCGGAGGTCGGGTTTTTTGCGTTTGGTGAGACTATTTGGTTTGCTGGGAAATGCTACCAAATTGCAACTATACCGGTTTACGGGGCTGAATCGCCAACTGGCGACCATGGTGCCAATAGTGAAATTAAACCCGCAGGTAGATGGCTTATTGTTTCTTGATAATGCAGGGTATGGTTGGCTTGCAGCATCCTGGCCCCGTAATCCGGCGTAGTTTTGAAAATTGTCCCTTGGGGACGGAGGAAAACGGATCATTTTTGTCTCGAAGAGGGGTGGCGGGATACCGTCCGTCACGAATTGGGCTCATCTCCTACGTTTGGACGCATATCCCGAACCATGCCGAAAAGTACGATATTAAAACCGCAGGTAGCAGACTCGTTGTTTTTGAAAAAACAAGGGTATGGTCAGGGGCTCGGGGCAAACGTAGCAGATGGGCGCGATTCGTGGCGCGGCTATTCCAGGTGCCACGGCTTCACTCCTCTGGCGCGACATTTCAAGGCGCTTTTGAGGAGGAGTGTCCCTGATGACTGGGCGTTTAAGAACGTCCAATGACTAAGTTGCAGGTGGCGGCGGTTGTGTTACACTAAAGCTGCGTATATGACGCAAATATCTCGATACAGATCAATGATGTCCGTCGGTATTTGACGGAGCTAGACTGTTTAGCCGCCCTGAAGGTTTATGCAGGGAGCATGTGATCACAGGGCTTGAAAAGAAAGTTGAGCAAACACTGTGTCTGATCAACAGCAAGAAAACGAAATAACGACGACGCAAGCCGCTCCCGCTGCACCGGTTGCGTCGGACCAGGTCGCGGCGCCCGCGCAAGCCTCGGCTCCTGAGACGCCTAAGGCTGCTTCGACGCCTACGCCTGTAGCGGCTGAGAAGGCCGTGTCTGCAACTGGTGAGGAGGCTGCTCCGGCAAAGCCCAAGCGTACGCGCCGCGCGGCCAAGCCTGCCGATGACGGCGAGGAGGTCACCAAGCCCAAGCGCCGTACCACGCGCACGACGCGCGCCAAGCGTACCGCTGCAGCTGACTCCTCGGCGCCGATTTCCGATGAGGTCGCGCAGGCACGTGCGTTGGCGCAGATTAGCGAGGCTCAGGTGGTGCGCGCCCGCCGTCGTGCTGCCGAGCGTGAGGCCGCGGCTCTGACCGAGCTTGCAGCTCCGTTTGTGCCCGAGACGCCTGCCGCCACCGAGACCCCTGTCGCCGACCAGCCAACCGAGAAGCCGGTACCGCGCACACGCCGTCGCACGGCTGCTAAGGCCGAGCAGGTTGCCGATCAGGTAACCCCCGAGCTCGCTGAGGCTTCGGTCCGTTCCGCGGCAGGGGAGGGCACATCGCCTGTTGAGCCCGCTGCGCCTGTCGAGGCCAGCGAAGTTCCCGTTGTCGATCCGGCTTTGCGCCCGCACCGTCGCGGTCGCAAGCCCAAGGCTTTCGTCGAGGCCGAGAAGGCCGCAGCCGCAGCCGCCGCCGCTCGGGATGCTGCGGCGACCGCCGAGCCTGCAACCGCTGCCGACGCGCCCGTCCAGGATGCTACGACTTCCGAGGCCGTTTCTGCCGATGTCGAGCCCGCCGACGTCCGTCCTGGTCGCAGCCATCGTACTGCTGCTAAGCGCACGTCCAAGGCCAAGGCTGCCAAGAAGGGTGCGTCCGAGGTTTCCGCCGAGACGACCGCCGATGCATCGACTGATGCCGCCGAGCCCCAAGACGTCGAACAGTCTGCGTCCGAGAAGCCCAAGCGCGGTCGCAAGAAGTCCGCTAAGGCCAAGGCCGTCGAGCAGCATGCCGAGGCCGAGCCGCAGGGCGATTCCAATGCCGAGGCCAGCGATGATGCTTCGGCTAACGAAGACGCCTCCGCAACCGATGGCACCGCCCCCGTCGAGACCGAAGAGAGCGCTCGCCCCAACCGCCGTCAGCACAAGCGCAACGACGAGCGTAATGACCGCAACGAGCGCAAGGACGAGCGTAACAACGATCGCCGCAACCGTCAGCGCGACCGCAAGCAGCGCAATAAGGAGCGCAATGCCGCTCCGACTGAGCCCACGCTTTCGCGCGAGGAGCTCGCGGCCATGAAGGTCGCCGAGCTGCGCGAGAAGGCCAAGGAGTTCGAGATCGAGACGACCGGCAAGAAGAAGGCCGAGCTCGTCGAGGAGATCTACACTACCGCCGCAAAGGCCGAGGGTTTCCGCGATATCAAGGGCATTCTGCAGATTCGCCCAGACAGCTCCGGCATCATCCACGCCCATGGCTACATGAAGTCCAACGACGACGCCTTCGTGCCCGCATACCTCATCCGTTCCGCGCGTCTGCGCACGGGCGATGTCATCGAGGGCTCGCTGCGTCCTTCGCGCGGCGGCGACAAGCGCGCCGGCCTCGCCAAGATCACGACCGTCAACGGCATGGATCCTGAGCAGATTCGCAATCGCCCCAAGTTCGGCGACCTCACCCCGGTCTATCCCAACGAGCCGCTGCGCATGGAGCATGGCAAGGATTCCATTACCGGTCGTGCCATCGACATCGTGTCGCCGATCGGCAAGGGTCAGCGTGGCCTGATTGTGTCCCCGCCTAAGGCCGGCAAGACGACGATCCTCAAGAAAATCTGCCAGTCTATCTCGATTAACAACCCCGAGGTGCACCTCATCTGCCTGCTCGTCGACGAGCGCCCCGAAGAGGTCACCGATATGCAGCGTTCCATCAAGGGCGAGGTTGTGGCGTCGACCTTCGATATGCCCGCCGACAACCACACTCGCGTGGCAGAGCTCGTCATCGAGCGCGCCAAGCGCATCGTGGAACTGGGCGGCGATGTTGTAGTTGTGCTCGACTCCATCACGCGTCTTGCCCGCGCCTACAACTTGGCGGCGCCCGCCTCAGGCCGCATCCTTTCGGGCGGCGTTGATTCGGCGGCACTGTATCCGCCCAAGCGTTTTCTGGGTGCAGCCCGCAATATCGAGAACGGTGGCTCGCTCACCATCCTGGCCTCCGCACTCATCGATACCGGTTCCAAGATGGACGAGGTCATCTTTGAGGAGTTCAAGGGTACCGGCAACATGGAGCTCAAGCTCGACCGCGACCTGGCCGATCGCCGCATTTTCCCGGCCATCGACCCTGTTGCCTCGGGTACGCGCAACGAGGACCTGCTGGTCGACGAGCAGATGCGCCCGTTTGTCTTTGGTCTGCGTCGCATCCTCGCCGGCATGAACAATACCGAGCGCGCGGCCGCATCGTTTATCAAGGGCCTCAAGGGCACCAACACCAACCAGGAGTTCCTGGTGCGTTCGGCCAAAAAGCATAGCGACTACGAGCAGACGTTCTAAGTCGTCAACCGCACGCGGCGTTATTGCCGGCGCGATGAAGGGTCGGGGCTTGCGCCTCGGCCCTTTTTATATCGCCACTCGGCGCCAGTTATCGACCATAAGACTGGCAAGCAGCAGGTTTCCCGTTTCAATCCGACATCGTCGCTTGCAATCGACAGGGCGGTTTCGCATAATAGCTTTTAAGCTTCGCGACGGAAAACGCAGATGAAACGAACCATATACCGTTGCTTTGGGGCATAGCCCCGCTTCATCTTCTCTCGCGCAGCCAACTGAATGATGCGATTTGGGTGCTGGAAGATGGGGAGAGCTCATGGCTTCTTCTGATGCAACACAACGAGCAGTCCTTGCCGGACTTTCGTGCGGGATCGGCCTGGCCGCCCCCGTGGTTATGTATGCCGCGACGCTGCCGTTTTCGTCGGTGAACGAGACGGTCGTGGCGGGTGCGGTTCCCTTCGCCGTGGGCGCGGTGGCGGGCGTGGGTATCTATGCCGCCTCGCTGGGCATCTCCGAGTACCGTGCGCAGCGTGAAGAGCGTCTGTTCCAGCCCGATGCCATGGGCGGTGCTGCCAATCTCAATCAACATCAAAGTGAGTTCAAGACCGCCTCGATTCCGGCTCAGCAGCAGGATGCGACTCCTTACGCTGCGGCTTCTGCTTCTCAGGCTCAGGCGGAGCAGTCTACCTCGGCATACCTTTCCGGCCTGACTGGTGCGTTCCAGCGCCGTCATGCCGATGATGGTGTCCCTACCATCGCTCGAGCCGCAGATGCTATGGACGAGGCCGAGGCTTGGTCCATGATCGACAGTATGCTCGACGACGATTCGCCGGTGAGCTGCGACCCTGCACACTCGCGCGACGTCTATCAAGTCGCCATCGACGAGCTTACCAACGGCGGGCAGACCGGCTCCTTCAATCGTGACGACATCGCCGCCGCGGCGCGCGCCGTGTCGGGCTCCCAGGCCGCCCCTGCGGGCAGCACGGCGGCTTTCGTGGCACTCGTTGCCAACGCGGCAGCCAATAACGCCTACAACGCTACCTCGGGCGACGCGAACGCTTCTGCCGATTATTCGTACGTTGATGAAGCCATTACCGCGGACGAGGAGGCCGTTGCCGCCCGCCGTGCCGCCGAGAGCTCGCTTTGGGGCGCTCCTGCTCAGCAGCAGGCGGCTGAGGCTGCGCCGTACAACGCAAACCTCGCCAGCATGCCTATCATCTCCGGTGCCGCGGACATCGATCTTGACGACCTCGATGAACCTGCAGCCATCACCGCATCGATTGATGCCCAAGATCGCATCGACACCGGCGACCTTCCGGACGCCTCGCTCGAGGTCGATGTCCCCATGGCCGATTACTCGGGCCACGAGGACATGTGGGCCGCCGCCACCGCGATTCTGGATGAGATTGACGAGCCCGCTCCTGTTGCAGTCCCCACTCCCGTCGCTGCCCCTCAGCCTGCTGCTCCCGCCTATGTCGGCCGTCACAGCGCTGTGTTCCCCGAGGATACCGCCCGTATCTCGCGCGAGAGCATCGAGCGGGCCGAGGCTATTGCCGCCGGCATTATGGAAAATCGTCGTCACGAGCGCGTCAATCAGATCCTCGAGGAAGAGATCGAGCGCCTGCAGTCCTCTACCGCCAAGCGTACGGGCCGTGCCTATCTGAGCGTTATCGAGGGCGGTACCGCCAGCTTCGCGCCGCTCCGCGCGGAGGCATAACTTCTGCATGGTTAAGATGAATCGAAAATGGGCGGTCGTGACCTGCCTGATGGCGCTCTTGATCTGGGGCAATTCGCTGGTTCCCGGCTCGGGGTCGGGCTCGCTGAGCCTAACGGTCATGGAAGCTATCCGCGGTTTCCTGCACGGCGTGGGACTTCCATATGAATGGGTGACCAACTTTGTTGTTCGCAAGTGCGCGCATTTTACCGAGTATATGGTGCTCGGCATCCTGGCAACGCACGCTTTTGATTTTGAGGGCCGGCACACCTTTGACGTGCTGCTGCCCACGGCGGTGTTCCTGCTGCTGATTCCCTCGATCGACGAGACGATTCAGCTCTTTGTGCCGGGACGCGCCGGCATGATCACCGATGTGATGATCGACTGCTGTGGAGCGGCAATGGGCGTTGTGCTCCGATATCTCTTACGGTCGCTGATGTACGCCAAAAAGGCCGCCTAGGACGTATTGTTTGGTCCTAGGCGGCCTTTTTTATTTGAGGGCTTATATGAGGCGTGGTGGCGTCGTTCCATTGGTCGGATTTGCTGGGCGCGCCACGCCCCGTGGGTGCGTCTGTTACTGAAGCGCCTGTGCGCCCAGGGCAAGGCAACCCATGATGCCCTGCTTGCCCTCGAGGCTGTTGTTGACAATGTAGGTATCGATGTCGTTGACCTCGGGCGTGACGATATAGCCGTTGAGCATTTCGGCACATTTCTTGCGTGCGAGCGGCACGATGGGGGTGTGGTCGGCCACGCCGCCGCCGATGATGATCTTTTGCGGCGCGTAGCACAGCGTGTAGGTCATGAGCGCCTGTGCCAGATAGCCGGCGAGCAGGTCCATGGCCTCCGGGTCATCGGCCATGTCTCCGGCGCTCTTGCCATCCCAGCGCTTTTTAACGCCGGGGCCGGCGATGAGGCCCTCGAGACAGTTGTCGTGGAAGGGGCAGGCGCTGTGCTCGCCAATGGTGTCGCGCGGGTCGCGCGTGACCAGGATGTGGCCGGCCTCGGGATGCATCATGCCGTGCACGAGCTTACCGCCCGAGAGCACGCCGGCGCCCACGCCGGTGCCGATGGTCAGGTAGACCACGTCGGTGAGGCCCTTGGCGCAACCAAACGTGACCTCGCCCAGGCAGGCGACGTTGACGTCGGTATCGTAGCCGCAGGGGATATTGAGCTCGTTTTGGATAGTGCCCAGCAGGTCAAAGTAGCGCCATGCCGTTTTGGGCGTCTCCAGGATCTTGCCGTATTGGGGCGAGGCAGGGTTGACTGCGGTGGGGCCAAAGGCGCCGATGCCCAGCGCGGCGATGCCCTTGTCGGCAAACCATGCGTTGACGGCCTCAACGGTCTCCTGCGGGGTCGTGGTCGCGATCTGCTCGCGCTCTAGGACCGTACCGTCCGCATAGCCCGTGGCGCAGACCATCTTGGTGCCACCGGCCTCGAGCGCTCCGATAAGCTGCTGCTCTGCCATAGTATTCCTCTCTCTGGGACGAGTTGCTCCGTGACTAAAGTATAGAGCTCTAAACTATTTAAGAAAGCGCTATAGAAAGAAGCCTCGCAACGCGGCGGGCGGTGCGGGGCTTCTTTGGTTGCTTTAGTTGCCGGGCCGTCCTTACCCGCGCGGCTTGATTTTATCACGTAGCGACTTGAGGTTCTCCAGCGCCGCGTTAAGCGTCTCGTCTCGCTTGGCAAAGTGGAAACGAATCAGATGGTTGACGGGCTCGCGGAAGAAGCTCGAGCCGGGCACGGCGCCCACGCCCACCTTAGACGCGAGGTCCTCGCAGAATTCGAGGTCGCTGTCATAGCCAAACTCAGAGATGTCCATCATGACGTAGTAGGCGCCCTGCGGCACGTTGTGCGTGAGGCCGATGCTGCCGAGTCCCTGACAGAACAGGTCGCGCTTGGCGGTGTAGAGGTCGAGGACCTCCTGGTAATAGCTGTCGTCGAAGTTGAGGGCGGTGACGACAGCTTCCTGCAGGGGAGCGGCGGCACCCACGGTGAGGAAGTCGTGGACCTTCTTGATGCGCTCGGTGATCTGGGCCGGGGCAATGGTGTAGCCCAGACGCCAGCCGGTGATGGAGTACGTTTTGGACAGCGAGCTGCAGCTGATGGTTCGCTCGAACATGCCGGGCAGCGTGGCCATATAGACGTGCTCGTGGGGCGCGTAGACGATGTGCTCGTACACCTCGTCGGTGATGCAGTAGGTGTCGTACTTTTTGCAGAGGTCGGCGATAAAGGTGAGCTCCTCGCGCGTAAAGACCTTGCCGCAAGGGTTGGAAGGGTTGCACAGGACGATGGCCTTGGGGTCGTTGTCGCGGAAGGCCGCCTCGAGTGTCTCGCGGTCAAAGTCGAATGTGGGCGGGTTGAGCGGCACGTAGATAGGCTCGGCACCCGAAAGGATCGTGTCGGCGCCGTAGTTCTCGTAGAACGGCGAGAAGATGACGACCTTGTCTCCGGGGTTCGTAACCGTCATCATGGCGGCCATCATGGCCTCGGTGGAGCCGCAGGTGACTATGATATTCTCGTTGGGGTTCACCGGCATGCCCATAAAGTGCTCCTGTTTGGCGGCGAGCGCCTCGCGCATGGCCTGGGAGCCCCAGGTGATGGAGTACTGGTGATAGAGCGGCTTGGGGTCGCTGGCGATGGTGCTCAGGCTATCGAGCAGCTGCGCCGGGGGATCGAAGTCGGGGAAGCCCTGCGACAGGTTGACGGCGCCATACTTGTTGGAGATGCGCGTCATGCGGCGGATGACGGAATCGGTAAACGTTGCCGTGCGGTTGGAGAGTTCTTTCATGCCGGTCCTTTCGAGCATTTGCAGTGGGGCAAGTTTACTCCTATGAAACCGGTGGGATTTGCTCGAAATGGTCTCGAAAAACTCTTTTCGGTTGATTTCCGATCTCAGCCGAACACATTAGGCGGACAGGCCGTTCCCGCAGCTAGCCGAACGCCCCCGAGGCCCCATCCGGGCCCCGGGGGCGCCGTTTTCCCAGTTGAAGGAACGGTGGAGATGTGTTTCGATGGGTCCGGTGGCCATGCTCCGCCCTCCGCCCGGCACCTCTTCCCAGACTCAGCCGGACGGTCGGTCCGCCTATTCCTTTTTTCCCTTCAGGCTAGGCCAGCGGGGCATCGCCCCTCTCTGCGCGCGCCCTCTCGATGAGTCCCGGCGTCAGGTCGAGCTCGGCCAGAGGCACATCCTCCACGCCGTAGGCGTCAAGCAGCGCCGCCGCATCGTCCCCGAGCATCGCCCTGAAGGCGCGCGCGGGCGTCGAGAAGCCGAGCGCGCCGCGGGGCTCGGAGTTCACGTGCGACATGGCGAGCGCCATGTCGGCCGGGGAGAGCCGGTCGAACCTGAGGCCGGCGCCCTTGGGCAGCAGCTTCCTTATCTCGACGTGGTTGCGCTCGCAGGCGCCCTTCTGGTCGCTCCGCCTGGGGTCGCAGTAGAACAGCCTCGTCTCGCCGGGCCCCTCGCCGAGGAGGGCCGCGACCGCGGCCTCGTCGGCGAACTCCGCGCCGTTGTCGGTGAGCACGGCGCGGAACACGCGGCGCGCCCCGTCGGCGCCGAGGACCGCCCGGACGCCCTCCAGGGCGGCCGCGACGCACCCGGCGGTCTTCCCGCCCAGCGGCAGCGCGAGCTGCAGCCTGCTGGGGCGGTGCAGTAGCGTGAGCAGGCAGGCCGAGTCCTCCCGGGCGCCCTCGACGGTGTCCATCTCCCAGGCCGCGGCGCACGCGTCCTCCCCGAGGGCGAGGAACGCGGCATACGACCTGCGGGCGGAGTGGCGCGTGGCCGCCCGCCCGGCGGCGCGCCTCCTCGGCCTGTAGCCGACCTTGCGCCTGAGCTCCATGTTCGTCATGCCGTCGTAGCCCGCCGAGACCCAGCGGTAGATGGTCGAGGGAGACAGGTCCACCGGCCCGCCGTTGCGCGCCGCCATCTGCTCGGGCGACAGCCCCCGGCGCAGGCAGTCCCTGATGGCCTCCAGCCTCGCCGCCGCGGCGGGCTCGTCGGCGTCGATCCCGCGCCTGGACGAGACGAGCACCGAGTCGGCGCACAGCTGCGCGGCCCGGGCCTCGTAGAAGACGTGCGGGCGGCGCTTGCAGCCCACCGCGCGGTAGCGGCCGCACCCGTTGCAGCAGCGCGGCCACGCCGCCAGGCGCGGGCAGGCCGCCGACAGGTCGGTGCCGGCGTCCACGCGCTCGCCGCGCCTGGGCTTCGGCGCCGTCACGAACCTGTGCGACGCCACCTCGGCGCTCACCGTCGAGGGCGACCTGCCCAGCTCCCTCGCGATCTCCCTGCACGAGGCCCCGCGCTCCAGCATCCTCTGGACTGTGTCCCGCTCGTGCCTCGTGAGCCTTCCGTAGGCCCTCGGGACCGCCCTCGCGGAGCCCCTTTTCTTCTTTCCGGACATGCCGTCCTCCGATCTCCCGGGGCCGGCCGGTCCGGCCCTCAGGGTATCGGGTTCCCACATTCATCCGCACATGTGCGGATGAATGTGGGAGGTGTTCGGATGAAGTCGATAATCAAGGAAAAACTCTTTTCAAAATTCTTGAAAATTGGGGCTTGCATCGCGTGGCGTTCCTTGCAATAATAGTCGAGCGCGAAGCGCACAGGACACGGTGGGTGTAGCTCAGTTGGCTAGAGCGACGGGTTGTGGTCCCGTAGGTCGAGGGTTCGAGTCCCTTTACCCACCCCAGTTCTTGCTTCGTGTTGATATCGGGTCGTTAGCTCAGTTGGTAGAGCAGGGGACTCTTAATCCCAAGGTCCAGGGTTCGACCCCCTGACGGCCCACCACACGATATCTCCTCTAAAGTCCGCCACAACGGACTTTAGCTTTGGGTCGTTAGCTCAGTTGGTAGAGCAGGGGACTCTTAATCCCAAGGTCCAGGGTTCGACCCCCTGACGGCCCACCCAAAGATTGTAAAAGCGACTGGCTTCGGCTGGTCGCTTTTTTGTTAACCCCGCATAGGGTCCAACCCGTCGGGGCGTGGAGCGCCGCAGCGTCTGTGCAGCGAAGTACGCTTGGACGGACGCAATCTTCGGTTTGCTTGCATTGCCGTTCTGCGTTTTAAAACAGCATACGTGCCGTGCCAGCTCATGATCCTTAGCGGCGCGGGTGGCGACACCGGCAGCTCCCATTTTCGTGACACCACGAAAATGGGAATCAACTGGCGTTTAGTTCCCTGCGTGCTTCAGACTACGCCTTCTCGTTCATATGTTTCACCATTAGTTCAAAGTCGTTCTCGTAGGTCTTGTCCTGGAGCTTTTGGAATTCGTGAAATCGCTCCTTGGCGATTTTGTCCGCCGTCTTCTTGTTGCGGTTGCCGAGGCCCTTGAGCACCTCGCGCCCGCTGAATGTCAGGAAGCCGTCGAGCAGGCGCTCGCAATCCTCCATGCTCGTAAGGACGTGCCGCTCGGCCCTGTCCTCGAGCGTGTCGAGCAACATCGTGACGAGGCGGTTCAGCTGTCTGATCTCGTCCTCTGACAGATAGTTCTTGGCCACGGTGACGTCCGAGGAGTGGATGCGGCCCTCGGGGCCTTCCTTCCACGACGTGAGTCCCATGTTGGGCTTGGATGGGTCGGAGCGCCCCTGGACGATCTCGGCCGCGGTATGTCCAGTAACGGCGTAGTGCATCTTGTTCTGGACCGCGGCGTAGAAGTTCTTGGCCATGGTCGAGTCCTTGTCGTAGTCGAAGCTGCATTCCTGGAAGATGTCGGTGATCTTGAGCCACACGCGGCGCTCGCTCGCGCGGATGTCGCGGATGCGGGCGAGCAGCTCGTCGAAGTAGTCTTTGCCGAAGGGCCGGCCGTTCTTGAGCATGTCGTCGTTGAGGACGAAGCCCTTGGTGATGTACTCCTTGAGGGTCGCCGTGGCCCATTGGCGGAATCGGGTTGCGCGCATCGAGTTCACTCGGTACCCGACAGCGATTACCGCATCGAGGTTGTAGTAAGTTTTCGGTCTGCCACCTTTGGAAGAGGTTTTTCCGGAAAAACCGGAAAAACTAGTTGAGCTGGCCTTTTGTAGTTCCCCGCTGGCGAAAATGTTAATGAGATGTTCGGAAATCGTCGAAACAGAGACATCGAACAGATCGGCCATCGCCCCCTGTGAGACCCAAAGGGTCTCATCCTTGTAGTAGACCTGGACCGGCACGTTTGCCCCCTCGGACTGGTACAGAATGATCTCGGCCTGAATGGGGTCTTCCATATCTCTTCCTCTCTGGTCGGTGGGTTACGCGTTATTCGCCTTCATCATGTGGTAACTACATGCCTAAAGAGGATACGCGACCGCGAGGACATAAAAGCGTCTATATCACGGATATGATGGCGTTTCTTTTCTAACACTATTTTGATGGCGTTAAAGTGCGCCGTTGGGCTCAATCATTATCGAGAAGTTGCGTTCTGCTCTAGGTAAGTGCTCGGCTTAGTCCGCTCGATAGTGCGATCCGAGGCTTTCGGTTCGCTTACGCATGGCTTTGACCATTTCGGTCGCCAGCCGAATCTGCGATTGCAGGCGGGCGAGGGCTGCGATTTCGCTATCTTGTGCGTCTGCCGTGCTCAGGGCTGAAGACTCGGACTTTAGGTCTTCAAGTTCTTGCGACGCTATGGATAGGCCCGCCTCGGTGCGGTTGATCATGCAGTGGGTGCTCATCGTGTGCTTGAGAGTGCGTGTCAGGCGCTCGGCGTCTGTTGCGGTGATGCCGCGCTGGGGGAGGGCGATATCCGTCTTCAAGGGCGTCTCAGGGGCGTCCTGCGCCGCCCGTGCCGCCGATGCGCCGGCGATGTGCCCAAAGACGATGCCGTTGGCACTCGACAGGCCGCCGATACGGTCGGCGCCGTGCATGCCGCCTGTCGCCTCGCCACAGGCGAAAAGGCCCTTAACGCCCGTGTACGCGGTCTTATCAATCTTGATGCCTCCGTTGGCTGCGTGGGCATACATCGCTACGCGCATCTCGTCGGTTGGGGCGATGCCGTGCTCGTCTTGCAGCCAGGTGGCAAAGGTCTGCACAAACTCGGGAACATCCTCGCGTGGGAAGTCGTAATGCAGCGCCAGACCCTCCGCGCCTGCCCGGTCGATAGCAAGGTCGATAGCACGAGAATCCAGACGCGAAGTGAAGGGGCCGTATCCGGAGCGCTGCTCAAGCAGGTCGCCCAGCTTGTCGTCAGCAATATCGACCGGCTGATCTAACTTGACGTAGCGCCAAGTCTTCTCGTTAAAGACAAGGTTGCGCTTGGGCTCGATGAAGCCGGGCATCATCTGCATGAACTCTATATTAGTAAGGGAGGCGCTGTGCGCCAGGGCGATGGCCTGCGAGGAGCTGAGTACATCGGTCGAAGTGAGGCTGCGCTCGAACAGCCCACCCGTGCCGCCGGCGGCAATGACCGTTGCCTTGGCAGCGATGGATACGAGGCGTTCGCTCGTGCGGTTATAGAGCACGGCTCCGGAGATTCTGTCGTTTGCGCCCTCGATAAGGTCGATAAGCTCATGGCGGGGGAGCAGACGGATGCCAAGTGACTCAATCTGGGCTGTCAGGGCGTCCTCAAGGGGCTTGCGGGTGAGACCGCGCCACATACGCGTCTTGTGGTCAAAGCAGGGGATAAACTGCTTTTGCTGGGCGCTCTCGGCGCTTTGCGGACGCTGAAGCTCAACACCCAGGTCCTCCTCGAGCCATTGAATAGCCTGAGGAATGCCGTGGACAAAGGTCTGGACGAGCTCGGGGTCGGCGACGCCACCGCCGATGGCCTGGATGGTGTCGATGAGATCCTGCTCATCTTTTGCGTCGATGGGCCCGATAAGGCCGAGGCCCCAGGTGCCCGGGAAGAAGCTCGATCCGCTCATAGTCTTGCCGGCGCTCGCCACGGTGACTGTTGCACCCGCGCGTGCCGCCTCGATGGCAGCGCAAAGGCCTGCAATGCCAGATCCAATTACCAGTACATCAGTCGATTCCATCGGATTCCTTTCTCGTCCGGCGCATTGTCGCACGAGCGCTCGCCAAAGGCACCGGAAAGATTCCGTTAATCGGTAAAGGGCTGATATCGCAGGTGGGCGTCGCGGACACTTAGACGCTCCATCGCATCCCCTCAATAAGTTGCGGTGGAATATGGACTGTTTTGGCTTGTATAGGGGCTAATAAGTCCGTATTTCATCGCAACTGATATATCGACATTAGCTACCCTCTGGAATAAAAAAGAGCCGCTATCCGGGTGGATAGCGGCTCGTAAGCTCAACTATATGAGCATCGCGCGGGCGCGATTAGGCCTTGAGGGCCTCCTCGACGGCGACAGCGCAGGCGACGGTGGCACCGACCATGGGGTTGTTGCCCATGCCGATGAGACCCATCATGTCGACGTGCGCAGGCACGGAGGAAGAACCGGCGAACTGGGCGTCGGAGTGCATACGGCCCATGGTGTCGGTCATGCCGTAAGAGGCGGGGCCGGCGCCCATGTTGTCCGGGTGCAGGGTACGGCCAGTGCCGCCACCAGAAGCGACGGAGAAGTACTTCTTGCCAGCCTCGATGCGCTCCTTCTTGTAGGTGCCAGCGACGGGGTGCTGGAAGCGCGTGGGGTTGGTGGAGTTACCGGTGATCGAGATGTCGACGTTCTCGTGCCACATGATGGCAACGCCCTCGCGGACGTCGTCGGAGCCGTAGCAGTTAACGGCAGCGCGGGGACCATCGGAGTAGGGGATGGTCTCGACGACCTTGAGCTCGCCCGTGTAGTAGTCGAACTGGGTCTTCACATAGGTGAAGCCGTTGATGCGGGCGATGATCTGAGCAGCGTCCTTGCCCAGACCGTTGAGGATGACGCGCAGCGGCTTCTTACGAGCCTTGTTGGCGTTCAGAGCCAGGCCGATAGCGCCCTCAGCGGCAGCGAAGGACTCGTGGCCGGCCAGGAAGGCGAAGCACTCGGTGTCGTCGGAGAGCAACATAGCGCCCAGGTTGCCGTGGCCCAGACCGACCTTGCGGTCCTCGGCGACGGAGCCGGGAACGGTGAAGGCTTGGATGCCCTCGCCGATGATGGCGGCAGCCTCAGAAGCGGACTTGGCGCCACGCTTGACAGCGAGAGCGCAGCCGAGGGTGTAGGCCCACTCAGCGTTCTGGAAGGCGATGGACTGGGTGTTGTTGACGATCTCACGCGGGTTGAAGCCCTTGTCGGTGCAGATCTGCAGAGCTTCCTCGAGGGAGGCGATGCCGTTGTCGGCGAGGCACTTGTTGATCTTGTCAGCGCGGCGCTCGTAACCTTCGAACGTAACAGTCATAGTTATTTCCCTCCCTTTCTACTCGTGAACCGGGAACACGCTGGCGACGGAGTGAGTCTCCTCGTCGGTGCGCGGGTCGATGTACTTGGCAGCGTTCTCCCACTGACCATAGTGGCCCATAGCGCCAGCGATGGCCTCCTCGGGGGTCTTGCCGGCCTTGACGGCGTCGGTGAACTTGCCGAGGTTCAGGAACTCGAACGCGATGATCTCGTTCTTGTCGTTGAGAGCCATGCGGGTGACGTAGCCCTGAGCGAGCTCGAGGTAACGAGCGCCCTTGGCCTTGGTGCCGAACATGGTGCCGACCTGAGAGCGAAGGCCCTTGCCGAGGTCGTCGAGGGAGGCGCCCACGGGCAGGCCGCCCTCGGAGAACGCGGTCTGGCTGCGGCCGTAAACGATCTGCAGGAAGATCTCGCGCATAGCAACGTTGATGGCGTCGCAGACGAGGTCGGTGTTGAGGGCCTCGAGGATGGTCTTACCGGGAAGGATCTCGGAAGCCATGGCGGCAGAGTGGGTCATGCCCGAGCAGCCGATGGTCTCAACGAGGGCCTCCTCGATGATGCCGTCCTTGACGTTCAGCGTGAGCTTGCAGGCGCCCTGCTGAGGTGCGCACCAACCCACACCGTGCGTAAGACCGGAGATGTCGGAAATCTCCTTAGCCTGGACCCACTTGCCCTCCTCGGGGATGGGTGCGGGGCCGTGGTATGCACCCTTGGCAACGGGGCACATGTTCTCCACTTCCTGTGAGTACTGCATGCCTCTCCTCTCTATCGTGTTGGCGTCCCGTCTGGGGGTCGTGGCTGGCGATTGCCGGGCGACCCTTCGAAAGGGACATGACATGCAACCCCTATAATACCGCGAAATGCACGGAATATTCGGCGAACGGCTCAGTTTTCGTAGCGAGAAGTCCGGAAGTTTTAATTGAAACGGTTTAGCGCTATGTTCTGTAGTCGCGAACTTCCGTAGAGGGGGTCCGTCTTGGGCAAGCTTTTGGTCGGCTTTTGTAAGTGTTGCAGGGGTTGACCTGTTGCAACGGTGCCGTTCGCCGCCTGTTTGCTGCCTTTGGCCGCGCGAGTGCATTGTTTTGCGTGAATGTTTTGATGGCACGCTTCAATCGTGCTGTATTGGATGGCAAGCAGATCCCGGCGAAGGGAGCGCTATGCAGCGCGTTTGGAGAACGGTTACCGGCTTTTACCATGTCTGTGCTCGCGGTGCGGGCAAGCAGCTCATCTTTGAGGGCGATGAAGACCGGTGGGAGTTTTTGGAGCTGATGCGCGAGTGCTGCCGCGAGGAGGGCGTGACGGTTATCGCCTGGTGCCTTATGGGCAATCACGTGCATTTGGTGCTTGCAGATTACGAGGACAGGATGAGCGCGGCGATGCACCGGCTGCTTTTGACGTACGCGCGGCGGTTCAATAAACGCACGGGTCGCACGGGCCATCTGTTCCAGAACCGTTTTGACCGGCGTTCGCTCGATACCGACCGTTATCTAATGGCTGCCATTCGCTATGTTCACGCTAATCCGCAGGAGGCGGGTATCGCCCTGATCGAGCGTTATCCCTGGAGCAGCTTTGCCGAGTATCTGAGAGCGTATGACAACGATACGACGAGGGGATTTTCGGACCCTTCTTGTGTGCTCGAGCTCTTTGAGTCTGCCAAGGGGTTTCTGGATTATTCTCTGTCGATGCCCGATGGTTCCGATCCGGTGATTCACGATATGGATGAGACGGAGTGGGAGCGGCGTGCGTTTGCCGACAAGATGGCGAAGCGCCTGGGTGTGCCGCTCAACGAACTCAAGACCGTAGCACCCGCGCGGCGAGACGGAATCATTTTCGCCCTGCACGATGTCGGCTACACGGTGCGCGAGATCGAACGGTATACGGGAATCAGCAAGAGTACCGTCTCTCGTATCGTGCGCGCTTATGCGCGGGTGAAGGCTCAGGCTGAGGGCTCGGAATAGAAAATGGCCGAACCACTCTTGTCAAGCGATTCAGCCAACATAATTCTTAAGATTTGGGACAAATACTACTGATTATTTTGTCCCGTGAGCATGCCGTCGAGGGTGCGCCAGGCGAGCTCGGCGCATTTGACGCGGGCGGGCATGTGCGAGATGTCCTGGAGCTGGGCGGCTTCGTCTAGGTCTTCCAGGTCTTCCTCGGAGAGCTGCTCGCCGCGGATCATGGCGAGGAAGAGTCCCGCCAAGCGACGTGCCTCCTCGACGGTCTCGCCGGTGATGAGGTCGGCCATGATGTCGGCGCTGGCCTGGCTGATGGCGCAGCCATGACCGGTAAAGGAGGCCTCCTCGATCACGCCCTTCTCGACACGCAGCTGCAAGGTGAGCTCGTCGCCACAGCTGGGGTTGATGCCGTCGTGCTCGTGCGTGGGGGCATCCATCTCGTACTTATAGTCGGGGTGCGAGTTGTGCTCCATAAACGTGGTGGAGGTGTATAGATTACCCATTGAACGTGCTCCAAACGTGATGCAGACCGGCGATGAACTTGTCGATGTCGGCCTTGTCGTTGTAGAAGGCCACGCTGGCGCGGCAGCAGGCAAGGTTCTCGACGCCCAGCCAGGTGAGCAGCGGCTGCGCGCAGTGGTGGCCGGCGCGGATGCAGACGCCGTCCATGTCCATGATGCTCGCGACGTCGTGCGGATGGATGCCCTTGACGTTAAAGCTCACAACGCCGTGGTGGTTGTCCCAATAGATGGAGCCGATGATCTGGACAAAGTCGAGCTGCATGAGTTCGCCCATCAGATAGTGGACGAGTGCCTGCTCGCGGGCCTGGATGTTCTCGTAACCCACCGTGTTGACCAGGTAATCAAGGGCGGCGCCCGTGGCGAAGATGCCGGCGGCGTCCTGCGTGCCGGCCTCGAACTTCTCGGGGACGGGCGCCCAGACGGCGTCCTGCTCGGTGACAGAGTCGATCATCTCGCCACCGGTGAGCATGGGCGGCATGGCGTTTAGCAGGTCCATCTTGCCCCACAGCACGCCGATGCCCATGGGGCCCATGGCCTTGTGTGCGCTAAAGGCAAAGAAGTCGGCTTCCAGGTCGGCCACATCGACCGGCATGTGCGGCAGCGACTGCGCGCCGTCGACGACCAGATAGCCGCCGTACTTGTGGACGAGCTTGCCGAGGTTCTTGACCGGGTTCTCGACGCCCAGCACGTTAGAAACCTGACCCACGGCCAGAATCTTGGTCTTGGGACCAACCTTGGCAAGAACCTCCTCGGTGGTGAGCTGGCCGGTCTTGGTGGGGTAGAGGTAGACGAGCTTGGCGCCGGTCTCGCGGCAGACCTGCTGCCACGGAATCAGGTTGGAGTGGTGCTCCATGATGGTGATGACGACCTCGTCGCCCGGTTCGAGCACTGTGGGCGCAAAGCTCTTGGCGACCAGGTTGAGCGACTCGCTCGTGTTGCGGGTGAAGACGATCTCGTTGGCCTGTGATGCGCCGATGAGGTCGGCGATCTGTTGGCGGACCTTCGCGATGGCGTCGGTGGCCTCGACGGACAGCGAGTACAGGCCGCGCAGAGGGTTGGCGTTCATGCGCTGGTAGAAGTCGCGCTCGGCGTCGAGCACACAGGCAGGGCGCTGCGCGGTGGCGGCGCTATCGAGGAAGGCGATCTCGGGGTGCTGCTGGAACAGCGGGAACTGGCCCTTGTAGGGGTTGGTCTCGATGTCCACGGTGGGCCAGCCGCGCGAGGCCTCGTCGCTGGCGTCGAGCTCCATGGGCTCGGGGGCAGTACAGGTGTCGCATTTAACGTGCTCGGTGTCGATCATGCGAGCTCCTCTTCAAAGTTGTCGATCAGGTTGTTTCCCAGGCGGACGACGGCTGCGCGGGTGCGCTCGTCGGTGGCGGAAAGCGCGGCGTCCTCCAGCTTGGCGCGGATGAACAGGTCCTCGGCGGCGTTTTGGTCAAGGCCGCGGCAGGCGAGGTAGAACAGCTGCTCGTCGCGGACGTGACCGATGGTGGCGCCGTGGTTGCCGGCGACGTCGTCCTCGTCGCAGAGAATGACGGGAACGGTCTTGTTGTCGACGCCCTTGTTGGCCAAAAGCACCGTCTCGCGCTCGGTGCCGGTTGCACCCTTGCAGCCGTGCACGAGGTCGATGGTGCCGCGGTAGACCTTCTTGGACGTGCCGGTCAGCACGCCGTTGGCGTCGATCTCGCACTCGGTCTTGCGACCGCGGTGGCGCAGCTCGTAGTTAAAGTCGCGCACCTGCTCGCGGGCGCCCAAGTAATCAGTATCGATGGTGACCTTGGCGGTATCGCCCAGCAGGTCGCCGGCAAGGCCGGTGGCGCTGGCGCCGGCACCCAGAACGGTGTGCTGCACGTTGACGCGCGCGCCCTCGTCCAGGAACAGGCCGGTGTCGTCGAGCGCGATCCAGCTATCGTCGAGCGTCTGCGTGCAGGTCACGTTGACGGTGGCGTACTCGTGGGCGCACACGCGTAGCACGGAGCCCACGACGCCTTGGCCGGCAACGGGGGAGTCTAGGGCAATAAGCAGATCGAGCGTCGACTGGGGACGGGCGACGACGTCGATGGCGGCGATGGCTGCGGCGGCATCGACACCGCTCACGCGCACGGTAACCGTGGCGTGCTTGTATGCGGGCACATCGATGACGATGCGCTTGGTGGCGTGCTCGGCCAAGTAGGCGTAGGCAGCCTCGCCCATGCCGGTCTCGAAGGCTTCAGCAGGGGAGAGCTCCTCTTCGAGCTTGATGGCGCCGGCCTGGTAGACGGAGGTGGCGGGCACGTCGAGCTCGGTCTCGGGCGTGATGCGGGCGCGGTCGGCTGCATCACCGGGGGCGGAGGCGCGGCGCTCGGGGAAGCGCTCGGCCATGGCGTCCATGGCGGCTTCGAACGCGTCTGCCACACCAGTAAACTGCTCGTCCAAGCCCTCGACCTCAACGGCCTCGGTGGGAGCGGCGGCAAGCTCGTTAGAGAGTTCGAGCTTGGTCTGGTTCATCTTGAGCCAACCCCAAGTGGCAGCCGGCATCGCATTGACCTGCTCAAGGGTGGTAGCAGCGGTGTTGGTGGTCTGTTTCATTATCCGATCGCTCCTTCCATCTCGAGCTTGATCAGGTTGTTCATCTCGACGGCATACTCCAACGGCAGCTCCTTGGAGACCGGGTTGGCAAAGCCGTTGACGATCATGGTGCGGGCCTCTTCCTCCGAGATGCCGCGGCTCATCAGGTAGAACACCTTGTCGTCGCCGATGCGGCCGATGGTGGCCTCGTGGCCGATGTCGACGTTCTTGGCGCGGATGTCCATGGCCGGGATGGTGTCGGATCGGCTCTGGTCGTCGAGCATGAGCGACTGGCAGCTCACGGTTGCCTTGGAGCCCTCGGCCTTGGGCGTGGCCACGATGGAGCTGCGGAACGTCTGGATGCCGCCGCTCTTGGAGATACCCTTGGTCTCGACCGTTGCCGAGGTCTCAGGCGCGTTGAGCACGACCTTGCAGCCGGTGTCGAGGTTCTGACCGGCGCCGGCAAAGGTGATGCCGGTAAAGCTCGAGCGGGCGCGGCGGCCATTGAGCACGCTCATGGGGTAGAGGTAGCCCACGTGGCTGCCGAAGGAGCCGCTGATCCACTCGATGTCGCCGTCCTCGTCCACGCGCGCACGCTTGGTGTTGAGGTTGTACATGTTCTTGGACCAGTTCTCGATGGTCGAGTAGCGCAGGTGCGCACGCTTGCCCACAAAGAGCTCGACGGCGCCGGCGTGGAGGTTTGCCACGTTGTACTTGGGCGCGGAGCAACCCTCGATAAAGTGCAGGTCGGCATCGTCCTCGACGATGATGAGCGTGTGCTCAAACTGACCGGCGCCCTTGGCGTTGAGACGGAAGTAGCTCTGCAGCGGAAAATCGAGCTTGGTGCCCTTGGGCACGTAGACAAACGAGCCGCCCGACCACACGGCGCCGTGCAGGGCCGCAAACTTGTGGTCGGTGGGCGGGATGAGCGTCATAAACTTCTCGTGGATGAGCGGCTCCCACTGCGGGTCGTGCAGGGCCTCCTCGATGCCGGAGTAGACGATGCCCATCTTGGAGGCGGTGTCCTGCATGTTGTGGTAGACGAGCTCGGAGTCGTACTGCGCGCCGACGCCCGCCAGGTAGCTGCGCTCGGCCTCGGGGATACCTAGGCGCTCAAAGGTGTTCTTGATGTCGTCGGGCACCGACTCCCAGTCGTGCTTTTGGTCGGTGTTGGGCTTGACGTAGGTGACGATGTTGTCCATGTCCAGGCCCTCGATGGAGGGGCCCCACGTCGGATCCGGGAAGCGGTTGAAGATTTCGAGGGACTTTAAGCGCAGGTCGAGCATCCACTGCGGCTCGTCCTTTTTGGCGCTGATCTCGCGCACGATGTCGGGCGTGATGCCGGCGTCGAGGCGCTCGAATCCCTCCTCGCCATAGGTGAAGTCGTAGAGGCTGCGGTCGATGTCCGCGACCTCGGTGCGGTTCTTGGTCATTGCGTCGCCCCTTTACGCCTGCTGCTCGGCAGCGGCGGCCTCGGCCTGGGCGCGCTGCTCGGCGGCCTCGCGCTCGAAGGTCTCAAAACCGTTCTTGTCGATCCAGGGGATGAGCGAGGCGTCGTCCTCGCGCACGATGTGGCCCTTGACCATAACGTGGACGCGGTCGACATCCAGGTGCTCCAAGATGCGCGTGTTGTGTGTGATGATGAGCATGGAGCCGTCGCAGCTCTTGCGGTAGGCGTCCATGCCGTGGCTGACGGTGGACAGGGCGTCGACGTCTAGGCCCGAGTCGGTCTCGTCGAGGATGGCGAGCTTGGGCTGCAGCAACAGGAGCTGGAGCATCTCGACCTTCTTCTTCTCGCCGCCCGAGAAGCCCACGCCCAGCTCGCGGTTGAGGTAGGCGGTATCCATGTTGAGCTCTGCCGCGAGCTCCTTGACGCGACGGCGGAACTCCTTGCCCTTCATCTCCGGGCCGGGGCGGCCGGCGATGCTGGCGCGCAAAAAGCTCGACAGCGGCACGCCCGGAATCTCGACCGGGGCCTGGAAGCTCAGGAACAGGCCGGCGCGCGAGCGCTTGTCGGTGGTGAGTTCAGTGATGTCCTGGCCGTCAAAGACGATGCGGCCGTCGTTGACCGTGTAAACGGGGTCGCCCATGACCAGGTGGCCGAGGGTGGACTTGCCGGCGCCGTTGGGTCCCATCAGAACGTGGGTCTCGCCGGCGGCGACGTTGAGGTTGACGTTGTGGAGGATGGTCTTCTCGTCCACGGAGGCGGTCAGACCTTCGATGGAAAGCAGCGGATTTGCGCTCATGCTGTCCCTCTCTGTATATGGTGTACTCATAGGTGTACTAAACCCTAGGAATCTTCTCGGAATAAAGTTACTATGGGTTCGGCGTTAGTCAAGGGAAAACCCGACTAATCCACTCGACTTTTTAGATGTGGGACATAATAATCAGGCTTGTTTGCCCCGCGTGCATAAGATTTGGGACAAACAAGCCTGGTATTTTGTCTCGGCTACGATGAGAGGGTAGGTATGCTCATTTCTTCTAAGGGCCGCTATGCCCTTCGTCTGATGATCTATATCGCAGCGCTTGGTGACGCCGAGGGCAAGATTGCCCTTCGCGAGGTCGCTGACCGCGAGCATATTTCACAAAAGTATTTGGAGCAGCTGGTTCGTCCGCTCATGAAGGCGGGCCTGCTTAGGAGCGTGCGCGGTAAGGGCGGCGGCTACATGATGGCGAAGGACCCGGCCGAGGTGCGCGCCGGCGACATCCTGCGTGCCGTCGAGGGCAGCACGGCTCCGGTGGCGTGCGATGGCATCGACAACAGCTGCACCCGCAGCGATTTGTGCTCGACCGTCAAGTTCTGGCGCGGTTTGGACGACGTGATCGAAAAGTACGTCGACGGCGTGACGTTGGCCGACCTGGCCGCCGTCCCCGAAATCAACTTTGACATTAAGCTGTAGGGGTGCAAATGGCATCTCTCGACAAGGTGTACAAGCAAATCGAAGTTTTTGCTCGGGAATGTGACGCCGAGAAGGTCGTGTTGTTTGGTTCTCGTGCTCGAGGCGACAACTTGCCCAAGAGCGATATTGACATCGCCGTAGCAGGTTGCCGGGATTTCGGCCGTTTCTCATATTTGATCGAGGAACATCTTGATACTCTTTTAGATGTAGATGTCGTCAATCTCGACGAGTCCCTCTCGCAGCAATTGCTCGATGAGATTGCCAGGGATGGTGTGATTCTGTATGAAAAAATATGAGAACTTTGTTAGCGCCTTGGCGAATCTTGAGGATGCGCCCAATCAGGATCTCAACAATGATTTTGTTCAGAGTGGATTGATTAATAAGTTCAATCTTCAATTTGAACTGAGCTGGAAGCTCCTTAAGCGTCTGCTCGAGTATGAGGGCGCCACGCTTGCCGCGTCGGGGTCTCCTCGTGCCATCGTGAAGGAGTCGTACCGATTCTACGACTTTATTGATGAGGCGGCCTGGCTAGACATGCTCAGAGACCGCAATACGAACGTCCATATCTACGACAACAAGCTCGCTCAAGATTTGATTCAGCGCATCTTGAACGTCTATATCCCCGCTTTCTGTCAGTTGAGGGACGGGCTGATGGAGCGATACGGCGAGCTTCTGATGGCGCCCGACGACCAGTTTGTTTAATTCCTTAAGATTTCGCGGAGGGTTGTTGCCGTTTACCGAGGGGTTGTTGTGCAACAACGGGCGAGCTGCAATACTTATTTTTATCTTTGCAAACTGAACTTTAACTACACCAATGCAGGGAGGATCTTATGCAGCCCAAGCATTCTGCTATTGTCGCGGGCCTGACGTTGGCGCTTTCGTTTGGCGCCGTTTCCGCGCCGGCACCCGCCGCTGCCGAGGAGCCCACGCCGGGCGTTGCCTCGGATGCCACCGATATCGATAAGGGTCTCTACACCCAGCAGTCCTTCTCAGGCGTGCTGAGGTCGGTCCAGGGCGTTTCGTTTGTCAACGTGACTCCCGAGATGAAGTACTTTACCAAGTACGAGAGCCATGGTAACTACAACCAGGGCTTTTCGTACGGTGACGGCTATAACGCGTTGGGCTATTACCAGTTCGACCGCCGCTGGTCGCTCATTCCGTTTATGAAGCAGGTCTACAACTACAGCCCCGAAAAATACAGCATGCTCAAGGATGCGATTGATCGCGGCAGCGAGATTTCCAACACGAGCAATGCCATGTACGAGAACGGTCAGCTCACCGAGTTGGGCCGTATTGCGCAGGAGGCCTTCCAGGGTGCTTACAACACCGATCCTGTTGAGTTTCAGCACTTCAAGATGCTTATGCGTACAACTCGTACTATGCGGTGACCGAGGCGTGGCTCAAGAGCGGCCTGGGTATTGATATTTCGGGCCGCGCCGACTGCGTCAAGGGCATGGTATGGAGCATTACCAACATGTGCGGCACTGGTGGCTGCAGGGACTTTTTCCGCTGGGCGAATCTTTCCAACGATATGTCCGACCGCGAGTTTGTGACGGCGCTCTCCAACAGCGTGGTCAATAACGTGGCGACCAAGTATTCGAGCCAGCCCCAGTATCATGAGGGCTGGAAGAACCGCTACCGCAACGAGCTAAAGGACTGCTTGGTTTATATCGCTGAGGACGAGGCAGCCGCTGCGACGCCCGTGCAGCCCGAGCCTACGCCGGCGCCCTCGCCGACACCTGATTCGAATGACGACTCGAGTGACGATGCCAACGATGACAGGATGGATGCGCCCTCGACCGATGCTGACGGTAATGGCTCTGCTGGTGGCACTACCAACGACGGCTTTACCTCGAACGGCTCCGATTCGAACGGCTCTGCTGCGGGCGATTCGTCTTCAAGCTCTGCCGGCAATACGGACAGCGACGCTTCTGGTTCGACCGACGCTGGCACCTCTAACTCATCCACCGGCTCGAGCGATTCGTCCGTTGACACCGGCTCTAACAACGGCTCCGGCTCTGACGCAACCCCTGATTCCGACGCTTCCAAGGACGACTCGAATAAGGCGCCGGACGCTCCCGTTGCTTCGCCGGACAAGAAGCCTTCTTTCTCCGTGCAGCTTGGTTCTACGCTGGGCTCTTCGCTGATGGCTGGCGTCAATAATGGCTCGACCCAGAACAAGGACAATTCTGATCAGGTTTCCACGGAAAAGACCGAGGCCGCAAAGGGCGACTCCAAGGACAAGGCTTCCGAGAAGACCGAATCTGATAAGGGTTCTAGCTCTGAGGAGAAGGACGACAAATCCGCTCAGAAGAAGGACGAGAGCAAGACCGAGGGCGAAAAGAAACAGCCCGAAGACGACGACAAGAGCGGTGCTGACAACCAGGTCCAAGAGCAAAATGACTCCAAGACGGTGACCACTACAACCACGACGACTACAACGACCAAGTCATCTGGCGGTAACATGCCCAAGACGGGCGACCTTATCGTTATGGCGAGCCTTGCCAGTGCAAGCTTGGCCACACTGGGCGCTACGTCTATCGTAAGTGGTAAGCATAAGCTCGATCAGCAGAAGAAAGCTTCTGGGGAGGACGGCTCGGAGGAGTAGCCTCTTGGTTGCTAGATAACTAAAGAGTTGGGACGGGGTCCGGTGCGAATGCGTCGGGCCCCGTTTTGTTGTGCAACGATTAGTTGTGCCCCCTCACGCCTCTTGTTGCTACCGTTGCCCGATATGTTTGCGCGGCGTCATCGGTACATGCGATGCGGTCATTACAATTGGCATCGTGCTGCGATTTAGGGGGAACGCTTTGGTGTCTGAACAGGCAAATGTTGATTGTGCTGCTGGCTTTGGCGTGCGCTTGATCGGCTGTGCCGACGATGCGGTTTTGCCCATTGGCATGCACGACTATGCGGAGGCCCTTGGTTGCTGCATGCTGGTTGACAAGACCATGTTTATTGCTGATGTGTTGGACTGCGACGCGTCCGTTGTGGTGTGCTGTCGACCCGAGGGTTTTGGCAAGAGCATGAACTTGTCGATGCTCAGGGCTTTTCTGGAGCGTCCGGCGGTCGGTCGCGCCGGTCGGATCTCGTTTGCCGATGCTCAGATTTGGGATGCGAACGGCGGGCGCTATCGGGATGAGTATGCTTGCTATCCGGTGATATCGCTGGACTTTTCTGGCGCTGCGAGGTGTGGCCCCGCTGTTGCCGGCGTCGTGCGCGATGCCCTTTCGGGCGAGTGCGCTCGCTTGTTGGCGCTCTTGGAGGCTCCGGATTTAGCTCGAGATAAGGTGCGTCACATCGAACGTGTCGCGCGTGGCGTGGCGAGCGCGGACGAGGTTGACTCGGTGCTCGGTGTGCTCATAGAGCTGCTGGAGATTGCCTGCGATGAGCAGGTTGTATTGCTCGTTGATGGGTACGATGCGGCGTGGTCTCGCCGTGCGAGCGCGAGGGACGCTTCCGACGCCGATCCGGCAGAACTACTTGACCGTGTGTTGTTCGACGCCATTGCCACTGCGCGTGATTCGTTGCGGCTGACGTGTCTGATGGGGGAGCGTCCCAGTCCTGCCGAAGTGGCGCTTTCTTCGCGCGGCTGCTCGTATTGTCTGACGACGCCGCTGTCGGCGTGGTGTGACCGATGTTTCGGTTTTTCGGATGCCGAGGTCGAGGCTCTATTGAATCATACTGGACGCGAGGAATACCTGGATGATGCGCGTGAATGGCTCGAGGGATATCGGTTTGGTAGGGCCTATTGCTCGAGTCCAGCGCGTGTGATCGGTTTTCTGGACCGAGGCTGCACGGCGCCTGTGCGCGCCGATCTGTATGGGTATGCGGATTGCCTGAGTAGGGTAGTTGCCGGGTGGAATCTCGACCGCCTTTCGGTCTTGTTTGATTTGCTCGAGGCCCATGGGTGCGCTGAGGTCCCGCTTTGTTTGGGCACTGCAGAGCCAGATGTCTCGCCTGACGATGGCATGTGGACAGCGCTGTATCTGTCTGGTTTTCTCACGACGGATATGACTGAGGAGCCAGAGCGTGGCGATCGCCTCCGTGCCTTGCGATTGCCCAATAAAGAGCTTCGCCGGGCCTTGCGTCTAGTGATTGTTGAGTGGTTTGAGTGCGCTGCCGAAGACATTCGAGACGTCGATGCGTTTCGCGACGGGCTGTGCCGTGGGAACGAGGATACCGTGAGGCGGGCGCTAAGCCGCATCCCGGGGGATGCGGGTATCGGTGAGACCGACCCAGATAAGCCGCTGCCATATCATCTGCTCTTGCAGGGGCTCTGCTTTGGCTTGCCAGGCTATGCCAATCCTGCTTCGAGGCGAAAGTGTGGCGCGGGTCGCTGGGACATCCAGGTTTTTCCTACGGGCTCTGTGTTCGACGTAGCTGACACGATCGGCATGCTGGACGAGCGCCCGCTTATAACGATCAATATGATGTATGACCCCGATGTGGATGCGCTGGGGTTGGAATTGCTGGCCGTGCAGTCGCTACTCGACATAGAGCGCGACGGCATCGACGAAATCCGTGTACCACGCCCCGGCGTGGGTCGCATGCGCTGGGGGTTCGGTTTTGATGGGCAGCATGTGGCTACGGTGTGCCAGCGGCTTTAAGCGCCGAGGTGTTTCCGGCTTCCGTTACTCGGCGTCCTTCAGGGGCGGCATGGGCTTCCAGTTGGGGTCCTTAACGATCTTGCGGGCGTCCTTCATGCCACGGCGCAGCGCCGGAATACCGGTCTTAAAGCATTTGTCGACTGCTGCCAGACGAATGAACTCCTTGCAGAAGGTCGCGGCATTGCCCAGACGGAACAGCACGGGGTGGTAGTCGCCGTAGATCTGCATGTAGCGTGCCAGATAACCGCGGTTGCGCATGATGTAGTAGCGGTTGGTGTCGCTCGTGGAGTTGAGCTGTCGTTTGCCGGCGATGTCCCAGTTGGAGACGGCGCGGGCGCGCTTGAGCACCACGTCGGCGACCACGGCGGCGGGGAAGTGCTGGCTGGCCACGTAGCCGTAGCAGGCATCGTCGCCGTAGATAAAGAAGCGCGCATCGGGCAGGCCAATCTTGTCGACCACGCGGCGCGAGAACATGCCGCCCTCAAAGCACAGCTGGTTCATGGCGCGGTAGCCCTCGGGGCCCAAGTCCCACTTGGCGACAGGGTTGGGAATGCCGAGCGAAAGGATGAGTTGGTATTGCCAAAAGAAGGCGCCGCCGTCAAAGTCCAGGCGCGAACCCTGGATAACATCGTAGCGGTCGGTCCACTTGGCAAGACGCTCGATGCCTTCGGGGATGACGAGCACGTCGTCGTCCATCACCCAGAACCACTGGGCGCCCAGGTCGTAGGCGCATTTGGTGCCGGCGGAGAAGCCACCTGCACCGCCGCCGTTTTCGAGCTGCGGGGCGTAGATGACGCGGTCGGTGCCGCCCTGCGCGTCGGGCTGCTCGGTGTCGATGCCCCACAGGTTGGCCAGGCGCTCGTTAAATGCGGCGCACATGGCCTCGGTCTCGCGCGAATTCTCGTTATCGACAATCACGATGCGCCAGGGCGTTGCCGTGAGCTCGGTCATGGAGTCGAACAAGTTGGCCAGAAGTTCCTGGCGCTTGTACGTAACGACGACGATGGCGAGCTTGTCGATGGGGGCGGGAAGGGTTGAAGGCATGGGGCAATATATCCTTTCACGCGCGGCGGGCGAGTGCTGCGCGGAAGCTATCGAATACGTCCTTGAGACTGTCCTATTGTAAAGGCTCGGCGCACCTTGACGGCAAGCTTTGAATAAAACGCAGGAACCTGTCACGGCTGTAGCGGCTTTAGCGTCTGACGGCAGCGTGTCTATTGCCGCTTGGGCTTGCGAGCGATAAGGCTTCTAGCTGCGTCGATGGTGAGAAGCGTCAGGGCAAAGACGATGCTAATGACGGTACCCGTGACGATACATATAACTGCCGGGCTGTTTTGGCTGACCAGTATGTTTGCGAGCAACGTATTGAAGACGGGACGCCACAGGCTACTGGTGAGCGACTGCATCACATAGAAACCGAGCGTGGCGGTCGAAAGGGTGACGATGACGCCTGCGGCTCGTGGATTGTCCGAGGCGCTGCGTCGGGTAGCCGCAAAGAGCAGGGAGGTGGCAGCGAGGACAAACGAGATCAACGAGGTCGATTTGTAGGAGAGGGCTGCCATTGCTGTGAGGTTGCCGGTGAAGGAGAGTTCGCCTTCCAGGATGGTGGTGAGCACCAAAACCGCTGCGAGCGACCGCATGCCTAAGGCGCCCGCCCTGTCCGAATCCATGACATCGGTAATGTCGCGGAGCAGCCCGCCGATCAAAAATGCGACTACGTACGTGGTAGCGCTCATGGACTTCTGGAGCCAAGAAAACTCGCCGGCGCTTGTCGCACTCATGGCGGCTAAATACCCGTTAACAACAAATGCGAGGATTCCAACGACGATGACCGCTGCCGTGTAGCTCCTCTTAGAGAGTCGACTCTTGGCCAGGCCAAACAATGGCGCCATGCAGACCGTGGCAGCGTAGACCCAGATAAACTCGAGCCCCAGGGTGTACCAATAGTGCGTGGCAAGGGAAACGTCGGGAATGGGGAAGACGACCGTGGACCATGCGAGCGCCGCCAGACAGTAAAACGCGGTTGGAAAGACAACCTTGCCAAGACGCTGCACCGTCCGCTGCATCTGCGACGTCCAGGTCGCCCCTTCATTCCAAGCCCGCGTGGCCGAGGCGATGAGAAAATACCCCGAGATCATAAAGAAGACTTCGTTGGCCCAGCAGCCCAGCAAGTTAATAAAACCGAGGATGCCGGAATAGGGGAAGACGGCAAGTGGTGCATATTCCGGCATGCCGGCGCAGACTGCCTGGAAGGCCCACTGAAAGGTATGGAACACTGCGATTCCGGCGACCGCGACGAGGCGCAGCGCTTCGATGGATATATTACGTGCGGCTTTGGGCTGCATGTCTTCCTTTCGTCTCTGGGTGCTCCATGGGCTCCATAGATTATATAAACGCCCGTCGGCGTGCCGACCCTTTGATACCATGAAACGACAGGTATTTCCTAAGGAGCACATTTGTCTACTAACGCCTCTGGCAGCCCTGTTCTGTCGCTGCTTATCCCCATCTATAACGTTCAGCGCTATCTGCGTGAGTGCCTCGATTCCGCCGTGGCGCAGACGCTCAAGGACATCGAGATCATCTGCATCAACGACGGTTCGACCGATAACTCGCCGGATATCATCCGCGAGTACATGGAGCGCGACGCACGTGTGAAGATGATCGATAAGGCCAACAGCGGCTACGGCGACTCGATGAACCGCGGCCTGGAGATGGCGCGCGGCGAGTATGTGGGCATTCTAGAGTCCGATGACTTTATGGCGCCCGACGCGCTGGAGAAGCTCGTGTCGGCAGCCGAGGGCTGCAACGCCGACTTTGCGAAGGCTAACTTTGACTTTTACTGGTCCAAACCCGAGGAGCGCCGCTCGCTGCACGAGATGTTTAGACCTCAGGACTGCGGCAAGCCGGTGCACCCAAGCGATACGACACAGTTCTTTAAGCAAAAGCCCTCGATTTGGTCGGCTGTGTACCGTCGCGATTTTCTTGAGCGCAACGGCATCAAGTTCTTGCCGACTCCGGGAGCATCCTTTCAGGACACGTCGTTTGCCTTTAAGGTGATTGCCTGCGCCGACAAGGCCGTTTACCTGCACGATGCCGTGCTTTCGTATCGTCAGGACAACGAGAACTCCTCGGTCAATTCTTCGGCTAAGGTCTTTTGCGTCAATACCGAGTATGCCGAGATTGAGCGTTGGATTCGTGAGGATTATGCCCGCGACCACGTAAGCGGCGATGTCGCGCGCATGCTCAAGTTCAATCAGCTCATTAAGTACGATTCGTACATGTGGAACTACGTGCGCCTGGCGCCTAAGTTCTATAAGGAGTTCCTGGTTCAGATGGCCAAGGAGTTCCAAGCGGCCTTGGACGCCGGGGACTTTTCGCTTGACGACCTCAAGCCGTGGAAGCGCGCGAATCTCGCTGCCATCCTCAAAGATCCTGAGGGCTGGGTTGACGAGCATCCGAGTTTTGCGACGGATGGTGCCTTGGGGCGTGCTAAGTATTACGCCTCGGTTGGAGGTCCAGGCGTGGTCGCCGCCTTCCTCTTCGAATCGCTGAGGGGGTAGGTCGGCATGGGAGAGGCCTCGTGTCCTAAAGCTACCATTGTCGTTCCCGTTTACAACTCTGCGCGCTCCATTCAGCGATGCCTCGATTCGCTGCTGGCCCAGTCCGAGCGCTCGATTCAGGTTGTCTGCGTCAACGACGGTTCGACTGATGATTCGTTGAACGTGTTGCACCTGATCGCGCAGGCCGACGATCGCGTACTGGTGATTGACCAGGAAAACGCGGGCGTCTCGTGCGCTCGAAATGCCGGTATCGATGCCGCCGAGGGCGAGACCGTCTTCTTTGTGGACGCTGACGATTACATTGATGCCCAGACGGTCGAGCGCGTGCTGCATGCCATGGAGTCTGCAGATGCCGAGGCCGCCGTCTTTGGCGGCGTCTGTGAACCTGCCGATGCTGCCCCCAAACGCGTCCAGCAACTCATGAGCCCCAAAGCTGGTACCTTCGGCGCCCGTGATCCCCAACTGCTGTTCCATTCGAATGCGCAGCCCTATGCCTGCCGTGCGGCTTTTTCGTGCGAGCTGCTCAATCGCGAAGGCATTCGCTTCGCCCCCGGTTTGGCTTTGGGCGAGGACGTCGTCTTCCAATTTGCGGCTTATGCGCTTGCCCGCAGGACCGTCGTCATACCGGACAAGTTCTACCACTACGTGATGGAGAGCGAATCGGCGACGCACGAGTTCAACAGTGCCGAGGCTCGTGCCAAAAAGCTTGACGCCCACATGAGGATGCTCGAGGAGGTCTTGGAGGACTGGGCGGCCTACGGTCTTTTAGACCTGTGTCCCGGCGAGCTGATAACTTGGATTTTGGACCTAATTGTGTTCGACCTGGCGCGTTTGGATGCCGATGACTTCCATCGCGTGGCGGCTCGCGTCAACATGGACCTCGCGACGTTTTTGGGAACGGCGTGGGCGGATGTGCCTGCTAAGGGCGCCGTTCGCCGTGTTGCCCACAAGCTCGTTGCGGCGACCTCGGGCGTTTCGATGGCAGACGCCACGCTGTTCTATCTTTCGACTCGCGGTCTCAAAGCCTGCCTGGAGCGCTTTATCTAATTCCAAGCGCTGCCGCCCGCCGCAACTCGGCTGCTAAAATAACCCTGTTACACGCTATTCAACAGGAGGTTCTCTTGCAGAACTCTGATAACCCTAAAGTTTCGCTGCTTGTCCCTATCTGCAATGTCGAACGCTACCTGCGCGAGTGCCTCGATTCCGCCGTGGCTCAGACGCTCAAGGACATCGAGATCATCTGCATCAACGACGGTTCTACCGATAGTTCGCCAGATATCATCCGCGAGTACATGGAGCGCGACCCCCGTGTAAAGATGATCGACAAGGCCAACAGCGGCTACGGCGACTCGATGAACCGCGGCCTGGAGATGGCGCGCGGCGAGTACGTGGGCATCCTTGAGTCCGACGACTTTATGTTTGAGGATTCGCTCCAAAAGCTGGTCGCCAAGGCCGATGCTGAGCATGCCGATGTCGTTAAGGGCGACTTTTACCTGTATTGGTCCACGCCCAGCGAGCGCCGTGAGCTGTTTGGAATTATCGACGAGCATATGACGGGCGCCGCGTATCGCCCCGTCGATCGCCCGGGGATCTTCTACCGCAAGCCTTCCATTTGGTCTGCCATCTATCGGCGCGAGTTTCTCAACGCCAATCAGATTCGCTTTCTCCCCACGCCGGGTGCCTCGTATCAGGACGCAGGCTTTAACTTTAAGGTTTGGGCTTGCGCCGAGCGTGCCGCGTTTATTGCGGACCCCATTTTGTGCTATCGCCAGGATAACGAGAAGAGCTCCGTTAATTCGCCCAACAAGGTGTTTTGCGTGTGCGACGAATATGCCGAGATGCAACGTTTTTTGGACGAGCGTCCCGAGCTCAAGGCTCAGCTCCAGGGCATTTTAATGCGCATGAAGGTCGATACGTACCGTTGGAATGATGAGCGCCTGGTCGATGAGCTGCGTGAGCAGTTTTGGAAGAAAGCCTCGTCCGAGCTCAAGGCCGATTGGGATGCCGGTCGCTTTGACCTGTCGCTGTTTGATCCGCGTGGCGAGACCGACTTGCGTCTGATGGTCAAGTCGCCCCGCGCCTATATCGATTCGCGCTTTGACTTTAAGAAGCCGGGCAAGCTCAATACGTTTAAGCATTACTTTAAGATTGGCGGCCTGTCGCTGGTCTGGCGCGTGCTGACGTATCAGCGCACCTACGGCGACAACCCGCACCCCGATGACGTTCCGGCCGCACAGTAGGAGCGAGTGACTATGGCTAACCCCAAGATTTCCGTTGTCGTTCCCATCTATAAAGTGGAGGAGTGCCTGGCCTGGTGCCTGGACTCCCTGCTTGCGCAGGACATGCCCGATTGGGAGGGCGTGCTGGTCAACGATGGCTCGCCGGATGGCTCGCGCGATATTGCGGCCGCCTATTGCGAAAAAGACGCGCGCTTCACGCTGGTCGATAAGCCCAATGGCGGCCTGTCGAGTGCGCGTAATGCAGGCATCGCTGCGTCCACGGCGCCTATCGTCGCGTTTTTGGATTCCGACGACCGCTTTACGCCCGATGCATGCCGCGTGATCGTCGATGCCTTTGAGCGCGAGCGCTGTGATGTTTTGACCTTTGGTGCGAATCCGTATCCGCTGGAGGCGGGGTATCCGTGGCTTAACTATGTGCTGAGCCCGCGCGATGTGTCGTTTGAAGGCTATAGCTCCGACCTACTGTTTAAGGAAGCATCTCGCCCCTTTGCATGGCGCACCGCCTGCAAGCGTGAGTTTTTGCTGGGTAACGGGATCGTGTTCGACGAAACCGTTAAGTATGGCGAGGACCAGGTCTTCGATTTTGCCGTGTACGGTCGCTCGCGCAAGACCGCGCTTATTTCGAACAAGCTGTATGACTACCGCGTGGCGCGCAAGGGTTCGCTCATGGACACCATGCGCTACGACGACGAGACGCGCCTGCTGGAGCACGTGAAGATTTACTCCGCGGTGCTGGCTGACTGGCAGCGCGACGGTCTCGATGTCCAGCATGCCGAGGACCTGGCGTACTTCCTATGCGATCTGGTGCTGTACGATGCGCTCAGGTTGCTGGGTTCGGACTGCGGCAAGGTGTTTGCTGCCGTTGCCACAGCGCTTGCCGGTTCTGCTGTGGGTAGCGATGCTGCGCTTGCACAATGTGCCCCGTCTGTTGCCGCTATGGTGCGCGCGGCGCTTACCAGTAAGGCCCCCAATGCCCGTGCGTGCAAAAAGCTCATGTTCGATTACGACGTCTTGAGGTTTGGGCGTCTGGGTGCCTGCAAGCGCATGGCGGCGAACGCCCTGGGAAAGCGAGAAGTGTAGATGAGTATCAAGCGTTTGGCACTTTGCCGCAGTCAGGGCCGTCTGTTTGTGCTGCTTCGTTTTGCCGGTCAGGATGTCGCTGCGCTTATTGAGCAGGAGGGTTCTCAAGCGTTTGCCCATGCGACGACGAGCGGTTCTTGTGTGCCGTCGCTGGTGCTCCCGGTCGATCATGGCCGTGTGCTGGCGCTTTGCCCTTCCGTTTCCGATTACGAGCGCGAGCTCGCTGTCTTGGTGCTTCCGTTTTTGGATGACTCGTCGATGGATGTCGTTTTTGCATCCGATGGCCAAAGGTTGGGCTCCATTCGCCTTGATAGCCGCGTGGCCAAGCTGGAATCCAAGATTAACTACAAAGCAAAGCCTTCGCTGTGCGCGCTTATCCGCGATGCGCAGCGTGGCGAATGCTGCGGTCGCTACGAGATCGATGCCATTCGCTATTTGCCGGCAGACGCCGGCGCGGTGTGGCGCTATGAGGTTACCTGGGCTGGAGACCCCCAGTGCGCACCTGAGCTCCAGATCTTTGATACGCATATGAATGCCATCGATGTCACCGTGCATGTGTTTGAATCGCAGGTCGATGTTCCCCAGCGCAACGGTTGCCGCGTCAATAAAACGTATCTGAGTGTTGAGATGCCTCAGAATATACGAGATTTTGTCGCGATCGTGAACGATCCCACAGAGCGGATCCAAAGCGGGTTTTGCGCCATGGATGGTCGCCTGTACAACGGCATGTTCGATGACAGCTGGAACCGCATGAAGGACGCGCGTGCAGACGACGCAGCTTATCGACGTTGGTTTGAGCAACATCGCGCAAAGCCGGGCGATTTGGCGTGCCAGCGTGTCGCTTCGGCGGCCTTTGCCTATAGACCGCTCGTGAGCATTGTGGTGCCGTGCTACAAGACTGATCGGGTCTACCTGCGCGAGCTGCTGGACTCGGTGCTAGCCCAGAGCTATGACAACTGGGAATTGCTGCTTATGGACGCCTCGCCCGAATGGGATGCGGTGGCCAATCTTGCGGCTGCCGCCAATGACGAGCGGGTTTGTCGTATTCAGCTGCCTGGCAACGGCGGCATTGTGGTCAACACCAACGCAGGTATTGAGCAAGCGATGGGCGACTACATCGCGTTCTTGGACCACGATGACATTCTGGAGCCGGACGCGTTATTCCAGTATGTTTCCGCGCTGAATAAGGCGGCCGAGGGCGAGCGCCCCCAGGTCCTATTCTGCGACGAGGACATGTTCCAGAAAACGGGGGAGTGGGGCCAGCCGGTCTTTAAGACCAAGCTCAACGTCGACCTGCTCTATAGCCATAACTGCGTAACGCATTTCCTGATGGTAGAGAAGGCACTTATCGATCGCATTGGCATGTCTCCGGAAGATGTTGCGGGCGCCCAGGACTACGACTTGACGCTTCGCTGCCTTGCAGCCGGCGCGCGCTTTGAGCACGTTGCGCATGTGCTGTATCACTGGCGCGTGCATCCGGGATCGACCGCCGACGGTTCTGCCGATAGTAAGCCGTATGCTATTGAAGCCGGGCGCCTTGCGCTTCAGCGCCACTTTAACGCGCTGGGCATTTGCGGAACGGTCGAGGAGACCGAGACGCCGTTTGTCTACCGCATGCGCTATGCGCTGCCGGAGTCTGCGCCGCTGGTGAGCATTGTGATCCCCACCAAGGACCACGTTGAGACGCTCGATGCCTGTGTGATGTCGATCGCCCAGAAGGCCACGTATACAAACTACGAGATCGTCTTGGTGGAGAACAACAGCGAAGCCCCGGAGACGTTTGCGTATTACGAAACCCTGCCGGAGCGCGTGATCGCTGCGTCTGACGGTAGGGGTAGCGCACGTGTTGTGTACTGGCCGGGCGAGTTTAATTATTCGAAAATCATTAACTTTGGCGTTGAGCATGCTGGGGGCGACTACCTGCTGCTGCTCAACAACGATACCGAGGTCATAAGCGCTGGCTTTATTGAAGAGATGATGGGCTATCTGCAGCGTTCCGATACGGGCGTGGTGGGCGCCAAACTCTACTTTGCCGATCATCTGGTGCAGCACGCTGGCATTGTGGTTGGCGTGCGCGGCGCACTTGCCCATGCCAACCAGGACTTTTCGGCTAAGCGCGAGGGCTATCTTGCCCGTGCCGTGCGCCCGGGCAACTTCAGCGCCGTAACGGGTGCCTGCCAGATGGTCCGACGCGACGTATTTGAGCTGGTCGGCGGCTACAACGAGGAATTCGCTGTCGGCTTTAACGACGCTGACTTTTGCCTGTGCGTATGGGAGGCGGGCTACCGCACCATCTATACGCCCTATGCCGAGCTGTACCACTACGAGTTCACCTCGCGCGGCAGGGAAGAGGCCAACGAGGAAAAGCTGCGCCGCTGGAAGCGCGAGCAGGCCCTGTTTATGCAGCGCTGGCCTGAGTTCTTCCTCGATGGCGATCCGTGGTTGGGACCAAACCTATCTGCCGAGAGTGAGTATTTCTCGGTCTAAGGCAATGGGTTTAGGAAGTCCTGAACTTTCTTTCGCTATGAGCTTGGAAGAAAGCAATGGTGGACTACTAACTAAGTCATATTACGAAAGCTCGATACTTCCGCGATAAGTTTATACAAGCTTATACAGCTCGATATTATTCGATATAAGTAGATATCGCACTTGCCTTTGCCGGCTTACCCGCCGGCGTTATGGATCTTATTAACGGCAAGGCGCTTACGTTCTTGCGCCGTGCCCTCTCCGAAGATCTGGCGCCTATCAACCAGGTGGAGGTAGCGCTCTCTATGGGCGATAGCTTTGTCGCGACTGGTTTGACCATAGAGGACGATCTTCTGTCGAGAGCCGCTAAGGCCACTAAGGGCTATGCCTATCTGGTGCAACTGGTCGGTTACTCCATTTGGCAACGCGCCAACTTGCATCGTGCCAAAAGTGCCATTGTGAGCGAGGGCGACGTCACCGAAGGCATTGCGCTGGCAGAGGCTCGTTTTCACGATGTTGTTCACGAGCCCGCGATTTCTGGACTTGGACTCAACGATATCAAATACCTTTTGGCCATGTGCGAGGATAAGCAGCAGTCCAAATCATCTGAGATTGCTAAACGCATGGGTAAAAAGACCAATGAGGTCAGCTCTATTAGGGCTAAGCTGCTTCAAAGAGAGGTTATTCAAGCTCCGCAGAGGGGCTACGTGCAGTTTGCCGTGCCGGACCTAGATATCTATCTGCGAGAGAACGCCGCGGAGATTCTCGAGCTGTTCTAAATCGAGGCATGAATAGCCGCCGGTTAACTGCCCTTGTCGACTTGGCTCGCGTCCCCCCAATCTAGTAGACTCTGAACCGTTGCTAGAGTGGGGGGATTTTCCATGAAACGCTCCATGAAACGAGTTTTCGGGGCCGTTCGGATGCCGTGGCGCAGCAGGGACTTGAGCTTCTCGGCGAACACCTGCTCTTTCGAGTTCGCAAGCAGGCAGACGCCCTCCTGCCGGTGTGCCACGTCGAACCACAGCTTGTCCTGCTCCATCGCAGCGCTCGCGTGGACCCCCAGGTCGAGCTTCGTGTCGAACGTGCTGCGCCCGTCGCTGACCTTGAGGTTGACGCGCCTGCCCTTGTAGTCCTGCTGCGACAGCTCCTCTATCTCGCCGGCGATGCGGACGGTTACGCCGTCGCCGAGGTTCGAGAGGGCGGACACAAAGGAGCGAATGGAGGCGTCGGTCATCGGGTACCGCACGAAGTCGAGGTCTATGTCCTGGGTTGCGCGGCGCCCGCTCCCCGACAGCGCGCACATCAGGACCCCTCCCTTGACCGTCACTCGGTCGCGCATGCCGGATGCCGCCAGCTTTGAGAGGATCACGTCCTGGCAGACGCGCGCGGTCGCGTTGAGGCAGGAGTAGCCCTCCTCGCGCTCGTAGCGCGCCCTCATCTCGTTCAGGTCCATCAGAATACCTCCTCCATGGCGCGCTCGAGGTGTGCCTCGCCGTGCGGGATTGCCTCCGCGTAGTCCTGCAGCCTGTATATGTCCAGCCGCTCCGACCGCCTGCGGAACGAGGCGACGGCCTCCCGGTAGAGGTCGTAGGGCAGCTTGTTGCGCGAGCGCATGAGCTCGAGGAGCATGCGCTCGGGGTCGTAAGCGGCAAGCTCGGTCCCGTCCACCGAGACGGTCGACCTCCCGACGCCCAGCCATCCCTCCGGGATGAAGTGCTGGCGCACGGCGGCGTCGCGTATCTTGGTCCCACCGCGCTTCGTGGCTAGGTCGATCCGGTCGGGGGGCGCGGTCACGAGCCCGTGGGCGTAGAGCGCGGTCTGCCCGGTCAGGATGCCCCCGGGGTAGCGCTTCGCGATCACGGCGAGGGCGTCCTCGTCCCGGTTGGTCGAGTACATCCCTCGGCCGACGGGGTGGAGCGTCCCTTCCGACACCGCCTTGCGAACGCGGTACCTGCTCCCGAGTTCAGCCAGCGCCTCCCGGTAGGTGATCACCATGCCGACCTCCCCTCGAAAGCCATATAAGCCTACATCTGATGACAATTGTAGGCTTATATGGCTTTTCATGGAACGACTCATTGCGGCACCTCCCTCGCCATGACGGTGCCTTACTTTGATGGCCCTTTCCTCGTTTGCATCTGCTATATGAAGGAACGTCGATTCTGGTGCTCGGGCGAAGGCGCTACGCGATGAAATTCTCCACCAGCGTAACCATGGAGTCCTTCTCGCTTGGGTCAGAGAGGGCAATCATGAGCGTCATGGCCGCGAGCGCGTTGCCCTCCACGCGGAGTCTTTCGCCGTTGCGCAGTATCCCGTTCTTGTCGAGGAAGTGAATGAAGAGCGCCGCTGCAGAGCGCTTGTTGCCATCCAAGAATGGATGGTCCTTCACTACGAGGTAGAGAAGGTTGGCGGCCTTTGCTTGAACGGAGGGATATAGGTCTTGGTCGCCAAAGCCCTGATAGAGGGCGCTGATGATTCCGGCGAACTGGTTGTCCCGCTCTCGTCCGAACAGGGTGGACGACGAGTAGAACGGTAGGCTGCGGACGACTTCGAGGGCTTCGGTGTAACCGAGCTCCCAGTTGGGCTCGTTGCCCTGGGGCGCCTTCATCCTTCCCGTGTCGTATTCATCGAGCAGAGTCAGGCTCGGAAGGTACTTCTGTAGAATTTCTGCCGCACCGGAGAGTTCCGGAGTACTCGACCTCTCGAGGACCTTGAAGACCGTTCCGAGCGCCTCGAGTCTCTTTTGGTTGATGGAGTATCCCTGGAGTAGATGCTGCTTGAGCACGCCATTTGCCCACCGGCGGAAGTACACGCCCTGCTGAGACTTCACGCGGTAGCCAACCGAGATGATCATGTCGAGGTTGTAGTGCTCGACCTGACGTTTGACCGTTCTTGTTCCCTCTAAGCGAACTATTTCAAAAAATGAAATAGTTCGAATTCCGGCAAGCTCTTCCTTTGCTGCGGAATGAATGTGCTTGGAGATAGTCGGCACTCCGCGCCCGAACAACGTCGCCATCTGCTGCTGGGTTAGCCAGACCGTATCGCCGTCGACGCGCACGTCAAGGTGGACTGCGTGGTCGGGGTCCTCGTACAAAGCGATCTGCTGGCTTGCGTTGGAATTGTCCATGATGTATGCCCCTTCGGTTTAGTCGACATGCTATGATCCGCACGCCGGAGGACGAGTGGTTTCAACATGCCGGTATTGCGTAGCTTCAACCGGCATCCCGCCGGTCAGTCGGCGTCGCGTGCGCCGGCTAAGCCAGGGTCGGGGCAGCGGGGATCCGCGGCGCCGGCGCTTCGTACCATTGGGGGCCTCCGAAGCGACTTTCACTCTGTCTTATTCTGGTAGATACAGTGTACCACGAAACGCGAACATGCGTACGTATTTCTGTTTAAATTTTAGCTGGACGCGGCGGTGTGTCGTCCTCTGCCTTGTTCTCCGAAGCCAGCTGTATTCCGGGCCGCGGTTCTACAAGGCAGGGGGTAGTCAGATGGATAGGATTATCCTTCTCCTACTTCTCTTGACCTTCCTGGTCATCCTGAGCAAGTAATGGGCTTTAGTGGGTGCCAAGCTCTACTTTGCTGGCCATCTGGTTCAGCTAGCTGGCATTGTGGTCGGCGTGCGCGGCGCCCTTGCCCATGCCAACTGGGACTTTTCGGCAAAGCGCGAGGGATATCTTGCCCGTGCCGTGCACCCGGGCAACTTCAGCGCCGTTACGGGCGCCTGCCAGATGGTCCGTCGCGACGTTTATGAACGGGTTGAAGGCTGCGACGAGAAGTTTGCCGTCGGTTTTAACGATGCGGATTTTTGCCTGCGCGTATGGGGGCTACCGCACCATCTTTACACCTTATGCTGAGCTGCACCACTACGAGTTCACTTCGCGCAGCAGGGAAGAGGCCAGCGAGGAAAAGCTGCGCCGTTGGAAGCGCGAGCAGGCACTGTTTATGCAGCACTGGCTGGAGTTCTTCTTGACGGGTGATCCGTGGCTGGGGCCGAACCTTAGCAGCGAGTGCGTGTATGGTGCGCTGAAAATTACTGTGCTTGTTCTGGCTTGTTGCTAGGCGTAGCGCGCGTCCCGCCGGTTGAGAAGCTCGCAGTAGTTCGACACCGCCTCTACCTGCGGCGCCTGCTCCTGCGGCTCCTCCGGCTGCCCTTGCTGCCCTGCGGCTTACCATCCTACTCACCCACGTATGACTCCCGTGCCCCGAGCGGGCAAAAGGAAATGCCCACAACGTCTCCGTTGCGGGCATTCTCCGGGCCGGCCACAAATAGCTTTATCGAATCCGATTGCTCTTCATCATCCGGATCGTTGGCGTCTCGTCGGCAAAGTCATCGTCTATTTGAAGTTCTAGGGGCACCGTAATGGAGCTCCCCAGCGCGGTCGCGGTTCCCGGGGCGAAAGCGGGAAGGCGCATGACCTGGCCATTTGATATGGAAGGGACATTGCGGCGAACGTAATCGAGGTCGTAAGAGTTCTGGATGCGGTGGATTATGAAGGCTCCCGTCTGAGAGAGTACGACGCGGGAAAGCTCGCTGGGGATTTGGCTGATGACGGTAAGGTAAATACCAAACTTGCGGCCCTCCCGTGCAATTCGATTGAACACTGAGTCGTCTGTCAGGTCTGCATCCCTGATATAGCGATGCGCCTCGTCAAAAATGAGATAGACGGGTGTTGAGGAACCTCTTCCCGCATCTAGACTAGCCTGAAAGAGTGTACGCGCAACGTAGTGGGAGAACAACTTCAGTCCCGACTCGTCGATTATCTGAGAGACGTCTAGCACAAGAATGCCACGCCACTTGTTTAAGAGGGCTGCAATTGACTCGCCCCGCTCAAGTGAGAAGAGGTCATGCGAATACCTTTCCCTAAGGTTTCTAAGCTGAGTAACCAGCCCCTCTGAATACGACCTTATCTGACGGTTGCCCCGCACTTCTTCTTCATCGAACACGAAGTCAAGCGCATCGACGACGTCAGAGATTGAGACCTCCCTTTCGGGTTTCTCGTAGCTGCACAAGATGCGCTCGACATTGGGAAGGCCGTTGGACATGTATTCATCCTCGATGAACTCCTTCAAAAGGGACTCAAGCCCTTCGACGACATCTTTCGATATGTTTCCGTAATCCAAATTGAAGGACGCTAGCAAATTGTGAGCAATCCGAGCACGAGAGTGGGGCTCAGATCGTTGTCCGCGAATCGCGTCAAGGTCTTTCTCGATCGGCTGGTAATACTTTGAGACCTGAAACTTCCTCGCTGCGTGGCTATCGATGCTCGTGTCCCGAATTGCGGTATATGCGAAGGCTGCAAATAGCTTCTTCTTGCCCTCCTCGTTGAGGTGGGAGTATCTCACGGCCCTCTCAAGCAGAGGTTTCTGGATGCGTCGCGAGGGGTCGAGAATAGCTGACCAGTCATCCATCGACAACTCTCCAGGCGCGAGGTGGTACTCATCGGCATCGATTCGTCTCGTGCAGCCGTAACCGCCGCGCGTGAGAAAGTCATAATCACCGTGCAGGTCGAAGACGATGAATCGGGGCTCTGCATCGAACGCGTTCTCGGCATCTAAGAGCGACGCTACTCTATCAAGCAGGAGCCGCGCGGTTGAGGACTTTCCCGAGCCGGTATTACCGAGAATAGCGAGATGACCAGAGAACAGAGAATCGATATCAAAAGTGGGTCTTACCGAATCGTATCCAGCGAGAGACCCAATCTCGACTCCTTCCCGTACGCAAAAGACCTTCTTGAGGATTGATTCATCGCAAGCGTAGACATTGGAACCGACCATAGGGAGGTCTACTACGCCGGGAACGTAGGTGGACTTCTCAATCTCCCCAATGGGGGTGGCTGTGAAGATGTAGCTCGTACTAAACCTCGACGACGGCTGGTCGGAATACGGTCTCTCGGCCTCTTCTGCGGAAACCACGCGGAAGATAACCTTGGTAGATATGGAGAGGTAGGCGAAGAGGTACTGGTTGAGCCCGTTCAAATGCCTGGGCTTGCCATTGAGCATACGATCGGAAAAGTCGGAACGCGACGCGCGGAGCCTTATCTTCTCTTGGTCCATGTAGCAAATAGTGCCTATCAGCCAACCCGGCTTGGGGACTCCGTTATTCATTCCCGTCACCAAGCCCCAGAGATCCAGATGCAGCATCGTCTCCGAAGGTGATTTCAGGCCCGATAAAGTCAGCGAATTCCGAGAAATACAGCGGACGCTTGGGCTTCGGATCCCTTTCGCTTGGATATACGAAATAGGCGTTCGCGCCACCTGCTCTGTCGTAGAAATCCCGTGTGGGGGAACCAATATCGGTCTCTGCTGGGTTGCCGACGAAGGCGAGAAGAGTGAAGTCAGGCCTCGCAAGAGCCTGCCTGATTAGGTTCGATATATGCGAGTCTGCAAAGCTGAATCCGCACGTCAGAAGAACGGTGTTGGGAACGGCGAGGATGTTTACGAACTCGCGAAACATATCGCTATAAGGAGTGCCTTGCGTTAGGGCATATTTGGAAGTCATCGGGGCAATAAGCTGTTTGTCGCCTTGGTATTCGTCGGCGATGTCGGGAAACTTTGGGGCCCTTACGACGTTACCGTCATAGACCCTCCAGTTGATGGAGCCGTGCATCTTGTAAAGGCGGAAGAAGGGGTTCACCGGTTCGTAGTGGTCTCTGAACCTCTCATCGAGGTCAATCGGCCTGCGATGGTATTCCCGCGGGCTGAATGTGGGCATCAGCGCGTTCGAGAACCCGTCGACATAGGCGTAGTCGCTCGATTCAAGGGCCATCTCATGGAATAGGTCGTAGTTCGTGGTGAAGAGGTTGACAACATCGAAGGCAGCCTGCCCTCCGCGCGCAAGAATCTGGCGGGATATACCAAGTCCCTGAACGAATCTGCGGTAGCTATCGAGGACGTCTGAGTGTTCTGTGTTGTATTTTATATCGACGGACTCGAGAAAGGCCTTGCGAACTGCATCGGAAACCCTCTTGTCTTCATCGGCGCTATCTAGAGAGCCCTCGATGCGCTGACTCAGCCACGAAAGGAGGTTCTCGATGTTCGAGTACTTCGCAGGGTCTTCGTTATCTCGACGTGCAATTTTGGTTATTCGACTTTCCAGAAGGGTAGATAGCTCGGGATCTTTGAGCTTGAGGTCCGCTCGCATGTTCCTGAAGGTTTCACCCATCAGGGGAATAGCCGGAGTAGATGCGCCTGAGCCGATAAGCGTGGCCAGGTTGATCGACCTGGAAAGAATGCCTTGGACAAAATGTCGGGCTTCCGAGGCGTTTACCTCACGCCTTGTTGCACCCCTCTGCAAGATAAAAAGGGACGTGGGGGATTCCTCCTGCACATCGGAGGGTGCGTCATCCGGTATATTCATCGCGTTGTCAGACATGGTGTGCTCCCTATAAACTCAAAAACCTCTGCTCGAACGCGCCCGGGAACTGGAACATTCGCTCCTTGCCCCAGATACTCACCCACGTCATCACCACGCCGTCGTTGCAGACGTACTTGGTGTCCGCTGACGGCTCGATCCACTTACTCATGTCGTCTTCCGTCGCGTCGGGGTCATCGTCGTTGCGACCCTTGTACCCGCGCTCTGCAACTGCGTAACGTTCGAGGGACGGGAATCTTCTGCGATCGCCTAACTATTCCGTCGCCGTGTATCATGTCCCTGTAAGCGGACTCGATAGGATTCATCCGTGCACGCCAGCGATGCCCTCATACAGACGCTCGCGACCGTCTGGGTTCCCATAACCCACATCGGGCCGGCCCTGGGCAAGGTCCCCAACTACATCAACAACTTGATCTCGCGCGGGCCGACTCCGCGCTGCGACACCATGGCCGCCATGCTCGGCGTCCGTGGCTACGCTCTCTGCGTGATCCTGCGCGAAGATGTTCCCGAGACGGTACTGTTTATTGATTATGGATTATCGTCATCGGGTACAATCGAAGAGCCTTTATACAAACAGGAAGGGTATCTATGCAGCTTTCTGAGCAGCTTCTTCATACGACGATACGAATTGAAGCATCGCTTCCCTCAGGAGAGTGCTCGGTTGGAACTGGTTTCTTTTTCAAATTCTGCGATGACGGCAAGACATTTGTTCCTGCCGTCGTGACCAACAAACATGTGGTCAAGGGCGGATATGAATACCGGGTCATCTTCTCGCGAGCCGACGAGAACGGCAACTTGCTCAATATAAACGAGCGGCTGACCATGCGTGGCTCGGACAGCGATTGGATTTCGCATCCAGACGAGAACGTGGACTTGTGTGTACTGCCTATTGGCCCTGCTCTCAACGGTTTTATCCAGGCGGGTAAGCATCTGCTCACTATACCGCTCAGTCTGGAGCTGCTTCCGACGAAGACGCTGATTAAAGACATGGGCTGCATGGAAGAAGTGACCATGATCGGGTACCCCAACGGCATCTGGGACGAGGCCAACAACTTGCCAATCGTGCGCAGGGGAATCACGGCGACTCCCTACAGATACGATTATCGGGGCGAGAAGGAATTCTTAGTGGACATGGCTTGCTACCCGGGTTCAAGCGGTTCCCCTGTCTTCCTGTACAACGAGGGAACCTATCTCGAGAATGGCGCGGTCGTCGTGGGAAGCAGACTCTATCTGTTGGGCATTCTACGCGCTGTTCCCATTAGAAACGTTCTCGGTGATATCACCGTATCTACGATTGCTCACGTAAACGTTCAAGACATGTTGAACTTGGGCATCGTCATCAAGTCCGAACGCCTGAAAGACTTCGACCCAATCTTGAGAGAGCGCTTGAGTGTTCCAGAATAATATTTAGGTCGCCCGCCGCACGTGGCGTTGGCGCACCCGAGCGCTGCGGGCCTCGGTAGTCCGCGCCGAGTGCCGTCACCCGGCCTGTAGTGACCCTCACGTCATCGGTATGCCCGCGCCCCGGCCCTTCGCACACGGGTATGTCAGCGCCGCGGCCGGCGGGCGGCCAGCTGCCGGCCCGTTCGAAGCCCTACCTGAGTAGCTCGTTTGACCTGTATCGTTTTTTTCGGACACGCAGGCTGGAAGGACCGCGACACCGCGGTGCCTTAGACTGCATGTGGGCTGATAAACGAAAGGATTGCCGAATGGTCGCCAATCAGAAGAAGTACACCGACGGGATCAGGCGGGAGACCGCCGACTACGTCATCTCGACGGGGTGCCCATAGCCCAGGCCTGCGACGAGCTCGGGCTCAACGCCAAGACGGTTAACGACTGGGCGCTCAAGCGCCGGCGCGAGCTCTCCGGCGAGCCCGACCCGAGAGCCGAGGACCGCGAGCTGCGCGAGGCCAAGAAGCGAATATGCGAGCTCAAGATGGAGAATGCGTTCCTAAAAAAAGCCGCTGCCTTCTTCGCCAAAGAGAAGCACTCTAGCCAAGTGCGGGCTCGTGTTGCCGGAGAAAGGTAGCTTCGCGCTGACCATGATGGCCGGGGTGCTGGGGGTGAGAAGGTCGGGCTACTGGAGCTGGGCATCGAACGGCTGCCCTGAGGACGACTGGTCCGAGGTCCACGACGCCGTGCGGCGCGTGTGGCTCGATCCGACAGGCGCTTCGAGGCCCGCTTCATGAGGTGCTTCCTGTCCGACGTGCCTCGGGGCACGACCCTCTACTGCGCCAGCAAGGGCCGGTACGGCTCGCGCAAGATGAACGCGTCGCTCGATGGGTTGGCGTCGCCGCCACCCGCCGCCGTCAGCCGTCGCCGGGCCTTCCACATCATGAGGGGGAACGGCCCGGTTGGCGCATGCGGCAGGAAGAGGTTCAAGGTGCACCCCGGGGCGGTCAACGAGGCCGACGTGCCGAACGTCGTCGCGCGCGGCTTCGGCGGCAGGGCGCCGCGCACCCATATATGCAGCGACCTGACCTACGTGCGCGTCGGGGCCTCGTGGAACTACGTCTGCCTGCTCGTCGACCCCTGCAACAGGGAGATCGTCGGCCACTCCGCCGGGCCCAGGAAGGACGCCCGGCTGGTCAAGCCGGCGTTCGCGACGCCCTCCATCCCGATCCCGGACATCGAGGTGTTCCGCACGGGCCGCGGCAGCGAGTTCGACAACGCCGAGATCGACCTGATGCTCGAGGTCTTCGGCATAGAGAGGTCGCTATCGGCCAAGGGCTGCCCCTACGACAACGCCGTCGACGAGTCGACCGACAGGATACTGAAGGCCGGGCTCGTCCACCGTGAGGCGTTCGGCACGACGCGCGAGCTCCGGGCCAAGCTCTCGGACTACGTGCACTGGTACGACAACTTCAGGATCTACTCGACGCTGGGCTACATGTCTCCGATCGAGTCCAGGGAGGCGGGGCTGTCCCTCCCGGAATCGTCCAAATAGGTGTTGCCAATCCAACCGCCTCTTTGATTATCAGCCGGGGCTATCTCGGCTTTTTTGATTGGGGCGGTTGTTATGTTGCTGAATCTTTAAGGGACGAAGATTGTTTTTCAAAGGCCCACGATGTGCATCTGGTCACTCATATCTTTTCGAGACAGAACGATAAGAAGCTATATGATTCTCTTGTTTAAAGATGGTGAGTTCGATGATTCCCAGATTCCAAGAACTATTAGGTCTCTCCTAGATCCCTCTCTTCTTGCCCATTAGAAGATTCAAAGACGCGCGCGAGCGTTGCTTACTGGCGTTTGATTCATGAAGACCACGCTCTACTTTTCTTGAATGCGTTAGCCAGGCCACTCTTTCGATGAAGCCCCAGACGCCTCTGATACAAGCGAAACATTGGGGCATTTTGCTGTATTTCGCGGCTGCGTACACGCTTTCGTCGTCCGCCACGTGCTTAAACGAATTGCGTGCTTCAGTGGATTTTCGTGTCACTGGCGCTTGTGCTGTTTGGGGCGCCGCTAATTGCTTCAAAAACTAGAGCTAACACTGTGTCTATAGAAGGACTGAAAAACAAAAGTTTGCTGAGAACGTAACCTGCTTTTTATAAGAGCAGATTTCCGTCTGCCTTTATAACAATTCCCGCGCTTCGAATAACTGGACTTCCGATGCAGAAGGGATTGTAAGATAATCTTCTCTTAGTAACATCATTTGTGACGGGGGATTCGATATGAAAAAGGCATTGCGTGCCTCAACAGCTTTTTCTCTTGCTGGTCTTTTGACCATTTCATCCTTTATGGGCCCTGTGACTGCCGCCTACGCTGTGAGCAACGTCCCGTCTGCGGACGCTGCCGTGGACGCTGCGACTGCAGACAATGATGGCGTGGCCTCGCGTGATGCGGGCTCTGTCGATGTTGGCGCTGCAGATGACTCATCGTCGGCAACGAACGTTGACGAATCGGCTGATGAGGATTTTGGCGTTGATGTATCTGAGAACTATCAGCAGGCTGAACCGGTCGATTCTTCTTTCCAATATGTATATCTTGCCTCCCCGAGCCTTCCCAGCGGGACTGATCAGGTCGTTGCCTTTGCTACTCCCGATGACGACGATAGCCTTTCCTCCGCAACTCTCAACTATGTAAGTGCCAATGGGATTCAGGGGACTATTGAAGCATCTGGAACGGCTGACAATTCTGCTGCCTTTGTATTTGGCTCGACGTTGAAATCCAATACTTACTTTTTGACTTCGATAACCTATGTTTTGCGGGCCGATGACTCTGAGCATGAGTTGGATCTTTCCGACAGGGATTATTCGTTTACGGTCGTTGATAGCTCCGTGAGCTCCGAGGGCACTTCTGTTTACTATGCAGACGGTGATGGCAATGCCGTTGAGGCTCAATCAATCCAGCAGGCGTTGGAATGCGCTGATTCGCCTGATGGAGTATCTACCTACGCTGAGCGCTCCGCGCGTAATGTGGGGGTTATTGCACTTGACGCCGGACATGGCGGGGTGGATTCTGGCGCTCAGGGTAATGGCAAGAGTGAAGCCGACCTTACCTGGAAGATCATGACAGCCTGCAAAAATAAACTTGAAGCTTACGGCTTTAAGATCGTTCTTGCGCGCGAGCAGTCTGGCTACTATCCCAGCAATGATTATCTTTATCGCGTACAGCGCTGCATTGATCAGGGCGCGCAGGCCTTTGTTAGCTTTCACATCAACTCTGGGTCTTCTGGAGCTCACGGCGCAGAAGTTTATGCTCCTACCGCAAATGGCACCGACTACACGCAGGTCTCTGTTGAGCTTGCCAACAAGGTCATGAACAACCTTGCTGCTATGGGACTAACGTACCGCGGCGTATTTCAAATGGAGGTAGGCGACGAGTTCGCCGTTATCCGCTGCGCTCGCGAGCAGGGAATTCCAGGTATTCTTATCGAACATGGCTTTATCTCGAATTACGGTGATGTGGTCAACTATTTCTCGGACGATGGTTGCCGCCGTCTTGGCGAGGCTGACGCTGCCGCAATCATCGCGCAGTTCCCGCATCCCTACTCCGTCAATGGAATTTCCTTCTCGGAAGAACTGGGACATGCGGGGTCAACGGTAAAAATCGGTGTAAATGTTAGCGGCAAGACTGATGGCCTTAGATATAAGTTTGTTTGGCATAGGGCTGGGTCTGATTGGAGTGATTCCAATTGGGGTGTAATCGGTCAAGACTTAACTTCGCCGTCGATTTCTTGGACCCTGCCCCAGGCTGGTGAATATGAGATCTATGTTGATGTCATTGACTCCAATGGGTATGTGACTAGCACTTCTAAATACAAAGTTGTTAATTGGTCTCTTGAGTCGCTCGAAGTCTCGGGCGACGCCCGCTGCGGCAAGCCGGTCAAGCTGCAGGCCAAGGTGTCCGGCGACGCCTCCGGCCTCAAGTACAAGTTCGTCTGGGAGAAGGGCGGCTGGGCCAAGTGGGGCGTCGCCCAGCAGCCCTCCGCTGCCTCCTCCTGCGAGTGGACCCCGACCGAGCCGGGCGACTACACCGTCTACCTCGACGTGATCGACGGCTCCGCCGAGAGGCACCTGACCCGCAAGGTCACGGTCGGCGAGCGCTACTCCGTCGAGTCGCTCGAAGTCTCGGGCTCCGCCCTCTGCGGCAAGCCGGTCAAGCTGCAGGCCAAGGTGTCCGGCGACGCCTCCGGCCTCAAGTACAAGTTCGTCTGGGAGAAGGGCGGCTGGGCCAAGTGGGGCGTCGCCCAGCAGCCCTCCGCTGCCTCCTCCTGCGAGTGGACCCCGACCGAGCCGGGCGACTACACCGTCTACCTCGACGTGATCGACGGCTCCGCCGAGAGGCACCTGACCCGCAAGGTCACGGTCGGCGAGCGCTACTCCGTCGAGTCGCTCGAAGTCTCGGGCTCCGCCCTCTGCGGCAAGCCGGTCAAGCTGCAGGCCAAGGTGTCCGGCGACGCCTCCGGCCTCAAGTACAAGTTCGTCTGGGAGAAGGGCGGCTGGGCCAAGTGGGGCGTCGCCCAGCAGCCCTCCGCTGCCTCCTCCTGCGAGTGGACCCCGACCGAGCCGGGCGACTACACCGTCTACCTCGACGTGATCGACGGCTCCGCCGAGAGGCACCTGACCCGCAAGGTCACGGTCGGCGAGCGCTACTCCGTCGAGTCGCTCGAAGTCTCGGGCTCCGCCCTCTGCGGCAAGCCGGTCAAGCTGCAGGCCAAGGTGTCCGGCGACGCCTCCGGCCTCAAGTACAAGTTCGTCTGGGAGAAGGGCGGCTGGGCCAAGTGGGGCGTCGCCCAGCAGCCCTCCGCTGCCTCCTCCTGCGAGTGGACCCCGACCGAGCCGGGCGACTACACCGTCTACCTCGACGTGATCGACGGCTCCGCCGAGAGGCACCTGACCCGCAAGGTCACGGTCGGCGAGCGCTACTCCGTCGAGTCGCTCGAAGTCTCGGGCTCCGCCCTCTGCGGCAAGCCGGTCAAGCTGCAGGCCAAGGTGTCCGGCGACGCCTCCGGCCTCAAGTACAAGTTCGTCTGGGAGAAGGGCGGCTGGGCCAAGTGGGGCGTCGCCCAGCAGCCCTCCGCTTCCTCCTCCTGCGAGTGGACCCCGACCGAGCCGGGCGAGTACACCGTCTACCTCGACGTGATCGACGGCTCCGCCGAGAGGCACCTGACCCGCAAGGTCACGGTCGGCGAGCGCTACTCCGTCGAGTCGCTCGAAGTCTCGGGCTCCGCCCTCTGCGGCAAGCCGGTCAAGCTGCAGGCCAAGGTGTCCGGCGACGCCTCCGGCCTCAAGTACAAGTTCGTCTGGGAGAAGGGCGGCTGGGCCAAGTGGGGCGTCGCCCAGCAGCCCTCCGCTGCCTCCTCCTGCGAGTGGACCCCGACCGAGCCGGGCGACTACACCGTCTACCTCGACGTGATCGACGGCTCCGCCGAGAGGCACCTGACCCGCAAGGTCACGGTGGAGGGTACTCCAATTATGGGAAGTCTGCAGACTTCAGTTGATGCTATGGTGAACTTATATGAATCAACAGGACATACATATCCCTCAGACGCATTTGTTTCAAAGGGAGCACCTACTATTCGTGATTTTTGTTCATTAATTGTCGAAGCCGCTGTTTCTGAAGGGGTTCGCCCGGAAGTTGTTTTTGCTCAGGCTATGCTTGAGACTGGATGGTTGCAATTTGGAGGTTCCGTAAAGCCGAATCAGTGCAATTTCGCCGGACTGGGCGCCGTCAATCAACAATCGGGAGGCGCTAGATTTGACGATGTATATCAGGGCTTGCTTGCCCAAGTCCAGCATCTTAAAGGATATGCTACTGGTGCGGCGTTGAATAACACTTGTGTGGATCCTCGATATGAAGTCCTTCAGTCTAAGGGTTTTCTCGGAGTTGCGCCATATTTGGAAGATTTAAATGGCCGCTGGGCTGTTCCGGGTGACACATATGGTCAGAATATTGCGCGCATTATTTCTTTAATTGGCTAATATCAATATGAATTCTCTAGGTCGACTGCGCTGGTTGTAGTCGACCTTACTTGTATGGTAAATCTTGGCCTTAAATTGTTACTTGCTAGCAATATTATGTTGGAGTGAACTATCGGGGAGGTTCTATATGCATTTCTTTAGAAGTAAGGCTGTCCGTGTCGCTTTTTTCTTCTTTTATTTCTGTTTGGCCGTAACTCCTTGCTTTGGTTTGAGTGAAGCGGGCCTGTCTCCATCACAGATTGAAGATTCAACACGGGCCGATGATTTAAGTGCAACTTCGCCGGTTTCAGAGGACTACTCTGTCGACGGCCTCACGGCCAAGGCGTCCGATGGCGGGTCTCCTCTCCTGGGCGACCGCTGCTCGCTCGGCCTGACCGCGTCCGGCAACTCGGGCTCGGTCCGCTATAAGTTCGTCTGGGAGCAGGGCGGCTGGTCCAGGTGGGGCACCATCCGCCAGCTCGGGCCCGAGGCCTCCTGCGATTGGGTGCCGGAGGTCGCCGGCGACGTCAACATCTTGGTCGACGCCGTCGATTCGGCCGGCAACGTGAGGACCTGGAGGTTCCCCGTCAGGGTGGATGCCTGTCGCCTTTCCGTGAGCGGCGGGGATACGCTCGAGTGGAGCGGCGGAATGAAGGTCAATATCTCCGCCGCGGCGGCTCCCGGCGCAAAGATTAAATTCCTTTGGGAACGGGGCTCATGGTCCAAGTGGGGCGTCATCCAGGCAGCATCTGAGTCCGCCGCCTGTACCTGGACGCCCCCGTCTTCCGGCTCCTATACTCTCTATGCCGACGTCACGGTCGGCGGGCTCACGTCGACGTCAAGACTCCCCGTTCGCATCTCAGAGGACTACTCTGTCGACGGCCTCTCGGCCAAGGCGTCCGATGGCGGGTCTCCTCTCCTGGGCGACCGCTGCTCGCTCGGCCTGACCGCGTCCGGCAACTCGGGCTCGGTCCGCTATAAGTTCGTCTGGGAGCAGGGCGGCTGGTCCAGGTGGGGCACCATCCGCCAGCTCGGGCCCGAGGCCTCCTGCGATTGGGTGCCGGAGGTCGCCGGCGACGTCAACATCTTGGTCGACGCCGTCGATTCGGCCGGCAACGTGAGGACCTGGAGGTTCCCCGTCAGGGTGGATGCCTGTCGCCTTTCCGTGAGCGGCGGGGATACGCTCGAGTGGAGCGGCGGAATGAAGGTCAATATCTCCGCCGCGGCGGCTCCCGGCGCAAAGATTAAATTCCTTTGGGAACGGGGCTCATGGTCCAAGTGGGGCGTCATCCAGGCAGCATCTGAGTCCGCCGCCTGTACCTGGACGCCCCCGTCTTCCGGCTCCTATACTCTCTATGCCGACGTCACGGTCGGCGGGCTCACGTCGACGTCAAGACTCCCCGTTCGCATCTCAGAGGACTACTCTGTCGACGGCCTCTCGGCCAAGGCGTCCGATGGCGGGTCTCCTCTCCTGGGCGACCGCTGCTCGCTCGGCCTGACCGCGTCCGGCAACTCGGGCTCGGTCCGCTATAAGTTCGTCTGGGAGCAGGGCGGCTGGTCCAGGTGGGGCACCATCCGCCAGCTCGGGCCCGAGGCCTCCTGCGATTGGGTGCCGGAGGTCGCCGGCGACGTCAACATCTTGGTCGACGCCGTCGATTCGGCCGGCAACGTGAGGACCTGGAGGTTCCCCGTCAGGGTGGAGAGAAATCTATCTAACTTCACTTCAATAGATTTGAAATCTGATTCATCCAATTTGTGCGTAGGGGATACGCTTTCAATTACACCTCGGATTACCATCCGAAAGAATAACCAGATTTCATACAAATATGTTTGGATGCGGAACAACTGGGCTGAATGGGGTGTGATTGACTCCGGCAGAGGTAAATCCTCAATTGACTGGAGAGTCGATAAATCTGGCGCTGTCACCGTTTTTGTTGATGTTATTGATGAGGCCAACGATCAGACGATGACCTCGAAGACTGAATGCTCGATTGGCTCCGAGAAGTGGAATTACGAGTCCTTGAGTTCTTCTGCAACGCTTGTCAGGCCTAATGAAAGCACTGAGATCGATGCCAGATGCTCGGGTGATACTAATTACTTACAGTATAAGTTCGTCTGGAATAAGAATAATTGGGCTGACTGGGGCGTTGCTCAACAGGGCGCAAGTTCACACTTGCAATGGGCTCCAAAAGACGCCGGAGACTATGAATTGATCTGTGACGTTTCGGGGTCAGATGGAGTTGTCCAAACAAAAAGAACAATCATTAGCTGTTGGGATTTCTCGAGGATTACTGCAATTTCGACTGATGGCAATAATTCTTGGAGAGTTCGAGCTGATTTGGGAACGCTTGCAGCTGAAAAATCTGGGCAATTTCAGTTTAAATTTGTTTGGGCCAAGTCCGACTGGAGTAAATGGGGTGTTCTAAAAGAATTTTCCAGTGTGAATGACGCTTATTTCAATCCATCTGCACTTGGATTGCAAGATGGTTATTACGATCTTTACTGCGATGTCTTGCTTCCTGATGGCACTCTCCAGTCGAAGTCGACTCAGATTTACTACAGCCCATTTGGTAGCTCAACGGTTTTGGGGGTTAGTCGTATTGGACTCGTCACTTGGCTTACGTCGCATCAATTTGATGGCTATTATTTAGGAACGAGATATTCCGGTGGCTTCTCCTATGATAGTTGCCTTTACCCAAAAGGTGCCCCGAGATGGGATGGCTATACTGGCATGAATTGCACTGGCTTCGTGGCTCATGCTTATGCTGCGGTTGGTGGCGATGTCAATCGTATTGCGCAGAATAATAATCACTCTCCTTGGGCTGGGGGGCCAGGCGGTGGCGGCTATATTAACGCTTGGAGATGGTATGGCTATGCTCGAGATTTGGGATGCAAAATGTATGAGTTCCGTACTGTCCAAGATATGCTAAATAGTGGTTATGCTCAAAAGGGAGATATTATCTTCTTTAAGACTGACGGATCAATCGACTGTCATATTGGGTTCTTCTGGGGAGATAATCCGCATGACAATAAAATGTGGCATCAAATTCTGCCTGGGAATTTAATCGGACCCTGCTTTAACAATGCGAACAAAGGAGAGGTTCGGCAATCGGTTGTTCTGATTAAATAGTGCTTTAATTTCTGAATGGTATTTGAAGCAACTAATTGTGAAACGGTGATTCTGATAAGTAGCGCAAGCAGAAGACTTACTGGCATAATAATTACATATGGTTATATACTGGCTCAGGCTTTAGTCGGCTTTGTATATGTTCCGATGTTGTTGCAAAACATTGGACAAGACGAATATGGACTCTATCAATTGATAGGTTCTATCATGTCTTATATAGTTTCCATTAATGGGATTTTGTCTGCCGGTGTTGGGCGTTTTTATTGCAAGTATATGGCAGAGGGCAAAAATGACTTAATGGAGAATACACTCGCAATAGCTAGGCGTCTGTACTGGGTCCTATCTGTGTTCGTGATGCTAATAAGTTGCGTTCTCGCCGTGGTTGTTCGGTTTGTATATTCAGCCAGTTTTACAAACTCACAGCTTGATGAGTGTTCCGCAATGCTTGTTGTATTAGGGATCAACACAATTGTTATCATGAACAACACTATTAGCGTTGCGGCGATAACTGCTAATGAAAGGTTCGTTTTTTTGAAGGGCTCGCAATTGGCCGCCCTAATAGCTCAGCCTTTCATTGTGTATGGACTTACGACAATTTTTAAGAATGCATTAGCCGTATGTTTAGTTGTGCTTGTTACAAATGTGTTGTGCGCGGTGAGCCAGCGTTTGTTTGCTAAATATAATCTGCATATTAGTTTCAGATATCATGGCTGGGACATGAAACTGGCTAAAGGTTTGTTATTTTTTAGTGGCGCGATTGTATTGGTGACGATTGCTGACCAGATTTTCTGGAAAACCGATCAATTAATTGTCGGCTATTATTTTGGTGCTGCCGCCGTTGCGGTATATTCTGTTGGATCTCAAATCTACACGATTTATATGACAATTGGTACGGCAGCCTCTTCAGTTTTTCTTCCTCGAGTTTCAGAACTGTATTGCCAGAATAAGGATATGTCTGAAATTTCGGATCTCTTCATTAAAGTTGGTCGCATTTCCTTTATCGTCTGCGGATTTGTTCTTAGTTTATTTATTGTTCTGGGGAAAGATTTCATCATTATTTGGGCTGGTAAGGACTATATAGACGCTTTCTATATCGCCTTGATCGTAATGGTTCCATTTACCATTGACTTAATTCAGAACCTGGGACTTACCATAATGCAGGTTGCGAATGTTTACCTGTATAGGGGGTATATGTATCTTGCGATTGCGCTTGTCAACGTGGTCGTGACGATTATACTGCTCAAGCTTATGGGCATAGTGGGCGCAGCAGTTTCAACAGCCATCGCTATGGTTATAGGCAACGGTTTCTGTATGAATTGGTATTATTCTGAAAAGCTTGGGTTGAACATAAAGAAATTTTGGCTTGAAATTGCCAAACTTTCCGTCTTGGTTATTGTCGGTACGGGGGCTTTGCTGCTGCTCTATAACCTAATTAAAAGCCTTTTATCTGGCCTTGTGGTGGTTTTGGTTTCAGCAATAATTTATTTCTTTATCTATTTCTTCTTGGTTTTGATGTTTGGGCTAAACGAATCCGAAAAGATGAGCATATCTGCATTTATCAAGCGATAATCTGCGACGCTTATTAAGCAGAATAGCCTAATGTACTTTCATTACTTTTATGACCAACCGGCTTGCCTGACATTTGATTATCGAAGGCTAAGTCGGTTGGTTTTATTACTCGGTGCCAGGAAAAATGAGCGATGGCAACAGGGCGATTAGCTCAAGACTTTCAGTATCAATAGTTTTAGCTGTTCACAACAGCGTATTACTACTCGAGATAACAAATAGTGCTTATTCTTTGCCGCAAGGAACAGTAAATAGCTGTCAGGCCTGTAGGTGCTGCAAGGGACATCAGCTTTAATTGAGGGATTAAATAAGGCCTCTGAAATTGAAACAAAGTTACGTTTTTTGGTCTCATTATTGTCACTGAGCTCGTTGATCGATAGGAGATAAAGATACTGTTCCGTTCTTGTTTTCCATGCCAGCCTTTCTGTTTCTTCTCCCCAACGAGCAGCGATTTTCACTAGGCTTGAGGTGACGAAGGTTAAATCTGAAAGCTGTTTTTCCTTATAGCTGTGTGTTGCACTTTGTCCGTTTTGACAATTGTAATAATACAGCGCATCACTTATTTGTAAAACCGATCTGGCTGAATCGACTATGGGTATCATTTGCAGAAAATCTTCTGCAAAATCGATTCTCTTTGTATCGGTATTGCTTAAATCGTCAATCAGACAGTTTCTTTTGATTGCCTTTCCCCAAATTGAATTGAGTTTCCCTCGTGCCAAACATTTTCTGACTTCGGCGAGATCGTCACCTTCATAGATGCCAGACGGAAGGGCGGGATTGATAAACGGATCGTTTGAATAGTCTGGGTTTCTTGTATAGCTGAAACAGATTATGTCTGGATTGCACTTATCGATTTCGCGAGCAAGAATAGATAGGGTATCGAAGCGCAAAGAATCATCTGCATCAACAAAGACCAGGTAATCTCCGGCGCTTATCTCCGCGCCTTTTCGCCTGGCCTCATATACGCCCATATTATTTTGTCTAACGTAATGAGTATTGTTGTGAGATTCACAAAACACTTTGCAGACACTTTCAGTAGCGTCCGCTGATCCATCATTGATGAGAATAATTTCATAGCCGTCATATGTTTGTTGGTAGATGGATGATAGCGTTTCTGGCAAACTGGATGCCGCATTATATGCAGGGATAATAATTGAAAACAGCATTTAGTTCCTTTCCGTATTGGAAGAACAAGATGGTTAGTTAGAAAGCCCGTTTACAATGTCCCTGTATAAAATAAATTGACGCTTGGCAATGGCCTTCCATTGAAAGTGTTCAATTGCATACTTTCTAGCTGCATTTGCAAGTTTACAACGAAGCTCATCGTCATTGAACAGGGTGAGAATTGCGTTAGAAATGGCTTCGAGATCAGATTCTACACCGATTCCAATTCCTTTATTGTTCGCCGTTTCTTTCCATGTGGTTCCCTCGGTAACAATAATTGGGAGGCCATATGCTAGCGCTTCCAAAACAGACGTCGGGAAACCTTCAGTGCGTGAAAGTTGGATATAAAACTGCGATTTGAGAAAAGCGTCCGCTTTAGATTGACCATTAACTGGACCATTTAATAAAACAATATCGGATACTTGATTGTCGGCAATAAGTAGTTCCAGTTTGGCCATAGACCCATCTTCGTCTGGACCGTAGATGTAGATTTTAGCTCCGAGTCCTCTTAGCTCATCAGCAATTAGCGGCAGACTTTTGATCAGTAGATCAAGACCTTTGACCTCTATATCTAGGCGGCCAATAAAAAGCGCGATGCGGCTTTCTAAGTTTGAGGCTTTGGCTTTTGGGATGCTAACACCATTTGGAATAATTCTTGCTTTCCTATGTTTAAAGCCGTTTGAACTCATCGCCTCTTTTTTCGATAGAAAATGGATGCAATCAGCATTGCGAATAAAGGCGTTATAGAAGAAAACATTAAGCAATTGTTTAGCTAAATGATGCTGTTCTTGCGCCACATATGTTAGAGACCCATGTGGTGTGATGATGTATGGGATCGCACGTCTTCTGAGCCAATGGCTTAGTTTAATGTGATCCGGCCTATATATCTCATGAAATATTACGAGTGACGGATTGCAAAACGGTTCAGGAAGTTTTTCTATGCATGACTGAAAGAAGACGGGATATTTCGCATCTTTAGGTCTGTAGTTTGTAAGATTTAATAGAGCTATATTCATTTCCTTTATTTCTGACTGCTCATTTAGGTATTGAGGCACCACTGTAGACACGCCAGAAGCGAAATCACTTGTAATATATGCCACATGAAGGACTATTAAACTATCGGTAGTTTTCATTAGCGTTTGCTCCCGCAGCGGTGTTGGAGGTTTTAGTTGACAGATTCACAGTTGGTTTCAGTGCTCATGCCTTGTTATAGGGAGAGCGCCAAAGATTTTACTGAGGCACTAGCGTCTATTTTAAAGCAGACCTATCATCGAATCGAGGTGGTTGTTGTTTTTGATAATCCAGATGACAACACACTTTACGATATTGCTCAAAACTATAGCTCTCATGACAGCAGGATTTGCCTCGTGAGAAATGAACGCAATCTTGGTCTTGCTGCATCTTTGGAAAGGGCGTTCAAGGTCTCACGCGGTCAGTATATCTGCCGAATGGACTCAGATGACATTTCTGAGGCGCAGCGCATTGAACGGCAGTTGTCGTATCTTGAAGAACATGAGCTTGACCTAGTGGGTTCTTATTTGAACGCCATTGACGAAGACGGTAGTCAATTATATCTCGTTGATTCAATTCCAAGTTCGAGTGAAGGCGTTAGGCGTTCTCTTATGATTAGAAATTGCGTACCTCATCCGAGTTGGTTTGGAAGAAGGTCTGTATTTGAAATGGGGTATCGGTCTGTTCCGCTAGCAGAAGATTATGACTTACTGTTGCGTGCCGAGCTGGAAGGGTTCACTATTGGAAATGTTCCAGAGCCGCTCATTCGATACAGAATGACTGTTAATAGCATTTCGCGTAGCAATTTGTATAAACAGTTCGTTGTTTCTCAGTGTTTACGTTCAGCTTTCAAAGAGGGTCGATCACTGGATGTCGATAAGATTGATACAATCGTCGCCGAGCGGTTCGATCGGCGCCGAGCTGAGAACTATCTAAAGGCAAATGCATTATTTAATAATGGGTTGAGAAATATTCATTCTGGTAATCGAGCAAAAGGTATTTTCCAATTGCTTCAAATCCCATTTTGCTCTATGTCGTATTTAATGAATGTCATTAATATGGCGCGTGTGGTTGCAATTAAAACTTTTGAGAAAACCTCGTAGTTGTGCACCTACGCTTAGAGAGACATGGCGTAACCATGCCGTTCGACACTCGTAAGATTGCTAGCTTTGAAATCTAGGGCGAGGTTTGTTGCGGGGTTCTCGATGCCGTGTGCACCATTCGTGGTTGATTTCCGATCTCAGCCGAACACGCTGCGCAGATAGTTCGTATCCGCGGCTAGCCGAACGCCCCCGCGGCCCCCATGGACCCCGGGGGCTCCGTTTCCCCAGTTGAAGGAACGGTGGATATGTGTTCGATAGGTCCGGGGGCCATTCTCCGCCCTCAGTCTGGCACCTCTTTCCAGACTCAGCTGGACGGTCGGTCCGCCTATTCCGTTTTGCCTTTGGGCTAGGCCAGCGGGGCGACGCGCCTCTCTGCGCGTGCCCTCTCGATGAGGCTCGGCGTCAGGTCGAGTCTTCCGATGGGCACGTCCTCCAGGCTGTAGGCGTCTAGCAGCGCCTCCGCATCGCCGCCGAGCATCGCCTTGGAGGCGCGCGGGCGTCCAGCTCCAGCATCTTCTGGCCCGTGTCCCTTTCGTGTCTGGTGAGCCTGCCGTAGACACTCGGGGTTGCCTTCTCGGAACCCTTTTTCTTTTTTCCGGACATGCTGTCCTTCGAGTCCCCGGGGCCAACCGGTTCGGCTCTCAGGGTAACGGGTTCCCACATTCATCCGTCCATGTGAGTCCTAGGCCCTTTCGACACCACCTATATTGCGAATCAGCACCGCCGCCCACCCGACCGAATATTGCCGTTCGGCACCGCCATTAAATGCCTTCCCGCGCATCCCGTTACGCTCGGGCTGCCATGCAGTCCAGAGAACGAGGAGGTTCCACATGGCGAGAAGGATCAGGGCCAGGGAGGTCCTGAGGCTGAGGTCGGTGAACGGGCTTTCGCAGAACGCGATCGCCCGCACCGCCCACGTCTCGAAGCACAGCGTCCAGGACGTGCTGGAAGCCGCGAGGGAGCGGGGCGTCTCCTGGGAGGACGTCGAGGGGATGTCCGAGGAGGCCGCCTACGCGCTGCTGTTCCCCGGCAGGGGCGACGCCGGGCCGGTGCACGCCGACCCCGACTGGGCACGCGTCCACCGCGAGCTCGCGAGGACCGGCGTCACGCTCAAGCTCCTGCACGCGGAGTATGCCGACGGGTGCGCGGAGGCCGGCGCGCCGTCGATGTCCTACGACAGGTTCTGCAAGCGCTACCGCCAGTACACGGTGTCGCGCAACGTGGTGAGCCGCGTCGGGCACAAGGCGGGCAGGAACATGGAGGTCGACTGGTCGGGGCCCACGATGCGGCTCGTGGACCCCGCGACCGGCGAGGTCAGGAAGGTGTACCTGTTCGTGGCCTGCCTCCCGTTCAGCCGGTACAGCTACGTCGAGCCGACGCTCGACATGAAGCAGGATACATGGCTGCTGTGCCACGTGCACGCCTTCTCCTTCCTGGGAGGCGCGACGCCCTGCATCGTCCCCGACAACCTGAGGACCGGCGTCACCGCCCACCCCAGGGCCGGGGAGCCGGTCCTGAACGCGGCCTACGAGGAGCTCGCCGCGCACTACGGCTCCGCCGTGATCCCGGCGAGGGTCAGGAGGCCCCGCGACAAGCCGAGCGCCGAGAACGAGGTCTGGGCCGCCGCGACCTACGTGATAGCGGCGCTTCGCGACGAGGTGTTCGCCGACATGGCGGCCCTCCGCGCCGCCGTCGCCCGGAGGGTCGCGGAGCACAACGACGCGCCGTTCGCCAAGCGCGAGGGCTCGAGGCGCGAGGTGTTCGAGGAGGTCGAGCGCCCGCTGCTGAGGCCCCTACCGGCCGAGCCCTTCGAGGTGTGCGAGTGGGTCTACGGCCGCAAGGTCCAGGCCAACTGCCACGTCGCGTACGCCCGCAACTACTACTCGGTGAGCCACCTGCTCGTCGGCTCGACGGTCGACCTGCGCGTCACCGAGGGCAAGGTGGAGGTCTTCTCCGGCGGCGAGCGCGTGGCCACGCACCCCAGGTTCCCGTCCTACGCGAGGAACCGCTACTCCACGCGCGGCTCGGACATGCCCGAGGGCAGGGCGTGGTCGGACTGGGACGCGCCGCGCATCCGCGCCTGGGCCTCGAGGGTCGGGCCCTCCTGCTCCGAGCTGGTGGACAGGGTGTTCGCCTGCTACGAGTTCGACGAGCAGGGCTTCAACGCCGCGCTCGCCGTGCTCAGGCTGTCCAGGCGCTACACCCCGGCGAGGCTCGAGCGGGCGTGCGGGATGGCGCTCGCGACCGGGAAGAGGTCGCCGCGCTACCGCGACGTCGAGCCCGTGCTGAGGTCGGGGCAGGACAGGGCGCCAGCCGGCGAGGCGTCCGGGGACTGCGGCTACGTGCGCGGCGCCGGCTTCTACGGGGAGGAGTGAGCATGGACGTCAACGCGGAGACCGCCCGCAAGCTCAGGGAGATGGGGGCGGCCGAGCTGCTCGCCGCCCTCTCCGCCCAGGACGAGGCCGTGTGCGCCGGGATGGCGTTCGCCGAGCGCGTCCAGATGGCGGTGGACGAGGCGCACTCCGACTTCATCACGCAGAAGGTCCGCAACCTGACGAGGAGGGCCGGCCTCAGGTACCCCGAGGCCGACGTCCGCTCGGTCGACTTCTTCGAGGGCCGCGGCCTCGACAGGGTGGCGGTGGCCGAGCTCGCGACCTGCGGGTTCGTCGGGCGCGGCGAGAACGTGGTTCTCCAGGGCCTCACCGGCACGGGCAAGACCTACCTGGCCTGCGCGCTCGCGAAGGCCGCCTGCGCCAGGAGGGTGAGGTCGTGCTACGTCCGCCAGCCCGACCTCGAGGACCTCTGGCGCGAGAGCCGTGACCGGCCCGGCGGCGAGCGCAAGCTCGTCCGCAAGTACGGGGCGTTCGGCCTGCTCGTGATAGACGAGTGGCTGCTCGACAGGCCGGACACCGAGTTCAGGTCGATGCTGCTGGAGCTGATGGAGCTGAGGTACGGCACGGCCTCGACCGTATTCTGCACCCAGTTCAAGAAGAAGGACTGGCACCCGAGGCTCGGCGGCGGGGTGCATGCCGACGCCATCATGGACAGGATCGTGCACAACGCGGTCTGGGTCGACATGGGCGAGGCCAACATGCGGCAGCGCCGCGGATAGACCGGTAGCAATAAAAAAGCACCGGGGCCAGTGTCGGCCCCGGTGCCCAAGCGCGATATCGGCGGTGCTGTTTCGCGATATTCAACAGTGCTCAAGCGAGCAAATACTCAGTCCATGTACGGATGAATGTGGGAAGTGTTCTGATTAAGTTGATAATCAAGGGTGCACCATTCGTTGTGTCTATTTAACCATTTGTATATCTCTCGCTATAATAATGAGAAAAACTAGAGATCGGTTTATGTGTATATGACACCCAAAACTCTTATCGCTATTCCTGCTTATAATGAGGAGGAATGCATAGAAAAGACGATATGCGAGCTCAGGCAAATTGCACCTGAGTTTGATTTTGTTGTTATCAATGATGGGTCTCGAGATCGAACGCTAGCTATCTGCAAGGATCTTGGTTGTGACATCATTGATATGCCCATTAACTGTGGTTTGACCGTTGGGTTTCAGACGGCTGCGCGTTATGCGGTTGATCATGGATATGACTATATGGTTCAGTTTGATGCTGACGGCCAGCATTGTCCGGAATATATAAAGGTCCTTGTTGATAGGGCTCAATCTGATGGATCAGATATTGTCATTGGCTCTAGGTTTGTAAGCGTGCGCAAAGACAAGACGCTTCGCATGATCGGCTCGCGTATGATTACGGTGCTAATAAAGATTCTGACAGGCAAGAGGATCAGTGACCCAACGTCTGGATTTAGGCTATTTGGGCGGGATATTCTTAAGAAATACTATTACGACAATACCTTAAATCCGGAACCAGAATCTCTCGCTCTCTTTTTGAAGCAAGGGTATTCCATTTCAGAGGTACAGGTTAAGATGCGCGAGCGTCAAGGTGGCGAGAGCTATCTTAACCCTGTTAGGTCTATGCAGTATATGGTTCGTGTTTTCGTTACGCTCCTTGTCGTTCAGTGGTTTAGGTGATCCATTTGCCGGTCTCTCTTCGTATTTTGCTTCTTGTTTGCGCTGTTTTGGTATTCGTGTTCGTATTGCGCAAATTAAAAAAATCCCAAATGCAAGTTTTGGATTCTCTGTTTTGGCTGCTATTCAGCGTCAGTTTTGTAATTTTGGGCGTTTTTCCACAAGTTGCAATGTGGCTTTCAAGTCTATTTGGTTTCATGTCGGCTTCTAACTTCGTGTTCCTTTACGTTATTGCCGTTCTTGTGGTCCGTGATTTCTGTAATTCTCTTCGCCTCTCTCGACAGGAAGAGCGTTTAAACTCGCTTGTTCAGGCTGTTGCGTTAAGTAGGGAGAAGGAAAAGTAGGCTATGCGTTTCGCTTTAGCGTATAAATCATCTCGATGTGAATGTCCCTACTTATATTACTTTCAACAGTTGTGAACAGTGCTTGGTGCCCATACTTGTCATCCAGACGACTGGGAACGATTCTTCTAGGGCCCTTGCAGCTTGATTTGGATAAAGGTGAATTAGCTCCGTGTTGTCTCGATGCGTAAACCAAAAGCAAATAATGAAAGCCGTCTTCGTTGCTCTTCTCTTTATTGTCGAGCTTCTGTGCATGAAGCACTTTTATGCGAACCACTCTGTCTCACAGCTGTTTGTTTTAGCGCTCTATTGCGTCGTTGTAGATGTTGCCATTTGGCAATCATATTGTGTCTTCCTTTCCTCAGATGATGAAAAAAAGCGTGACAACTGTTCTGGTCGCTGCGCTCAATTATTAGTCCTGTTGCTTGCGGCATTTGCTGTGGCGGTCATCTGGGAGGGCTGTACCGTTCTTGGCTCGCCGGCTTCTCATTTCTCGAATATTGCTGACTGGAATAAAAAGCGGCTCATATTCTTTTTTCTGATTTCCTATTGCGCAATACTCAATTTATTCCAAAGCGGCTTTTCTCTGAAAGCGTTGTTCCATTCTGCTTCGGCGAGGGTCAAGGCTACCGACTACGTTTCCCTGCTGATTATCGCATTCTTTATTGTTTTTGGCTGCTCTACGATTGCATTCGTGAATGGGTTCATTAATGCTGTTGTTTATTTCCTGCTGGTAGTCATAACTTCGGTTTTCACGGCTTGCTCGGGCATTCGAAAGAGAAACTCTGCCCTTCCTGTTGCTTTCTTTATCGCTGCATTCTCAATTGGTGTTTTCCTTGTGGTGAGCACTCCGATAACGACGGGTATTTCATGGGATGATCAAATTCACTATTCCAATGCCCTTTCGACATCTTATTTATTTGAAACTCAAAAAACTGATACGGATATTAAATTTACTGACGAAGCGGTCCGTCGTGCACAGGGCTATGAAGAGCCCTCTCTTTCCCATTTTGATCGAGCGGAAATTCTTGAGCATGCTAGGCAGTTGAATGGCTCCTATAGATCTGATATCGCTTCTGGTCATGTGCAAGTTAACAAGCATGAAGAATTCGTTTATACGCTTAGCAGCATTGGGTATATTCCATCGGCAATTGGCCTTTGGCTCGCTCGCCTTCTGCATTTCGATTTTTCTTCTATGATTCAATTCGCTCGGATTTGCAATTTATTTAGTTACTGTCTTGCAATTGCCATTGCAATCAAGGTTACGCCCTCAAAAAAGGGACTATTTGCTTTTGTGGGAATGCTGCCAACTTCGATCTTTCTTGCGTCATGTTTCTCTTATGATGCATGGCTCATTTCGTTTATCATTCTCGGTTTTGCTTATTTTTTGAGGTATGCATGGGGTGATTTAAATGAATTTACAGTTCGCAATATAGCACTCGCATTTTTATTTACCTTTTTAGGACTCGCAGTCAAAGCTGTGTATTTTCCGATAATCGGTCTTTTCTTTATGGTTCCGCGTAATCGTTTTGCGGGCTCGAAGCAACGAGTTCATTACTATGCCGCCGTGTTTGTTTTGGGCTTGATTGCTTTTGCCTCATTTGCGCTTCCGTTCTTGTTTTCAACGGCCAGCGGATCTAACGTTGGCGATATGCGAGGCGGCTCCGATGTTAACTCTGGTCAGCAAATCGCTTTCATTCTCGCCGATCCATTGCGCTACGCGGAAATACTCGCCAATTATTTTTCAACTTATTATTTAAATCCGATAACCTCTTCTGGATATGCATTGAACTTTGCATACCTTGGATCGCTTGCTGCTCAGATTTCTGTAAATGCAATCCGTGGGTTGGTTCAGGTGCTTCCAGCTGTTTGCCTATTGTTGTTTGGGCTTTTTTCGGCCGATTCGATTAGCGTGAATCATATTGGTCTCGCACAATTTCTTTGGGCCTCATTTGTGTTTTTGTTTACGGTGATTTTGGTCGCTACAGCACTTTATGTATCGTTTACCCCCGTTGGCTTGGGGATGGTTAATGGTTGTCAGAGTCGTTACCTTTTGCCACTCCTGGTTCCTTGCCTCTCGTTTATTCTTAACCAGGATCGCTTGGTCTATGGGGATGGTAAACGATTCGTTTTAGTGTGCCTCGTATTGCCGTTTGTTCTGGCTGCGATTTGCGAGTTTGTATTAATTGTTGGAAAGTGTTGCTGATATGGGCATAGTTTTTAATACCGAATTTAACAATAAGCTAAATTGCCGTGGCGACGGCAAGCTATATCTACTGTATGAAGCCGCATCCGTTTTTCCTGATGCTGTTGAGTCGAAATCACCCAATGGGCAAATTCTGCCCGCAAGAATCATTCCTTTTTCAGAGACTGAATTTGTTGTTGTTCTTGCCGATTTTGGTGTCGACCAATCGCTGTCTTTCTTTAGCGGAGATAGTGTAATTTACCAGCGCCGCATCAATCCTGGCAAGTTTTCGATTGAGTCGAAAGTTAACGGCTTGCTGCGCGCGGAGCATTGTGGACAATTTCGCAATATTGACCGTTCTGGCGTGCATGCGCTCGCTTCTATCCAAATTGAGAGCTTTATTCCCTGCGTTGATGGCGTAATCGTTAGAGGTGTTCTTTCAGGTACTGATTGCCTTGAGGGTGATCGTATTGTCGCTTTTAATGAAGAAGCCTGCGTTATTGGCGAATCTTTGTTATTTAATAACTTAATAGCCGATGCGAATCCTGGTTTAATAAATTTCTCTCTTCATATTCCTAAGGTCGGGGATAGCCTGTGCATTTGCATGCACAGGGCTTCTGGTCATCTAGATACGTTTATCAATCTAAAGAAAGATATGCTTAAGGAGCTTTTGGATGAGGCTGATCGGGACCATGCGTGCGCATTCGATCAACCCCGTTATTTGTCCTGGTTTTCTGGGCGCAGATTGACTGGATCCGATTCGCGGGCACAAGCACAAATAAAACTTGCATACCAGCCCTTGTTTTCAATCATCGTTCCTCTATATAAGACTCCCTTGAATTTCTTCAGGGATATGGCTGATTCTGTGATTGCTCAGACGTATTCGAATTGGGAACTCATCCTGGTTAACTCTACGCCAGATTACGATGGCCTTAGCGATTTGGTCTCCGAGTATGTGACTGCAGACTCTAGAATTAAAGTTACTGATCTTGAGGGCAATCTAGGTATCACTGAGAACACCAATGTCGGAATCAAGATGGCCAAGGGAGACTACCTTTGCTTTTTCGATCATGATGATGTTCTCGAACCGAATATCTTGTTTGAGTATGCACACGCTCTAAATCAAAATTCGGATATTAATCTTCTCTACTGTGATGAAGATAAGCTATTGCCTGATGGGTCCTTGGCTCATCCTACTTTTAAGCCGGATTTTAGTCTTGATATGGCTCGAGACAATAATTATATTTGCCACCTTCTTACTATTAAGAGGGCATGTTTAGACAGAATTGACCTTTCTAACAGCGAGTTGGATGGCGCCCAGGACCATGCCATGGTGCTGAAGATTGCCGAACTTGGTGGGACGATCCATCACGTTCCTAAAATCTTGTATCACTGGAGAATAAGCGAGAATTCGACTGCGGGTAATTCCGATAGTAAACCCTATGCAACCCTCGCTGGAATAAAAGCTGTTCAGGAGCACCTTGATAGATGCGGTATCAAGGCGACTGTGGTCAATTCTCATAATCGTGCTTTTCGTTATAGCCCCATTTATGATGTTCCTTCATCTGAGTCCTGTTCATTAATCGTTACCACCCGCGGCAATTCTTCGGTTCTTTCGACTCTTGTATCTTCAATCAATGACACCGATTTTGATGATCTTGAAGTCGTTTTCGTGTGCTCGCAGGAAGCGGAAGCTGCTGTTAAGCAATCGAGCTCTGGACTTCGTTGCCGCTATATCGTTCACGCGCTTGATGACCCCTTTAATATATCTGTGTGGAGAAATGCCGGTGCTCTCGCCGCGCGTGGCGAGCAACTCGTCTTTATTCATGACGATATTCAGGCACTAGACTCCTCGTGGCTAAAGACTCTCGTCGGTTTTTCTCAGCGAGAGGATGTTGGCGTCGTTGGAACAATGACGTGCGATCTTGACGGCATTGTGCAGCAGGCAGGCCTGTCTTATGTTGGAGAATCAATCGTCAACCTGTCGCAAGGCATTCATCGCTCTTCTCCTGGCTATATCTATATGCCATTGACCGTAAGGGATGTATCGGCGGTGAGTGGTGTCTGTTTAGCTATTTCACGCGAACATTTTAATCGTCTGGGTGGTTTTGATGAGTCGTATCTTCTTGACTATTCGGATGTTGATATTTGCTTCAAGTCTTCTCAAGCTGGGTTAAAAGTGATCTATACACCAGAGGCATGTCTCTACCATATGGCATGTGTTGACAAATCCCTTGATAGTAAATCTCGCTCTCATAAGCATTTTGAGGATAAGGCACAATTATTGCATAACTGGTCCGAGCGTTTCTCTGAGGGAGATCCATGGTTCTCCGTTAACTTTTCTCGAGATCCCAAGCGCGCAGCGTTATATAAGTTCGATCCTTTTGACTACGAAGCGATTTGAGTGCTTTAAATGAAACAAATTGCCTGGATAATATCTCCGCCGGCAAAGGGTTCTGGCGGCTTTCGAACCATCTGCAGCAAGGCTTCCTTTCTAGATTCTCGCGGATATGAGAACTACTTTTACATTATGCCGGGCTGTGAAGCATACAAAAGTGCTCATAGAGTTCAGACCGAAATAAAGGATTGGTTTGGTTATTCGCCTAAAGAAGTTCGTGTGGCTCCGAGTGTGCCCGAGGATTTTTTTGCAGTAATCGCCACCGCTTGGAATACGGCGCACTTTGCATCTATGCAGAAGTGCACCCATAAGTTCTACTTCATTCAGGATTTTGAACCTTGGTTCTATCCGATGGGGGAGATGTATCTAAATGCCGAAGCAAGTTATCGTTATGAACTAAACCCCATAACAATAGGCAGATGGCTTTCTAAAAAAGTTGAACCCTATTATTCGCATGAAGTCCCATATTGTGATTTTGGCGTTAGCGATATATATACTGCGCAGGAACAAAATCTAAGCAGAGAGTATGCCGTCTGTGCTATTTATCAATCCAATAAGGATCGGCGTTTGTCTGGCATGTTGCTTGATGCAATTAAATTGCTTCTCAAGCTAGACGATGCAGTTGTCGTATATTTATACGGCGAAGACGCAATGCCTCCCATTCGTGATCCACGTGTACGCAGCCTCGGCATCTTGACCGCTGATGAATGCGCCTCGCTTTATGCCAAGTGTGTTGCCGGCGTATCGTTGAGCGTGACTAATCCCTCTCGCCTGCCTTTCGAAATGCTTGCATCGAAGCTCTCGGTAATTGAAATAAACCGTGAGAATAATCTACTCGACTTTCCGGAGGGCACCATCCACCTCGCTGAGCCCTCTGCTTGCGGCATTGCTTCTTCTATTCTTGAGGCTCTTTCAGGCTCAAAATGCGATTCGCCTAATCGATTTAGCTGCACGTCGATTGAGCGTGAAAATGAAATGTTCTTCGAGGCCTTTACACGTTATCTGAATGAAGAGCCATCCTTGGTTAGCGGGAAGTCCGCCTTCGGGAATGTGCTAAAAACCGAAGAACTAAGTAAGGTCTTCTTGCTCAGCGATCATCTCGCTGATGCTCGATTGCGATCGTCTGCCATGTCTCAAACGCTCATTCAAGCTTCTTCTGTTGATTTGACTGTGCGTTTTGAGTCGTCTTTGATGCCTGTGGATGTTCGCGCGGCAGTTTGGTGTGCCCTTGATCAGTCTGATATTCGCTGGATTAGTCTTGAATCTAGGGACGGTCTTTTTGCGGGGCATGTTCCGCTGTTTTTAAATGATGATGAAGAGGCCTATCTTCGCATTCATATATACTCTTTTGCGGAAGACGGCAAGAATCCGCTTTGTGTCGCCGAGCTAAGCCAACTAGTCTGTCTTTCGCCTTCTCGCAACGCTCATCCTGTTGTTCGTTCGGTTGAAAGTGGCGCATGCAGCGTGTCTGCCGTTTTTAACCTATCTGATGATTATTGTGAACCGTTTCAGCCTTCTGCTTCGACGGGCGTCGAAGGCGGTCACGGTGCTCTACTCAAACGTTTATTTCGGAGAAACTAATGGCGCGCTTTAACCAATGGACTCAGCTACTTAAAGCCTCTGCGACATCGCGCAGGCACGATGAAAAATCCGATGGTGTTAAGCAAGAACGCTATCTCCTTTTGGATACGGCTATGGGAAGCGAGAACTCTGGTGACCATGTGATCATGGATGCCTGTGGCTGTATCGCGGATCAAATCTTTGGCGGTGCGTTGCCCCATGTGGCAACGCACTATTATTCCAAAGAGCTTGAAATGTATCCTGAATACGTAAAGCTGTTGTGCGGCACCAATATTCTGTATACGCATATGGCTGATCAGCAGCAATGGGCGCTTGCCAAGCGGTTGGGCAATAATAGAAATGTTGTTTTGTTCGGCGTGGGCATGTCTGATATTGGGGTGGACGATGCTATCGACGCCTATACAAAGAAGTTCTATAAAACCTTGCTATCCGATGAATATCTTCATAGTGTTCGAGATGAAATGACTAAGAAGAGGCTTAACTCTATTGGCATAGAGAATGTTCTTAATACCGCATGTCCGACCATGTGGTCGTTAACCCCATCTAGGCAACTCGAGATATCCTCTAAGCGTTCTAAAAACGTTGTTACGTCAATTACCGATTATTGTTTCGATGCGGAACGTGACCGTAAGATGCTGGAATTGCTGTCGTCGGAATACGAAAATGTAACGATTTGGATTCAAGGAAGCCATGATGTTGATTGGTGTCTTGATCAAATAGTCGATCTGAAGCAATTTAATGTCATAGGCCCCAATATCGAAGAGCTTAATCGTGTAATTGAAACCGAGGAGTTTGATTATGTGGGGACGCGTCTCCATGCGGGCATCCGCTGTTTAAATGGAGGACATCGCTCTCTAATTATTGCAATTGATAATCGAGCCCGCCAGATCGGTGAAGACACGGGACTTCCCGTTCTTGAACGCGAGGACGGCTATCTCCATAAATTAGCTGATTGGGTAAACCATCCCGTTAAAACTGAGATTAATCTTCCCTGGACGAGCATCGATAAATGGAAGAAACAGTTTAATTAGCTGTATTCCTTGGCTATTGCTTTCCCTATTTCTTATCGTGTGGTGCCTTTGGCGTTTCTCCGATTATCCAACCCATATTTGTGGCTCGAATTAGATTCGTCAACATATAGGCGACTGATCCAAATCCAATCAGGTTAATTGCTGCCATCGCCATTGGGGCTATGTTGGGCCAGTAGGTAAAAGAAATGTAAACCAGTGGAGAATGAAAAAGATATATTCCCATACTGTTTTTGCTAATCTTTTCGGTTAGTAGGTTTGCCTTTTGGGGGATGACACAATAAATTGATGCAAGCGCCATGCAAGTAAGGGCGGTGGAAGTGAGTCCTAGGCCCTTTCGACACCACCTATATTGCGAATCAGCACCGCCGCCCACCCGACCGAATATTGCCGTTCGGCACCGCCATTAAATGCCTTCCCGCGCATCCCGTTACGCTCGGGCTGCCATGCAGTCCAGAGAACGAGGAGGTTCCACATGGCGAGAAGGATCAGGGCCAGGGAGGTCCTGAGGCTGAGGTCGGTGAACGGGCTTTCGCAGAACGCGATCGCCCGCACCGCCCACGTCTCGAAGCACAGCGTCCAGGACGTGCTGGAAGCCGCGAGGGAGCGGGGCGTCTCCTGGGAGGACGTCGAGGGGATGTCCGAGGAGGCCGCCTACGCGCTGCTGTTCCCCGGCAGGGGCGACGCCGGGCCGGTGCACGCCGACCCCGACTGGGCACGCGTCCACCGCGAGCTCGCGAGGACCGGCGTCACGCTCAAGCTCCTGCACGCGGAGTATGCCGACGGGTGCGCGGAGGCCGGCGCGCCGTCGATGTCCTACGACAGGTTCTGCAAGCGCTACCGCCAGTACACGGTGTCGCGCAACGTGGTGAGCCGCGTCGGGCACAAGGCGGGCAGGAACATGGAGGTCGACTGGTCGGGGCCCACGATGCGGCTCGTGGACCCCGCGACCGGCGAGGTCAGGAAGGTGTACCTGTTCGTGGCCTGCCTCCCGTTCAGCCGGTACAGCTACGTCGAGCCGACGCTCGACATGAAGCAGGATACATGGCTGCTGTGCCACGTGCACGCCTTCTCCTTCCTGGGAGGCGCGACGCCCTGCATCGTCCCCGACAACCTGAGGACCGGCGTCACCGCCCACCCCAGGGCCGGGGAGCCGGTCCTGAACGCGGCCTACGAGGAGCTCGCCGCGCACTACGGCTCCGCCGTGATCCCGGCGAGGGTCAGGAGGCCCCGCGACAAGCCGAGCGCCGAGAACGAGGTCTGGGCCGCCGCGACCTACGTGATAGCGGCGCTTCGCGACGAGGTGTTCGCCGACATGGCGGCCCTCCGCGCCGCCGTCGCCCGGAGGGTCGCGGAGCACAACGACGCGCCGTTCGCCAAGCGCGAGGGCTCGAGGCGCGAGGTGTTCGAGGAGGTCGAGCGCCCGCTGCTGAGGCCCCTACCGGCCGAGCCCTTCGAGGTGTGCGAGTGGGTCTACGGCCGCAAGGTCCAGGCCAACTGCCACGTCGCGTACGCCCGCAACTACTACTCGGTGAGCCACCTGCTCGTCGGCTCGACGGTCGACCTGCGCGTCACCGAGGGCAAGGTGGAGGTCTTCTCCGGCGGCGAGCGCGTGGCCACGCACCCCAGGTTCCCGTCCTACGCGAGGAACCGCTACTCCACGCGCGGCTCGGACATGCCCGAGGGCAGGGCGTGGTCGGACTGGGACGCGCCGCGCATCCGCGCCTGGGCCTCGAGGGTCGGGCCCTCCTGCTCCGAGCTGGTGGACAGGGTGTTCGCCTGCTACGAGTTCGACGAGCAGGGCTTCAACGCCGCGCTCGCCGTGCTCAGGCTGTCCAGGCGCTACACCCCGGCGAGGCTCGAGCGGGCGTGCGGGATGGCGCTCGCGACCGGGAAGAGGTCGCCGCGCTACCGCGACGTCGAGCCCGTGCTGAGGTCGGGGCAGGACAGGGCGCCAGCCGGCGAGGCGTCCGGGGACTGCGGCTACGTGCGCGGCGCCGGCTTCTACGGGGAGGAGTGAGCATGGACGTCAACGCGGAGACCGCCCGCAAGCTCAGGGAGATGGGGGCGGCCGAGCTGCTCGCCGCCCTCTCCGCCCAGGACGAGGCCGTGTGCGCCGGGATGGCGTTCGCCGAGCGCGTCCAGATGGCGGTGGACGAGGCGCACTCCGACTTCATCACGCAGAAGGTCCGCAACCTGACGAGGAGGGCCGGCCTCAGGTACCCCGAGGCCGACGTCCGCTCGGTCGACTTCTTCGAGGGCCGCGGCCTCGACAGGGTGGCGGTGGCCGAGCTCGCGACCTGCGGGTTCGTCGGGCGCGGCGAGAACGTGGTTCTCCAGGGCCTCACCGGCACGGGCAAGACCTACCTGGCCTGCGCGCTCGCGAAGGCCGCCTGCGCCAGGAGGGTGAGGTCGTGCTACGTCCGCCAGCCCGACCTCGAGGACCTCTGGCGCGAGAGCCGTGACCGGCCCGGCGGCGAGCGCAAGCTCGTCCGCAAGTACGGGGCGTTCGGCCTGCTCGTGATAGACGAGTGGCTGCTCGACAGGCCGGACACCGAGTTCAGGTCGATGCTGCTGGAGCTGATGGAGCTGAGGTACGGCACGGCCTCGACCGTATTCTGCACCCAGTTCAAGAAGAAGGACTGGCACCCGAGGCTCGGCGGCGGGGTGCATGCCGACGCCATCATGGACAGGATCGTGCACAACGCGGTCTGGGTCGACATGGGCGAGGCCAACATGCGGCAGCGCCGCGGATAGACCGGTAGCAATAAAAAAGCACCGGGGCCAGTGTCGGCCCCGGTGCCCAAGCGCGATATCGGCGGTGCTGTTTCGCGATATTCAACAGTGCTCAAGCGAGCAAATACTCATGGAAGCAATGGGGGGCACCACTTGTTTTAGTAAGTTTACAAGGAATAATAGTATTAGGACTATTGATATGCTTTTACGCCTTTTATAGCTCTCGAACCATTTGTTTGCTTCCAAGTAGTGGATTGTTAGGCCAAGCGCAAACCATATTGCATTTGCTTCTGCCAAATTGATATATCTGTTCGCTGATGGTATTCCAAAATGGTAAAGATAAATTGAAGCGCCGAAAACTATCGGAACCTTAAAACTTGTTAGAGGGCTCTTTTCGAGTATTTGAAAGATGCACGACGTGGCTGCTGTAATGAAAAAAAGAGTCGGGAGAAACCAAAGGTGACCGTTGTCTTCGCCCAACAGAATTGATTTAAAGATGATGTGCGGTACAGTTAGGCCATTGTAATAGGGATACTTAACGAGCATCCTGATGGGGAAGAGCCAACATATTCCAATCATGATATAGGGGATAATTAAGCGTTGGGCTTTTTTAATGATCTGACTGATAAAATCGCTTGATCGATTCCAGCTCCATAAAAAACAAAAGCCAGACAACGAAAAGAACAAGGGCATCTGGATTCCGTTTATTAAGAATTTGAGATTATCCAACAGAATTGATTTTTGTTCAGTTGGATAATATCCCCACGCACTTGAATACAGAATAATGCTGTGGCCTAGGACTACAAGGAATATTGCAAGGGCCCTCACGTTCGTTATGTCGTCTCTACGGGTTGTGTCCTTGCGGTTGTTCATCAATTGCTTCTTTCGTTAATATTGAGAAGGATTAACTTAATAGAATATCAAACTCTTACTAACCGCTCGATTTATAACTATTTTCGATTGTAGAGGACGGATTATATGAAAGGCATCATCCTCGCCGGCGGGTCCGGCACGCGCCTGTACCCGCTCACGCTCGTGACCTCCAAGCAGCTGCTGCCGGTCTACGACAAGCCCATGATCTACTACCCGCTGTCCACCCTCATGCTGGCGGGCATCCGGGACATCCTGGTCATCTCCACCCCGACCGACCTGCCCAACTTCGAGCGCCTGCTCGGGGACGGCTCGCGCTACGGCGTGAGCCTCTCCTACGCCGAGCAGCCGAGCCCCGACGGCCTGGCGCAGGCCTTCACCATCGGCGAGGAGTTCATCGCCGGCGAGCCGTGCGCGCTCGTGCTGGGCGACAACATCTTCTACGGCAACGGCCTGTCGCGCCACCTGACGCGCGCCGTGCAGAACGCCGAGTCGGGGAGGGCGACGGTCTTCGGCTACCACGTGGACGACCCCGAGCGCTTCGGCGTCGTGGAGTTCGACCGCGAGGGCCGTGCCGTCTCCATCGAGGAGAAGCCCGAGAAGCCCAAGAGCTCCTACGCCGTGACCGGCCTGTACTTCTACCCGGGCGACGTCGCCGCCAAGGCGCATGAGGTCAAGCCGTCGGCCCGCGGCGAGCTGGAGATCACCACGCTCAACCAGATGTACCTGGAGGAGGGGACCCTGTCCGTGGTGACCCTCGGCCGCGGCTACGCGTGGCTGGACACCGGCACCATGGAGAGCCTGCACGAGGCCGCGGAGTTCGTCCGCGCCGTGGAGCACTCCCAGGACCTGCCCGTGTCCGTCCCCGAGGAGATCGCCTGGGAGAACGGCTGGATCACGACCGCCGAGCTGGAGGAGGCCGCGAAGGCCTACGGCAAGTCGGTCTACGGCCGGCACCTGAGGAAGGTCGCCGCCGGCGAGATCGTCAACAGCCCGCGCGAGTACTAGCGCCAGCTTGTTTTCTTTTAGGGGTCACCGTTTATCTGGTGGCCCCTTTCGTTATGATTACGTTGACCATAAAGACAATATGATTGGGAGTGGATGTGTTAAGCGTCTACTTTGGCGATATGCCAGAAGCGATTTACAACACAGCGACATATTTCAAAAACTCTTACCGGTCTACTTGGATTACGGATCCCTATGCAGTCTCGATAATTAAAGATGTCGATCGATCGGTTGTTGTCTCCGAAAACGTCATCGAAAGCCCTGTGCTTGGATCCATCTCCCCACTCCAGCTTTCTGGTGGCGTGAAAACGCTGCTGCTTATGAGATTTGATCGTAAGCATATTTTTAACGCTTCTACCTGTGGTGACAACTGTGCCAAGTGGATTCTCGACATGGCGAAAGACCGCAAGCTCGTTGTGAATCTCTATCATGTGATGGACTTTGGTCGCGAGGATTTTAAAATTAAAGTCGTGAATAGCGGCCGAATCGTTCACAACATGGCCGATTTGATTCACGAGTCGATTCCGTATCTGTAGGTGCTGCTTATGAACGGTTCGCATCTCGTTAAGATTTCCCGCCGCAGGGGAACCAAGTACACATTTACCATTAAACGGAACATTACTATTGTGCGTGGGGATAGTGGCACGGGTAAGACGACACTGTTTGACATGGTCGCAGACTACATGCGAACGGGCGAGCAGTCGGGTGTTTCCTTGCAATGCGATTGTCCCTGTGTCGCCCTGACCGATTATGATTGGCGAAACCAGCTTTCGTCCGTTCATGACTCGATTGTATTTGTCGATGAGGGCTTAAAAGAGATCCATTCTGATGAGTTTGCCCATCATGTGCTGTATTCCTCGAATTATTTCGTGCTGATCTCAAGGGCTGATTTCCCCAATCTTCCGTATAGCGTGGATGAGATTTACAAGATTAAGACGAGCGGAAAATACCATTCTTTCGTCCCTGTTTATCAAGATCGCGGGAATCATCGTTATGCTATTTCCCGGTCGGCGCCAAAACAGTGTTAGCGCCGGGCGATTTTAGCCGCTAATAGTCAAACTATTTTGACCAATCCCGGTCACCGAATAATGGCCACCGTGCCTCCCCGCCGCCACTACGCTGGTGGTGCCAACACGCCGGCGTTAGGAGGACCATTGAGGTGAACGAGAGACACGATGACCTACAGGAGATTATAGACGCGGCGCTCCGGGAGATGGCCGCGGAGGAGGGCGACGGGTTCGACCCGCAGGCATGCAACCTCGCGGAGTTCTGCAGGAGGACGGGGCTCACCCGCTCCCGTGCGAGGACGGTCAGGGCACACGGGTTCAGGGCCCTGCCCCACGGGAACAGCGGGAGGAGGGCCGCGCCGGGCGTGCTTGCCGGCCACACCGGCCTGGTGGACGACCTCCTGCGGAAGGGCGTCACCAACTCGCAGGTGATATTCGAGCGGCTGCTCGGCCAGGGCTACGCCGGCGGCCTCACCACGGTGAAGACCTATATCGCCGCGCACCGGGACCTCGTGCCCGCGAAGAGGCGGCAGGTGGCCCCGCAGGGCTGCCGCGGGCAGCGCTTCAGGACGGCGCCCGGAGAGGCCTACCAGATGGACTGGGGCTTCGTCGCGGTCGAGCGCCCCGGCGGCGAGCGGGCGCGGATCGCCTGCTTCGCCATGGTCTGCCACCATTGCGGGAGCGCCCACGTCGAGTTCTTCCCGAACGCGCGCCAGGAGAACCTCCTCATCGGGATGCTGCACGCGTTCTCGGCGCTGGGCGTGCCCGCGACCGTGCTCACCGACAACATGAAGAGCGTGGTCGTCCGCCGCGATGCCGACGGCCGGCCCGTCTGGCAGGCCGACTACGCCGAGTTCATGGGCGTCGTCGGCTTCCGCACCAGGCTGTGCAGGCCGCGCCACCCCTATACGAAGGGCAAGGTGGAGAGGCTCGTCCGCTTCGTGAAGGGGAACTTCCTCGCGGGAAGGTCCTTCACCGACCTTGACGCCCTCAACCGGGAGGCCGCCCTCTGGTGCGCCGAGCAGGGAGGCCGCTGGCGGCGCCCGGCGGCATGCGTCCCGATGCGCGAGCACGAGGCGGCGTGCTCGGCGAACACCAGGCCGCTCGAGGTCACGGCCGAGGTCGAGCGGTACCTGTGCCCGCGCCGGAAGATCTCCTTCGACGGCTTCGTGAGCTTCGAGGGGCACCGCTACGGCGTGCCCTACTGGTACGGCCGCCGCGAGTGCAGGGTGAGCCGGGAGGGGCGCGTGGTGCACATATACAGCGACGACCTCTCCCGCGAGCTCGTCGCCCACGCCGTCGGCGCCGGCGCCGACGGCTGGTGCGAGGGCCAGTGGGAGACATCGCCGGCGCAGCCCGAGGAGCTGCCGACCCAGCCGGTCGGGACCGTGGTCGAGCAGATCGCCCCGCCCCGTGCGAAGCCCGGTTTCGAGAGGTTCGACTTCGGGAGGGCCGAATGATGGCGGGCCCGGCGGCATAGGGAAGACGCACCTCGCGCAGGCCTACGGGCGCGAGTGCTGCATGCGGGGGATCAAGACCTACTACATAAAGGCGACCGAGCTCAGGGACAGGTTCCAGAAGGCCGTCCAGCGGGGAAACACCTCGCGGGTCGTCTCCTCGCTCGTCAAGCCGTCGTGCCTCATCGTTGACGAGGTGGGGAGATGCGTCTACGACAGGCCGTGCACCGACCTGTTCTTCGATGTCGTCGACAGGCGCTACGAGAAGGAGGGGCCGAACGCGATGGTCCTCACGAGCAACATCGCCCCGAGCGGGTGGGATGAGTTCTTCACGGGCGACGACACGCTCCTCTGCGCCCTCGACAGGCTGTTCGACAAGGCGTCGGTGTTCGTGATGCGGGGCCCGAGCTACCGCGGCAGGGGGCTCGACACCTACTCGGTGGAGGCCGTCCCCCAGGCGGTGAAGGTGAGGGGGATCCAGCCCGAGGGGATGTAGGGAAGCGATAGGAAAGACATAGATGCGGGCGTGTTGGCTAAAATGGGTCGGCCGGGATTGGTCAATCTCGGCCGACTATATTTGGCTAAATTATTCCGACGCTAACAACAGGACTTTTCTATCCTTCTATGCGAGGACAGTAAGTCTGGTTTCCAGTTCTTTAAACGGCATTTTGCTGACAGTGAGCTTACCTGTACTTCGGCCATGACGAACAGCGCGATTTTGGGCTGGTTGGATCAGCATCTCGACGATCGCGTGTTTGTTGTCGCGGACGGGGCGGCATTTGGGTGCTATGCGGACCGCGTCCTTAAGCTGCAAGACATTCACCGCGATACTGTTACGGTTTGTCTTCCCGAGTCGTTCGAATGGCTTCTGCTGAGCTCCGGCGTATTTTCAGGGCTAGATGTTAAGACGGTTTTGGAAACCCCAGAAGCCTTTGTAAACAGTGAGAAGTTTAAAAGCTGGGAGGATTTCTTCTATAAGTACTTACGTGAAATAACTGGGGATTCGGTTTTTCACTACGACAAAGACTGCATTTCGGAGGCGTTTTGTACAGGAGGTAATTCTGCGAAGGTTATGGCTCTTATCGCATGCCGAAATGTCCGATAGTTTTGTTGAATAGCGTCGCGGCGTCACTTCCTGCGGCATACTAAAGAAGCTGTACATGCTTCAGATTGGATTTTCATGTCTGAGATTTTCGAACCCAAGAATATCATCGTCACTGGCGGCTGCGGCTTCATCGGCAGCAACTTCGTGCACTACGTCGTGAACAACCACCCGGGCGTCCACGTCACCGTCCTGGACAAGCTGACCTACGCCGGCAACCCCGAGAACATCGCGGGCCTGCCGTCGGACCGCGTGGAGCTCGTCGTGGGCGACATCTGCGACGCGGAGCTGCTGGACAGGCTGGTGCCGGGCCACGACGCGATCGTGCACTACGCCGCCGAGAGCCACAACGACAACTCCATCGCGGACCCCGAGCCGTTCCTGCGCACCAACGTGGAGGGCACCTTCCGCCTGCTGGAGGCCGTGAGGAAATACGGCATCCGCTACCACCACGTCTCCACCGACGAGGTCTACGGCGACCTGGCGCTCGACGACCCCGCCAAGTTCACCGAGGAGACGCCGTATCACCCGAGCAGCCCGTACTCGAGCACCAAGGCGTCCTCCGACATGCTGGTCCGCGCCTGGACCCGCACCTACGGCCTGCGCACCACGATCTCCAACTGCTCCAACAACTACGGCCCCTACCAGCACGTGGAGAAGTTCATCCCCAGGCAGATCACCAACATCATCGACGGCGTGCGCCCCAAGCTCTACGGCCGCGGCGAGAACGTCCGCGACTGGATCCACACCGAGGACCACTCCTCTGCCGTCTGGGACATCCTCACCAAGGGCCGGATGGGGGAGACCTACCTCATCGGCGCAAATGGCGAGAAGAACAACATCACCGTCCTGCGCATGATCCTCGAGGCGATGGGAAAGGACCCCGAGGACTTCGACTGGGTCGCCGATCGCCCCGGCCACGACCGCCGCTACGCCATCGACTCCACCAAGCTCCAGCGCGAGCTGGGCTGGAGGCCGGCCCACACCGACTTCGCCGAGGGGCTCAAGCGGACCATCGACTGGTACGTCGCCAACGAGTCCTGGTGGCGCCCCGCCAAGGAGGCCACCGAGGCCCGCTACCGCGCACAGGGCCAGTAAGACTGCATTCCGGCGAACCGCACCGCGGGGCGCCCGCGCGGGGCCGCAGGGCATGGGGATGACCCTGCGGCCCCGCGCGGGCGCCCCCGGTTATACAACCTCTTCGATAGGAGCTTTTCCCACATGGCAGACATCGCATTCGAGAAGGACCTCTCCGTCGCCGAGACCGGCATCGAGGGCCTCAAGGTCGTCGACCTCGCCGTCCACGGCGACTCGCGCGGCTGGTTCAAGGAGAACTGGCAGCGCGCCAAGATGACCGCCCTGGGCATCCCGGACCTCAGGGTCGTCCAGAACAACATCTCCTACAACGACAGCCGCGGCGTCACCCGCGGCATCCACGCCGAGCCCTGGGACAAGTTCATCTCCGTGGCGCGCGGCAGCGTCTTCGGCGCCTGGGTGGACCTGCGCGAGGGCAGCGAGACCTACGGGAAGGTGTTCACCTGCACGCTCGACCCGTCCAAGGCCATCTACGTCCCGCGCGGCGTGGGCAACTCCTTCCAGGCCCTGGAGGACGGCACCGCCTACACCTACCTGGTGGACGCCCACTGGTCCCTCGAGCTCAAGAAGACCTACACCTTCGTGAACCTCGCCGACCCCGAGCTCGCCATCGAGTGGCCGATCCCGTTCGATGAGGCCACCGTCTCCGAGGCCGACCTCAACCACCCGATGCTCAGGGACGTCGTCCCAATGGCGCCCAAGAGGACGCTCGTCACCGGCTGCAACGGCCAGCTGGGCCATGCTGTGCGCAGGCTGGCGGAGGAGCGCGGCGTCGCCAAGGACTTCGACTTCTGCGACATCGACACCTTCGATATGTCAGACCCGGACGCCTACACACAGTACGACTGGTCGCTCTACGGCACCGTGATCAACTGCGGCGCCTACACCGCCGTGGATAGGGCGGAGACCGCCGAGGGCCGCGCGACCGCCTGGAAGGCCAACGCGACCGGCCCCGCCCTCCTCGCCCGCACATGCTCTGATCACGGGATCACCCTCGTCCACGTGTCCAGCGACTACGTCTTCGACGGCACCGCCGAGGTGCATGACGAGGACGAGCCCCTCAGCCCGCTGTCCGTCTACGGCCAGACCAAGGCCGCCGGCGACATCGCCGTGGCCGGGTGCCCGCGCCACTACATCATGCGCTCCAGCTGGGTCATCGGCGAGGGCCGCAACTTCGTCAAGACGATGAAGGGCCTGTCCGACCGCGTCGCCGACCCCGAGGACGGGCTCGAGCAGGTCACGGTCGTTGACGACCAGCTGGGCCGCCTGACCTTCACGCGCGACATGGCCGAGGCCATCTTCCACGTGCTGGGGACGCACGCCCCCTACGGCACCTACGACTGCACCGGCTCCGGCACCGTCAAGTCCTGGGCCGATATCGCCCGCGCCGTCTTCGAGGCCGCCAACGGCAACGGGGGCAGGGTCGTGCCGGTATCGACCGCCGACTACTACGCGAGCGCCGAGGGCCCCGTCGCCCCGCGCCCGGTCCACTCCGCGCTCGACCTGTCCAAGCTCGAGGCTGCCGGCTTCCACATGCCCGACTGGGAGGAAGAGCTGGGGGAGTACATCAAGACGCTCTAGCCGCTATTAACTTTTCGAGAGTAAAAGCCGCCGTTCTTTAACGGCGGCTTTTCTTGTTGGTGGCTATCTGCGCAGTGGTGCCAATAGTATTTTGCGGAAGATCTACCTCTCGCTTGGCATGGAAGTAGGGTGGCCGGGCTGGTCGTCGTAGGCGTATTTGCTGTACACGTTGACCTCCCACTGCTTTTTTTCGACCTTTGCTACAGAATCTAGGATGAAGCCGGTCGCAAGGCTCAGGCCGCACAGGAACATAAACGAGGCGGCGAGCATAGCGGTGGGGAAGCGCGGGACGAGGCCGGTCTGGAAATATTCGACAACGATGGGCATGCCCAGGGCGAGGCCGAATACCGCGAACAGAAGCGCAACGAGGCTGAAGAACTTCAGCGGGCGGTAGTCCTTGAACAGCGTGCCGATCATCGCAACGACTTTAATGCCGTCGCTCACGGTGTTGAGTTTGGACTCGGAACCCTCGGGACGGTCGCGGTACTCGATGGGCACATCTTTGATGCGCCAGCGGTGGTCGACGGCGTGGATCGAGAGCTCGGTTTCGATCTGAAAGCCCTCGGAAAGCACTGGGAAGGTTTTAACGAACGGGCGGCTCATGGCGCGGTAGCCTGTCATGACGTCATCGAAGCTGTAGCCATAGATCCACTTGATCATGGCGCGGACCAGATTATTGCCAAAGCCGTGGAAGGCACGCTTGTTCTCCTCGGCGTAGGTGCCGTTGGAAAGGCGATCGCCTACGGTCATGTCGGCCGTGCCGTTAAGGATGGGCTCGCAGAGGGCCTTGGCCGCCTCGGCGGGGTAGGTGTCGTCTCCGTCGACCATCAGGTAGCAATCGGCGTCGATATCGCGAAACATCTGGCGGCACACGTTGCCCTTTCCCTGACGGGGCTCAAAGCGGACTGTGGCGCCGTGCTCGGTGGCAATGCGTGAGGTATCGTCCGACGAGTTGTTGTCATAGACATAGACCGTCGCCTGCGGAAGCTCGCGGTGAAAGTCGTCGATGACTTTGCCGATCGTGAGCGCTTCGTTGTAGCAAGGGATGATGACGGCGATGGATTCAGAATTCACTTAATGCTCCTTATACATTCAATCCTAGAAAGTATAGCCGTTTGGGCCTGGCATCCTAAGATGTGGGTTAGTTCTCCAGTTTTGTTGCGCGAATCGTTTGCATGGCCGTCGGGTCTATACTGTTCGTTTGTCAACGATTACGAGTAAAGGAGTTGCATCCGTGTCGGATCAGACAAAGCAACAAGAAACTCGCAGTCTGCCTGCGACGTTTGCTAAGAACGAATTTGAGAAGGACGCGTTTATCCTTCGTCAGCTGGTTACCAAGGATTTTAAGATCAAGTATCGCCGTAGCGTTCTGGGCGTCGCATGGTCGGTGCTCAACCCGCTGCTGATGATGATCGTCATGGCCATCGTGTTCTCGACGATTTTTGGCCAGGGCCGCAATGGCTCAATGACGCCCGAGATGTACCCGCTGTACTTGATCGTGGGTAACATCACCTTTGCCGTCATGTCTGAGTCTACTAACCAGGCCCTGACGTCGATCGTGGGCGCTGCCCCTCTGCTCAAGAAGGTTAAGGTGCACCGCTGGGTTTTCCCGGTGCAGAAGGTGCTCTTCTCGCTGGTCAACTTTGCCTTCTCGCTGGTCGCCGTCGCCATCGTCATGCTGTGGTTCCGCGTTATGCCTTCTTGGCACCTGATTCTGTTGCCGGTTTGCCTGCTGCTGCTTATGTGCTTCTGCATGGGCCTGGGCATGATGCTCTCTGCCCTTACGGTCTTCTTCCGCGACGTTATGCATCTGTGGAGCGTCGTCATTACGGCGTGGACTTACATTACGCCCATCTTCTGGACGACTGACTATATTGCGCAAATGCCGCATCTCGTGCGTATCTTGATGTATGCGAACCCCATGTTCAACTACCTGCAGTTTATGCGCGATATCTTCCTGTTCCAGACTACGCCCTCGCTTATGACGTTTGGTATGTGCGTCGCTTGGGCGGTTCTTGCGCTTATTATTGGCTATACCGTGTTCCATAAGTCCGAGCGCAAATTTATCCTCTACATCTAAGGAGTGCTGTGATGACTGAATCTGTTGTTGATTACAGCGAGCAGCCTCTGGCTGTCGAGGTCGACGACGTCACCATGATCTTTAACATGGCGTCCGAGTCGCTGACCAACCTCAAGGAGTACTTCATTAAGCTTGCCAAGCACGAGCTGTTCTTTGAGGAGTTTAGGGCGCTTAAGCACATCTCGTTTGATATTCATCGCGGCGAGGTTGTGGGTCTGGTCGGCACCAATGGCTCCGGCAAGTCTACGATGCTCAAGATTATCGCTGGCGTTCTTGAGCCTAGCGAGGGCAGCGTTAAGGTGCACGGTAACATCGCGCCGCTGATTGAGCTTGGCGCCGGCTTTGACCCCGAGCTGACCGCCCGCGAGAACATCTATCTGAACGGCGCCCTGCTCGGCTATACCAAGGAGTTCATCGACGCCAACTTTGACGGCATTATCGAGTTCGCTGAGCTGCAGAACTTTGTCGATATGCCGCTTAAGAACTTCTCTTCGGGCATGGTGGCGCGTATCGCCTTTGCAATCGCGACGATTACCGAGCCCGATATTCTGATCGTTGACGAGACGCTGTCCGTCGGTGATGTGTTCTTCCAGCAAAAGTGTGAGGCCCGCATCCAGCACTTTATCCAGAGCGGCGACGTGACGGTTCTGTTCGTTTCGCACTCTATGGAGCAGGTTGAGCGCATCTGCCAGCGTGCCGTTTGGATTGAGAAGGGTGACCTTCGCATGGACGGCCCGGTCGATGAGGTCTGCAAGGCGTACCGCGAGCAGTTCAACTAGGTTATAATTACTTGCGCCTGACAGGCTTGTGCTTGCTTGGGCGTGCGGTTATTTGCTCCATTAGCTCAGTTGGATAGAGCAGGGGACTTCTAATCCCAAGGTCGACGGTTCGAATCCGCCATGGAGCACCATCGTTTATTAAGCCCAGACCGCTTGGTGGTCTGGGCTTTTTTCATCTTGTGTGTTGCTGGAGCCGAGCGCGAGCAAGCCGCTGCTGTTTGTTGGGGTTGGCATTTTACTTTTCGAGATGCTCTTTCAGCAGCTCCAACGCGTGGGCGTAGCCCTTCAGGCCCTCGCCGGTGATGGTGGCGAAGCAGGCCAGGCGGGCGTAGCTTACCTGGCGGAAGTCCTCGCGCGTCTCTACGGCGCTGATGTGGACCTCCACAGCCGGGATGGCGACGGCCTTGAGTGCGTCGAGGATCGCGACGCTTGTGTGCGTGTAGGCCGCCGGGTTGATGACGATGCCGTCGACCTTGCCGTAGGCCTCCTGGATCTTGTCGACGATGGTGCCCTCGTGGTTAGACTGGAAGACCTCGACTTCTTCGAAGCCCTGTGCGGCGCCCGCTTCCTGGCAGATCTGCACTAAGCGGTCGTAGTTGTCGTTGCCGTAGATGCCCGGCTCGCGAATGCCGAGCATGTTGAGGTTGGGGCCGTTGATGACGAGTGCTTTCATGGTTGCTTCCTTTGCAGTCGAGAAACCACCACAAAGGTGCCTGTCCCCTTTGTGGTGGTTTTGGTTAGAGAGCGGGTTGGAGGGTCTCGAGGAGGGCTTGGGCGGTGTTGGCGGCGCAGTCGCGTGAGTCGATGATGTAGTCGGCCCAGGCGCGGTAGCGCGGCATGCGCTGCTCGGCCAGCTTGTCGATGCCGTCGCGCGCGGTGATGGGGCGGCCCTTGTGGGCGAGCTCGTCGAGCTTGCGGTTGAGCATCACAATCTGGCTGTTCTGGTGTAGCAGCGGGTAGTTCTCGTCGCGTGTGACCACGCCGCCGCCGGTGGAGAGCACCAGGCCGCTGCGCTTGGAGATGTCGGCCAGCGCAGCCGTCTCCTGTTCGCGGAAGGCCGCCTCGCCGCGCTCGACGATAAAGTCGGCACAGGGCATGCCCAGACGCTCCTCGAGCGCGTGATCCAAGTCGATGTGCTCGCGGCCCGTGAGCACATCGACTTGCTCACCCACGCGGGTCTTGCCTGAACCCGGCATGCCGATCAGCGCGATGTTCTGTTCGCGGCGTGACAGGCGCTCCGTTACGTCCAGGATGCGCTCGCGCGGGGTGACTTGGCCGGTGTAGCGTTCGACAGCCTGCGCCGCTTGGGCCACGAGCATGAGCAGGCCGCCGATGCAGGGGATGCCGCGGCGCTCGGCCTCGAGCATGAGTCCCGTGCGAGCGGGGTTGTAGACAATGTCGATAACGCCCTCGAGCGCATCGAGCCCCTCGAGCGTGCAAGGCGCGTCGGGGCAGTGGGGGAACATACCGGCGGGCGTGCAGTTGACGAGCAGCGTTGCATCGGACTGCTGAGCGATGTTGCTGTAATTGACCTCGCTCGTGCGACCCACGGGTACGACGATGGCGCCCAGATCTCCGAGCACCATACTGGCCGTAGTACCCGCACCACCGGTGGCACCGAGCACGAGGACCTTCTTACCGGCAACCTCAACGCCCAACTCTTCGACCAGGCACTGAAAACCAAAGTAGTCGGTGTTGTCGCCGCGCAGGCGGCCGTCGGGCAGGCGCGTGATGGTGTTGACGTTGCCCATGCGCTCGGCGAGCGGGCTCAGTTCGTCAAGGTAGTCCATGACGGCGCGCTTGTAGGGGATGGTCACGTTGGTGCCCTCCCACTCGTCGCCGGTCATAAAGGCCGCGAGGTCCTCGGGCTCGCGCTCAAAGCGCACGTACTCGAGCCCAGCGAGCTCTTTGTAGATGGTCGGGGTGTAGCTGTGGCCCAGCACACGGCCCAGCACGCCGTAGGGACGGGTTGCAGTGATATCGGTCATCTAGAGCACCTCCGTGTAGCTGCCAAAGTAGGTGAAGCTCTCGCACACGTCGTCGATGGAATCGAGCAGGTCATCGAGGGCCTTGCTGCCAAAGGGGCAGTCCAGATCAAAGTAGAACATAAACTCAAAGTCGCGGCCGGGGATGGGGCGGCTCTCGAGCTTGATCAGGTTGATGTTGAGTGCGTAGAAGCGCTCGAGCACGCGATAGAGGGCGCCCGGCTCGTTGGCCGTGGTGATCATGAGCGAGGTGCGATTAGCGCCGGGGTAGACGCGCGGCTCACGGCTGATGACGACAAAGCGCGTGTAGTTGTTGTCCGAGTCCTGAATGTTGGGCTCCAGCACCTCCAGGCCATACAGCGTGGCACAGCTGCGCGAGGCGATGGCGGCGACGTCGGTGCGCTCGGAGTTGGCGACCATCTCGGCCGACATGGCCGTGTTTGGGTACTTGGTGGCGTGCAGGTCGTGGGACTCGATAAAGCCGGCACACTGGGCAATGGCTTGGCCGTGGCTGTAGACCTCGCGCACGTCGGCGAGCTTGGTGCCGGGCTTGACGAGCAGGTTGTGGTCGATCTTGAGTCGCAGCGAACGCACGATGTGGAAATCGAACTGGGCGAGCAGGTCGTAGACGGCGTTGACCGATCCGGCGGTGGAGTTCTCGATGGGCAGCACGCCAAACTCGCAGAAGCCGTCGCGCACAGCGCGCATGACGCCTTCGAAGGTCTCGAAAAACGCGATGTCGGGCACGTCGAAGAGTTTGCACGCGGCGATCTGGCTATAGGCACCTTCCACGCCCTGGCAGGCGACGGTGGCCGTTTGAGGGAAGGGCGTGTCGGAGGCTGCAGCCGTGGCGTGTGCCTTTTGCGAGACGGTGATGCCCTTGAGCTCGTTGATGTAGCGCTGCTGCTCGGCCTTGCTCATGCTCATGAGGAGGCGGAACAGGGCGATGGTCTGTGCCTGGTAGCGCTCGGGCGCGCGGCTGGCGAGGTTGTTGAGCTTGGAGCGCTCGCGGGCGGGGTCGAAGACGGCCTTGCCCATCTCGATTTTTGACTTGGCGACTTCGGTGGCAATGTCCATGCGCTCGACAAAGCTGTTGAGGAGCGTGGTATCGATGCCATCGATGGCCTGGCGGATGTCAGCAAGGTCCATGGAGGCCCCTTTCACGTAACGGCTGAGTTGACAGGCAACCCAGGTGAGTCGGGTTAGAGCTGGGCGACGTCCTCGAGGAGAGCGTCCCAGATGGCGAGCGCCGCGGCTGCCTCGGCTACGGGGACGGCTCGGGGGACGATGCAGGGATCGTGACGGCCGTGCACCGAGAGCTTGGCATTTTCCATAGCGTCCATGTCTACGGTCTGCTGCTCGCGGCCAATTGAGGGCGTCGGCTTTACGGCCATGCGCCACATGACGGGCGCGCCGGTCGAAATACCGCCCAGGATGCCGCCGGCGTTATTGGACTCGACCTCGATTTCGCCGGTCTCGGCATCGATGCGATATGGATCGTTGTTCTCGCTGCCGCGCATGGCGGCCACGGCAAAGCCCATGCCAAACTCCACGCCCTTTACGGCGGGAATGCCAAACGCGATTTGCGCGATGCGGTTCTCGATGCCGTCGAACATGGGGTCGCCTATGCCCGTGGGAAGCCCGTAAATGCCGCACTCCACGATGCCGCCGATGCTGTCGAGCTCGTCGCGCGCGGCCAGAATCTCCTCGCGCATGCGGCCGGCTGCGGCGGCGTCAATGCACGGCAGATCGTTCGTAAGGATCGCCTTGCGGTCGGCCTCGCGATAGACCATATCGTCCATCGGCAGGTCGGAGATGCCGCCGATCTGCGCGACGTGCGCCATGACCTGAATGCCGCGGGCCTCGAGTGCCTGCAGCGCAATGCCGCCGGCGATGCATAAGGGTGCCGTTAGGCGGCCGGAGAAATGCCCGCCACCAGCGACATCGTGCATGTTGTGATACTTCACGCGCGCAGGGAAGTCCGCATGTCCGGGGCGGGGCTTGCGGCGCAGCTCGGAGTAATCCTTGGAGCGCGTGTTGGTGTTCTCGATAATCGCGGCGATGGGCGCGCCGGTGGTATGTCCATCGACAACACCGGCGATGATATGCGCGGCGTCGGCCTCGCGGCGTTTGGTTGCGGTCTCGTCGCGGCCAGGGGCGCGACGGTCGAGGAAGGCCTGCAGCTTCTCCTGGTCCACGGCGATGCCCGCCGGGATGCCATCGAGCGAGCAGCCGATGGCGGGGGAGTGCGACTGGCCGAAAATGCTCAGATGCAAAACGTTGCCAAAGGTCGAGGACATGCTATTCCTCCTCGAGCGTGACCTTGCCGCCCAACAGGCGGTAGTGGTCGAAGAAATCGGGATAGGACTTGTTGACGGCCTCGGCGCCGTGGATCACGACCTCGCCGGTGGCGCGACTTGCGGCGATGGCTGCCATCATGGCGATGCGGTGGTCGTTGTGCGAATCGACCTTGCCGCCGGTAAGGGCATCGACGCCCTTGATGATGAGGTCGTCACCGGCGATGCGCACCTGTGAGCCCAGCGCGGTGAGCTCGCGGGTGGTGGTGACCAGACGGTCAGATTCCTTGATGCGCAGACGTGCGCAATCGCGGATAAAGGTGCGGCCCTGCGCCAGCGAAGCCACGGCGGAGATGACGGGCACCAGGTCGGGAATATCGTGGGCGCTCATCTCAAAGCCGGCGAGCTTGTCGGACTGCACAGTGGCGGCGTTGGTGGAGCGCACGATGCGGGCACCAAAGCGCGAGAGCGCGGCGAGCACGTTGCGGTCGCCCTGTGCGGAGCTGAGCGACACGCCCTCGACGGTGATGGGGTCGGTACCGATGGCGCCGGCGCACAGCCAAAAGGCGGCGTTGGACCAGTCGCCCTCGACGGCTACGCTGCCGGGCGTGCGGTACGAGCCGCTGCTCACGCGGAAGTTCGTGACCTCGGGCTGGCCGTCCTTGGCCGGAATGCGCTCGACGTTGACCTCGACGCCAAAGGCCTTCATGGCCTGTATCGTCAGGTTGATGTAGGGGCGGCTCTCGATGAGGCCGGTTACCTGCACGCAGGAGGGCTGGGCCAGCAGCGGGGCTGCCAGCAGCAGGCCCGAGATGTACTGCGAGCTCACGTTGCCCGGAAGCACAAAGGTGCCCGGGCGCATGCGGCCGCTCGTCTTGAGCGGAAAACCGCCCAGACCCTGTAGGTCGCAGCCGGCGGCGATGATCTCGTCCGAGAGCGGGGAGAGCGGGCGGGCGCCCAGGCGGCCCTGGCCTACGAAGGTGGCATCCGCACCCAGCGCGCAGGCGACAGGCAGCATAAAGCGCAGCGTGGAGCCACTTTCACCGCAGTCAAGCGTGCCGCCGGCAAGGGCCTTGAGCAGGCCAAACTCAACACTCTTCATGGTGGGGTGGACCTGGAAGCCGTCCTCGACGGTCTCGATGCGAGCACCCAGTGCCGTAAGGCAGCGCACCGTGGCCTCGATGTCGGCGCAGGTGGTGTTGCAGGTGACGTGCGTCTCGCCGTTGGCAAGCGCAGCGCAGATGATCAGGCGATGCGCCATCGACTTGGACGCGATGGCGGGAACGGTGCCCTTAAGCGGGGACGGGGTGATGCGGGCTAGCATGCGGATGCGTCTCCCTTCTGGCCGAGGCCCTCGGCAATTAGATCGTGGAAGGTGGAAAGCGGTGTGCGGTCGATGCTGCAACGGCCAATGCCGTGCGGAATCACCAGGTCGATCGTGTCACCGGTGCGTTTTTTGTCGTGCAGCGCTTCGGCAAAGACGGCGTCGGCGGAAAGCTCACAGCGGGTCTTGAGGCCGTGACGCGCGCAGAGCTCCTCGATGCGGCCGGGCAACTCAGCGTCGCAAATGCCATGTAGCGCTGCGGCGCGCGTGATGATGCCCATGCCGATCGACACGCAGTTGCCATGTCCCAGCTCAAAGTGCTCGCAGGCCTCGACGGCGTGTCCGGCGCTGTGTCCAAAGTTGAGGAGCTTGCGCTGGTTGGTCTCGCGCTCATCGGCGACAACCACGGCGCGCTTAATGTCGATATTGCGGGCGATGATGAGCGCTACGCGGGCCACATCGCGGTTGAGCAGCTCCAGCGTGAGCGGGGTCTTCTCCAGCTCGGTGAAAAGCTCGGGGTCGGCGATCACGGCGTGCTTGACGACCTCGCCGCAGCCGTCGGCGAACTGCTCGGGCGTGAGGGTGGCCAGGCATCCCACGTCGGCGATAACCACGCTCGGCTGCCAAAAAGCACCGGCCAAGTTTTTGCCGGCAGCGAGATCGATAGCCGTCTTGCCGCCGACCGACGAATCCACCATGGCGAGTAGGCTCGTGGGGATCTGTACAAACTTACAGCCGCGCATGTAGGTGGCGGCCACAAAGCCGGCCACGTCGCCCACGACGCCGCCGCCGAGTGCCACGATCACGTCGGAGCGCGAAAGCTCGTGCTCGGCCACAAACTCCAAAATGGACACGTAGGTCTCGGCGCGCTTATGGGCCTCGCCGGCCTCGAAGGTACAGATGCTCACCTCGTAGCCCGACGCCTCCAGGCTCTGCTTAACGGGCATCTGGTAGAGCGGGCCCACGTTGGTGTCCGTCACGATGACGGCGCGGGTGCCTCCGGCGGTGGCGCGTACGAGCGGGCCCGCCTTCTCCAGCAAAAACGTGCCCACATGCACCTGGTAGGGGCGAGCGGTGTCAATATCGATGGTAATCGCCATAAGCTTCGGTCCTTTCGACCTGGCGTGATAGGTGGTCTAGTGGGAGGTCTCGTCGTCGAGCGCGCGCTTAATGCGGTCGCCCTCGGCAAGGAGATTCTCCAGATAGCGCTGGTCGCGGTCCTTGAGCGCACGGCTGTAGGCGCCGAGCGATTCGATCAGATGGTCGATCTCGTAGGCGAGCGCGTCGGCGTCGTCGATCATGAGCTCGGACCACATTTGCGGGTTGAGGTGCGCCACGCGGGTGAGATCGCGGTAGCTACCGGCCGAAAAGCCGTGGTGGACCTGGGCGGTGGGGCTTTTGACGTAGGCGTTGGACACCACGTGCGCAAGCTGGCTCGTGAAGGCGATGACGCGGTCGTGCTCGGCGGCGCTGGTCACGCTGAACTTGCCAAAGCCCAAGGGGCGCACCATCTCGCGCACCTGGCCCAAAAGCTCCAGTTTGAGCGCATCGTCCACCGCGGGCGGCACGAGCACGAGTGGCGCGCCCTGGAACAGGTCGGCGCGGGAGTGTGCGTAGCCCGAGTACTGCGTGCCCGCCATGGGGTGTGCGCCCACAAAGTAAAAGCCGTGCTCACGGGCAAGCTCAAAGGCACGTTCGCACACGATGCCCTTGACGCCCACGGTGTCGATCACCACGGGACCCATGATGGCCTCGGTGTCGGTGGCGTCGGCGAGGGCCTGGGCATGCGCCTCGAGCCACTCGATGCAGGCCTCGGGGTAGCAAGCCAGGACGATGATGTCGCATTCGCCGAGTGTCTTGTCGTTGAGCTCTCCGGCGACAGTGCCCATGCTGGCGGCCGTCATGACATCGTCATCGGGGTCCCAGGCCAGCACGCGGACGCCCGCCTGGGCATAGCCGCGGGCAAAGCTACCGCCGATGAGGCCAAGGCCGACGATACCGGCGCACTTGGGGCCGCCCTGGTTAACGCGCGCGTTTCTCACCGTACCCATGGGCTACTCCATGGTCTCTTGGCAGACGACCTCGCGGATGGCGCGAATGCGGCGCATGGTGTCGTCGAACTGGTCGGGGGTGAGGGCCTGGGCGCCGTCGGACCATGCGCGGCTGGGCTCGTCGTGGACCTCGATCTCCAGGCCGTTGGCGCCGCAGGCGGTCGCGGCGAGCGCCATGGGCTCAACGTAGCGGGTGTAGCCGGTGGCGTGGCTGGGGTCGGCGACGACGGGCAGGTGCGACAGGTGGTGCAGAACCGGCACGGCGTTGAGGTCGAAGGTATTGCGGGTGCGGGTCTCGAAGGTGCGGATACCGCGCTCGCACAGGATGACGTTGTCGTTGCCCTCGCTCATGATGTACTCGGCTGCCATAAGCAGCTCGTCGATCGTGCCGGACATGCCGCGCTTGAGCAGAATCGGGGTCTGGGTCTTGCCGACCTCCTTGAGCAGGGGGAAGTTCTGGGCGTTGCGGGCGCCGATCTGCATGACGTCAATCTTCTTGTCCAAGAAGACCTGCACGTCGCGCGGGTCCATGATCTCGGTGACGATCGGCATGTCGAGCTCGGCAGACGCCTCGCACAGCAGGTCGAGGCCGGCGGGGCCCATGCCCTGGTAGGCGTAGGGGGAGGTGCGGGGCTTGTAGGCACCGCCGCGCAGCATCGTGGCGCCGGCGGCCTTCACGCGGCGTGCGATGCGGATGAGGTTCTCGCCCTCGACGGAGCAGGGACCGGCGATGACCTGGAACTGGTCGCCGCCGATCTTGACGCCGTGACCGCAGTCGATGACGGAGTCCTCGGGGTGGAACTTGCGGTTGGCGCGCTTGAACGGCTCGGAGACGCGCTGCACGCGCTCGACGACATCCATGGACTCGAGCAGGAACGGGTCGATCTTGGTCGTATCGCCCACCAGGCCGATAATCGTCTCATTCTCGCCGCGCGAGACGTCGGTCTTCAGGCCTTTTTTCTCAATCCAGCTGACAATATGGCTGACGGCCTCGTCGCTGGCGCTCTGCTTTAGAATTGCAATCATGGTGTGCCTCTCACCTCGATGGATAACTTTTGCAAAAACGGCCCGCATTGCGAGCCGTGTATATATGGTGCATGAGAGTTTATACTATCCGACTCGCTTTTGCCTTCTAAAGTGGGCCGTTGCGCCGCGTCTTCCTCGGAATTGCAAACCTTTTTCTTTTATTTTGATAGCCCATGGTGCACTTGGGTATAATGCCAAACGTTGGCCCTATTAGCTCAGGGGATTAGAGCGTCTGCCTCCGGAGCAGAAGGCCGTTGGTTCGAATCCAACATGGGGCACCATTCCAATTTTGCTCGAACCCGCTGGATGTCCAATCTGGCGGGTTCGCCCTTTTTGTCGTAGTTCAGCGTGACCAGTATCTCGTCCTCCGAGACGACAGCCTGCCACACGAACGCCTTCAGCAGCGTCGCGTCGTCGAGCGCCGTCCCGCACTGCAGGAAGTCGGCGAAGCGCTCCGGGTCTATCCGCTCGTCCGTGATGGCCTCGAGGTCGTACCTCGCGCGCGCCTGCTGCTCCTCGAGCTCGGCTATGCGCTCGTTCACGCCCGGCGCTATCACGCCCTGCTCGATGGCGTTGAGGATGTTCCTCAGGCCCCTCTCCGCGGCCCTGAGCGAGTCCTCCGCCTGCCTGCGGCGCGCCCTCACCTCGGCAGTGTCCGCGCGCTCCGCTACCATGTTGGCTATCTGCAGCGCCTCGCCGCGGTCGCCCAGCAGCTCCCTCAGCGCCGAGGCTATGGAGCCCTCGAGCTCCTCGCGCCTGATGTTGCGGACGCACGACCCCGGGCAGCTGTAGTACTCGTACTTCACGTTGTTGCGGCCCCTGCCGCTCACGCCCTGCAGGTTCCTGCCGCATTCCGCGCACAGCGCCGCCCCCGCGAGGGCGAAGTCGCCCCAGTTCTCGCTCGAGCGCTGCTTGCGGCACTTGATTCCCTGGACCTCCATGAACGTCACCTCGTCCACGATCTACGGCATCCCGCCCTCGCGGACGATGCCTCCCCACTCGTACCTGCCCGTGTACCTTCGGTCGCGCAGCATCTGCTGCACCATCGCCTGGCCGCACGGGTTGCCCTTGCGCGTCCTGAGGCCGCGCCGCGCGAACTCGCGCGCTATCGCGTTCATGGACATGCGCTCGAGCCTCAGCGCGAAGGCCTCGCGCACCCACGCCGCCTGCGCCTCGTCGACCTCGTACTCGTCGTCCCCGTTCCTGCGGTATCCGAAGATGCGCACGCCGTTGGTCTTGCACTTGAGGGCGTTGCCCTCCATTCCGCGCTTGGTCCTGATGGCGGTCTTCCTCGACTCGCAGGCGGCGAGCCCCTCGAGCAGCTTCTCGTAGATGATGCCCTCAGGGCTGTCGGGTATCTGCTCGAGCGCCGAGACCAGCTTGACCCCGTGCGTGGCGAGCTCGCGCTTGTATATCGGCGCGTCGTACTCGCCGCGGCTGAAGCGGTCCATCATGTAGACGAGGACGATCTCGCTCTCGCCGGCGTTGGCTATCATCCGCTGGAACTCGGGGCGGTCGTCGGTGCGCCCCGACACGGCGCGGTCGCAGTACTCCGCCGCGACCTCGTAGCCCTCGCGCGCGCACCACTCGCGGCAGACGCGCAGCTGGTCCTCGATCGAGGCCTCGCGCTGCCTGTTGCACGAGAACCTCGCGTATATCACTGCCTTCTTTGGCATAATGTGGATGTCACCCTTTCTTCACGTTGTTGAGTTTGCATGGGTGTACTGGTTGGATGCCCTGTCGGCTATAGCGGTACCAGCGCTGCCGACGGGGCTCTTTTGTGTTTACTCGCGGTACGATTCTGCTCTATCGAGTAGGTCGTCCACGGATATTCCCATGGCTTGAGCAACCTTTCTCACGACACTAACCTTTGGGTCTCTTATCTTTCCGCTGAAAAGCTGTGAGACGTGGGCGTCTGATAGGCCCGATTTTCGGCAAACGTCGACCTGTCGCATGCCGAGCTCAGCAATGTATTCATTCAGTGCGCGCGCCAGCTGCATGTCGTGAGCTTCCCACGCGCCAGTTCCCAGCAGCTCGTCCGCCGAGCATCCATAGAACCTTGCGAGCTTGGCAATCTTGTCGCCACTTGTCGTGCGCGTGCCACTCTCCATCATTGAATAGCTGGATACGGAAACGCCCAGTATCGATGCGACTTCCGCCTGCTTAGCTCCGTACTTCAGTCTGGCTTCTCTCAGCCTTAACCTCGCGGCCATCGTGGCTATCACTCTCCAAGCGTTTTCCTTGCCATTTCATCGAGAGATACGCCCAATGCGTCAGCTATGGCCTTTGCTTTCCCCAGCGTTGGCTCCTTGGCCCTTCCGCTGAGGAGCGCAGAGACCGTTGAGCGCGGTGAGCCGATTTTGGCAGCTAGCTCAGCCTGTGACATCCCTGCCTTATCTAAGTAATGGGCAAGTACGTAGCGGTATTCCATGTCGTGGCTATCCCTATTCCTTCAGCAGGTTTCTCTCAAGTGAGCTTCCTAACTTCCTTCAATCTGGTCTGCATTTAACGCATCCCGCTCTCTTTTTCTAATGGAAAAGTCTCGGCGAGGCCTTTTGCAGTGGCCATTAAGGCCTTTTGGCCGTCTTTATTCATTGAGTTAAATAGATTCAAAAGCTCGCGATCAGGCCGCCAATTTGTTCACCGTCACCTTCTTCAAGGTCAAACAGTTCTCCGATGGTGCATTTGAAATAACGAGCAAACTCAGCCGCCGTGTCCATGTCGGGGCTAGTGTTTCCAAGCTCATAGTTTTGATAGGTCCGGTATTTGAGGCCGAACACGTTCGCGGCCTCTTTTTGCGTCAACCCAGAACGCTGCCGAAGGTCTTTAAGACTCATAGCTATTCCTAAACGTAAACGCCAGCCTGAGCATCATTAGATATATGCAAAGAAAGCGATCTTGCAACATCGAGCAATACCGCTCGACCTTCTGCGCTTAATTCATCAAAGAGCTGATCAAGTTCACGGCGCTGCATATCAAATTCTCTTGCGCATACGTCGGTCATCAAAATGTAATCAACGTTTGAGTTAAACAAACGGGCCGCTTCGATAAGCTGCTCGCCATTCATGATGACTCGTCCCTGTTCCCAGTTTCTATATGTACCGAGGGAAACGCCGAAGGCCTCGGCAGCATCCTGCTGCTTATAGCCGGCCGCCTTACGAACCTCCTTCAACCGCGTATGCATATCTCACGCCCTCCTTAGAATCTGTAAACGCTTACTTCTTATAGTTCGCATAGTACCAATATAAAGCGCAATTGTACAGATTTCTTCTTGACATGTACTAGTACCGTGCGTACTATAAAGCTCGTAAGTACTAACCAGATGCATAGTTGATAGGAGGAAGTACCAATGAGGAACCTAGCATCTGAGCGTACGCGTCTCGGACTGAAGCAAGCGGAGGCGGCTTCAAAGCTCGCCGTATCTCCCAAAACGCTTGCGAAATACGAGAACGACCCAAGAAGCATGCCAGGAGACTTTATCTACCGTGCATGCCGATTCTATGGCTGTAACGCCAGCTACCTGCTCGACATGTGCGATGAGCGAGCCGTAAACGCTATGGCTGCGGTCTAAATGGCCAGCGAGGCCAAGCAGCAGGAGAACAAGCCCAAGACCCCGCGCGAGATAGCGCTCGACACCATGTGCTCGACGCTTCGGGCGGCATACCGGGAATGGGAGAGGAAGGAGGGGAGCAAGAGACAGTGAGGCCATGGTCGACACGTGAGATCCGGTACCTGAGGGAGCACGCCGGCGACGGAGCCAAGGAGATAGCCAAGGCGCTCGGACGGACTACCGAGGCCGTGAAGCTCCAGGCGAGGAAGTGCGGCATATCGCTCCGGCAGCGCTGGATGTGCCCGAAGTGCGGGCGCATGACGTTCAAGCCGCTCAACAAGGCGAACGGCTGGTGCGCGGAGTGCACGAAGGAGGGCCACGTGGCAGACCTCAGGGAGCAGGCCAGCGCGATGCGCGAGGAGGCTGCGAGGTCCAAGCGGAACGACCGCGAGCGGCAGAGGTGCTACAGCGCCAAGAGCCGCGCGAAAAAGTCCCAAAAATAAAGACCCTAAAAAGCACCCTAGCCCTGACCTGCGGAAACATCAGAAGGGAACACAAGATGTACACATACAAAGAAGCGAGCGCCCCCAGCTACCAACTTGTGAGCACTCGCCGAAACAGCCCCAGACATGAGGCTCAGACCATCATAGCACCCAAGCCATATCGACCGACCGTCCGCGAGCAGCTCGACTCCGATGCGTTCAGGGCGGGGGCCATGGTCGGCTTCATCGCCGCCGCGGTCCTGTTCGCGGCGATCCTGACCGTCTTCGTCCTCCCGACGATGGACGGCGCGGTCCAGGCGGCAAAGGCGGCATGCGCGGCGGGAGCTGTCAATGCGTAACGACGAGAGGTACCGCCAGAAGCCGATGAGCAACCAGCTCGAGATATTCGGCCTCGGCGCGGACGGCGAGCAGGACATGGCGGACGCGCGCGCGTGGATAGGCGAGCACCCGCGGGCGTGGGACTTCATGGTCGAGCAGGCCACCCGCCTCAACCGCAAGGGCTACGTCTCGATCAACTGCCTCATCCACATGGTGCGCAACGAGCTGCACGTCGGCGTGAAGAACGGCCTCGCGCCGAGCCTCGCCCGCATCATGGAGGCGCGCTACCCGCACCTGAGGCACGCATTCAACAAGCACCGCTCGAAATCGGACGGTTTTGTCGATGAGTAGGAGCAGGAGGACCGCCAAGGACGCGGGCACGAGGTTCGAGCGACTGGTCGCCGACTACCTCGCCGGGAGGCTGGGGAGCGACATCGACAGGCAGGTCAAGACCGGCTCGCACGACACGGGAGACATCCGCGGCGTGTCGATGGCCGGGCGGGGCATCGCGATCGAGTGCAAGGACTACCAGGGAAGGCACGAGCTGCCCAAGTGGCTGCGCGAGGCGGAGACCGAGCGCAGGAACCGCGGGGCCGAATACGGCGTGGTCGTCTGGAAGCGCCGCGGGACCGCCATCCCCGGCGAGCAGTTCGTGACCATGACATTGGAGACGTTCGCGGCGATGCTCGCGGGCGCAGGCAGGGAGGAATAGCAATGGAGAGCACAAACATACCGGTGGAGATCGAGGCCAAGTTCAAGCAGGCCACCGTTAAGGGCGGCGTCGCCGTCCTGCAGTTCGAGGTCGACACGGAGGACAGCGCGGCGTTCGAGGCCATCCGCAAGAGCGGCGAGGAGGTCTGGCTGTCCATCCAGAGCAAGCAGCCCCAGATCCTGTTCGTGAGCCACGACGGGGAGGTGACCGAGTGATGGAGGACTACAAGGGAATGTTCGCCGAGCTGGCCGACCTCGCCACGGAGGAGCAGGCGATGTTCACCATCTCGGTCATAACGAAGTCCGACGAGGCGTTCGACAAGTTCATGGACGCGCGCGAGAGGCTCGCCAAGTGGATCGTCGAGCACGCGGTGGTCATCGACGAGGCGCTAACCGAGAGGAAGTACAACCGGATGCTCAACGAGGAGGTCAGGTAATGTCCGAGGAGAACGGGGCCGAGGAGGTCGTGGCCGAGGTCATCGAGGAGCAGGGGGCGCCCGACCTCGTCGTCACGTACTCGCCGTCCGTCATCAGCGCGAACTTCGACGCGATGGAGGACAGCATCCGCGCGAAGGTCGCGGACTACGAGGGCGCCAAGTACGACCTGACCAAGGACGAGTCCATCAAGGGGGCCAAGAACGACCGCCTCTACCTCAACGGCCTGAAGAAAGAGATAGAGGAGCGCCGGAAGGCCGTGAAGCGCGAGTACAACAAGCCGCTCGCCGCCTTCGAGAAGCGCTGCAAGGAGATCACGTCCATCATCGACGGCGCGTCGGACGGCATCAAGGCGCAGCTCGACCAGGCCGAGGAGGACCGCAAGTCCCGCGCAATGGCCAAGCTCAAGGAGCACTACGAGACGTTCGCGGAGCTGCTCGCGCCGGTCGTGCCGTACGAGCGCCTCCACGAGAAGCAGTGGCTCAACAAGGGCTTCGGCGAGGTCAAGGCGAAGAAGGCGCTCGAGGCCAAGGTCTCAGCCGTCGCGCGCGACTGGGACACGCTCAAGGCCCAGCGCGACTCCATGGCCCACTACGAGGTCGCCGAGCGCGAACTGTTCCGCACGCTCGACCTTGGCTCGGCGCTCAACGCCGCCCGCGCCGCCGACGAGGAGGACGCCCGCATCGCCGCCATGCGCGAGGCGGTAGAGTCCAAGCCCGCGCCGCGCCCCGCGCCGAGGCGCCGGGCGGAACCCGCCGTCGCGGCGCGCCCCGAGCTGTCCTGCGCGTGGACGGTCGAGATTCCGTCCGCCACGCGCTCGCAGATGGAGCTGCTCGCCGCGGCGCTGCGCGAGCGCGGCATCACCGGCACCATCAAGTGCAAGGGGGTGTGCTAGGTGGACGACGAGAAGATGACGCTCTCCCAGGCGATAGCCAAGGTTCAGCGCTCCGTGACCGTCCCCAAGGCGCGCTACAACGCGTTCGCGAAGTTCAGCTACCGCTCGTTCGAGGACATCGTCGCCGCGCTCAAGGAGCCCTGTAAGGAGGCGGGCGTGGCGTTCACGCTCCACGACAACATCTGCAAGGTGGGCGACCGCTACTACGTCGAGGCCACGTGCACCCTGTTCTTCGTGGACGGGCACGGCGAGAAGAAGGAGTTCAAGGCCTACGCCCGCGAGGCGGAGCACAAGAGCGGCTCCGACGACGCGCAGGTGACCGGGATGGCGTCGAGCTACGCGCGCAAGTACGCGCTTTGCGGCCTGTTCGCCATCGACGGGCAGAGCGACCCGGACGCGCTGTCGGACAAGCCCGAGAAGAAGCCGCCCGAGAGCGGCGGCTTCACGGCGAAGTGCAAGGCCTGCGGCACGGCCTACGCCTTCGAGTCGAAAGAGCAGTACGAGGAGTTCAAGAAGCATCCCGGCTGCTGCGCCACCCCGACGTGGCGCGTCCTGTAGGCCATGCAGGACATGTATGCGCAGCGCGAGGAGCTGTTCGAGCGCCTCATGGCGGAGCTGGACACGCTCAGGCGGACCGGCCAGCAGTACGCCGAGAACGAGGCGGACTACCGCAAGGCGCTGCGCATCGCCATCCTCGAGGAGCGCTCCAAGGGTACGCCGGTGACTGTCATCGGCGACCTGTGCCGGTGGCGCGAGGAGATAGCCGAGAAGAAGCAGCTGCGCGACTGCGCCGAAGCCCTCTACAAGGCATCGAGCGAGGCGATCATGGCGCTGAAGCTGCGAATCAAGACAGTAGACGCCGACATCCAGAGGACATGGACGAGCGGCGGAGAGGAGACATACAGATGAGCATCAACAGAGTGGTCGTGTCGGGCAATTTGACCCGAGACCCCGAGCTGCGCGTCACGCCGGGCGGCACGCAGGTGCTGGGCTTCGGCGTCGCGGTCAACGACCGCCGCCGCAACCAGCAGACGGGGAAGTGGGAGGACTACCCTAATTTCATCGACTGCACCATGTTCGGCAACCGCGCCGAGGCGCTCTCGCGCATCCTGCGCAAGGGCATGAAGGTCGCCATCGAGGGGAAGCTGCGCTACAGCTCCTGGGAGGACAAGAACGGCGGCGGCAGGCGCTCGAAGGTCGAGATCATCCCCGACGAGGTCGTGCTCATGAGCCAGAACCCCAACGGCCAGCCTGCGCCGCAGCAGTATGCGCCGCAGGGCTACCAGCAGCAGGCGTACCCGCCCCGACAGGCGCCACAGCCCGCGCCGCAGGCGTACGCCCCGCATCCGGCGCCCCAGCAGCCCGCGCCGCAATGGAACGCCCAGCAGGCCTACCAGAACCCGCCGGCGGTCCCGCAGCGGCCCCAGCAGGCGCCGCAGGCCGCGCCGCAGCCCGCGCCCGCCCAGCAGCAGCTGGACGTGTACGACGAGGACATCCCGTTCTGATGAGGCGCGTACCCGACACCATCCGCGACCACTGGGAGGCGGCCCTGTTCGCCGCCTCCTTCGCCGCGGGTTTCCTGTTCTTCTCTTCGCTTCTCTGGGGGTGGTTCTGATGGCGAGCAAGTTTACGTGGTTCCCGACGCTCACCGAGACGCTTGAAACCATGCCCGAGGAGCCTCGTTCCAAGATGCTGTGGGCGCTCGTCCAGTACGGGACGAACGGCATCGAGCCAGATTTTGGAGACGACTGGTTCCTCGACACCATCTTCACGGGCCTCCGCAACGACATCGACAACAGCATCGCCGCCCGCAACAAGAACAAGGGAGGCAGGCCGCGCAAGGACACCAAGGCCGAAACGGGGGTTTCGGGGCGTACGGAAACTGCCGAAACGGGGGTTTCTGAAAACGGAAACGGGGGTTTCGGGGTTTCGGAAACTGCCGAAACGGGGGTTTCGGAACCTGAAAACCCCTCCTTATATATCAATCCATACCAGTCCATACCAAGCCAGGCCAATGCAGGGCAGTGCATCGCGCCCGACGCGCCCGAGGGCTTCGAGCCGCCGACCGCCGAGGAGGTCGCCGCGTACTTCGGGGCCAACTGCCTGAACGGCGACCCGCAGGCGTTCTTCGACTTCTACGCGTCGCAGGGCTGGCGCAAGTCAAACGGCATGCCGATCTCGGACTGGCAGCCGCAGGCCCGGCAGTGGCACCGCCGCCAGCGCGAGCTCGACGCCGAGGCCCGGAGCCGCGGCAAGCCCACCGCCTCGGAAGTCGAGGCCGCGACGTTCAGGCCGACCAGGACGCCCGAGGAGGCGCTGGCCGAGCAGGAGCGCCGGTGGGCGTCCGAGCACCCGGGCATCGACCCGGCCAAGGTCGAGGCCCCGCGGGGCACGACCGCGAGCAGGGACCAGTTCGGCCTGTACCAGGACGCGCTGAGGCTGCTGGCCGCCCGCGCCGCGTGCGAGAGGAGGCTCTCATGATCCTCGACGCGGGCCTGCTGAGGGGATGGCCGAAGGAGCGCGCCGAGCTGTACGGCAAGCCCCACCTCGGGGCGAGGTACACGCACGACATGGCATACGAGCCGACGCAGGCCCGGTGCGCGGTGTGCGGCAGGCGAGTCTGCAACTGCCACCACGTCGCCCGCAGGTCGTGGGGGAAGACGTTCAGGCTCGTCACGCCCAACGGGGTGTGGGAGCTGCGCAGCCCGCTGTTCGCCCTGTGCGGCTCCGGCACGACCGGGTGCCACGGGAAGTTCCATGACGGCGGACTGCACGCCGAGTGGGTGTGGCGCACCGGGGCGGCCGAGGAGGCGTGGTGGTCCGGCACGCTGCTCAGGGAGTACCCGCCGCACAGCCCCGACCTCTACGAGTTCGGCTACTGGGCCATCACCGACCGATACGGAAACGAGATCATCCGAGAGGTGAAATGACAATGGAGATCACCAACTGCGAGCAGTACGTGCTCGCCGAGCTCGACTGCGAGCAGCGCCGCAACGAGCGCCTCGTGGCCGAGAACAACATGCTGGCCAAGCGGCTCGACGCCATGACAAAGAGGGCGAACGGCTACAGCCGGATCATCAACCGCCCCAAGACGCCCATCGAGGCGCTGGCCGACAGGGTCATGCGCGAGGAGATGCTGACCCGCTTCACCTACGCCGAGGTCACGGACGTCAAGAGCGCGTTCAGCGGAAGGCTGCTCGACTTCGACGAATGGTGCCACGATGCGATGCGATATATGGCGCTGGCGGACGGCGTCGGCGAGGAGGAGTTCACCCGGTTCATGCGCCGGGACCTCAAGAAGATCTACGACGAGAAGGTGGCCGGATGTTCCAAGTAGGGGCCGCCGCCCACGGCAGGGGCGAAGGGGCGGGCCGATGAATGACGAGAAGGCCGTCGCCGCGGCCATCCACGCCGGGCTCCAGAGCGTCGAGGTGACCGACCTGTACACGGGTGACTGCAGGGGCTGCGGCGAGTGCTGCTCGCGGTTCCTGCCCGTGAGTCCGTTCGACCGGGTGCGCCTCGAGACCTACGTGCGCCGGAACGGAATCGAGCCCGCCGAGCCCAGGGCTGAGTACGACCTGCTGTGCCCGTACCTCACGGACGGGCGCGAGTGCGCGGTCTACGCCGCGCGGCCCGAGGTCTGCCGCGCCTACCGGTGCGACAGGCACAAGAGGGGCGAGCTGGGCATGTTCTTCGGCGCGGAGTGCGCCGAGGTGACCGACATGCGCGAGATCGCGGAATCAATGGCCGGCGATGTCTACAGGATGGAGCGGGGGAATGGCTAGGAACGTCTACGGCGGCTACTGCCGCGAGTGCGGCAGGTGGACGCCTCCCGGGTTCGGGCACTTCGAGCGCTACCGCGGCGGATGGCGCGTCCACTGCGTCGAGTGCGCGAGCGGGCGGAAGCTGCCGCCCGAGGGAGACCAGGCGGCGCAGGACATGCGGCGCCACGTCAGGAACATGGTGAACGACGGAAGGTACGGGAAGAGGGGATGCAGATGACGGGAGACGAGAGGCCGGACATCTACGCGGACGGGCTCCGGGAGGAGCGCTGCGAGAACTGCCTGCACTGCTGCGCGACGGTGCTGCGCACCGTTCACGGTGTGGAGCGCACCGAGTACGAGTGCGGGCGGCGCCCGGAGTTCGTGCACCGCACGCAGGGGCTCGCCAGGTGCAACTACTGGGAGGCGCGATGAGCGGATGGGATGAGCTCGGCCGCGAGCAAGACATGGCCGCGGCGAGGGCCGTCGGCTACCTCGAGGGCATGTACGACGTGGCCGTCGTCAGGAAGAGGGTGGCGTAGATGCGAGTTCTTATCGCCTGCGAGGAGTCGCAGCGCGTGGCGCTTGAGTTCCGGAAGATGGGGCACGAGGCTTACAGCTGCGACCTTGAGGAAGCGGGGGGGGGGTCACGACCTCATGCACCTCAACGTCGACGCTCTCCAGATGCTCAAGTTCAGGTGGGACCTGGTGATCGCGCACCCGCCATGCACGTATCTCACCGTCACCGGCAACCGCTGGTTCGACGAGGGGAAGTACGGCGACAGAGCGCGCGAGCGCAAGGCTAACCGTGAGGCCGCCGTCGAGTTCTTCATGGCGTTCGCCAAGTGCGATGCGCCGCACGTCGCAATCGAGAACCCCGTCGGCTGTATGAGCACAAGATGGCGCAAACCGGACCAAATCGTGCAGCCGTACATGTTCGGCGACCCGTTCGAAAAGAAGACGTGCCTGTGGCTGAAGGGGCTCGAGCCGCTCAAGCCGACTGATGAGGTCGAGCCTGAGCCGCGCAAGGTCTTCAAGTCAGGCAACTCCATGCCGGCATGGTACGCGGACGCCTGGCATCTGCCGCCACACGAACGCGCCAAGGTTCGCAGCCGCACGTTCCCGGGCATCGCAAAGGCGATGGCCAACCAGTGGTGCGAGCAGATCGGGATGGAGGGCGTATAACGCCAGATAAGGAGGAATGATGATTCAACTGCCAAAGGATGCCGACGGTCGAGAGATTCCGCTAGATACCAAGGTGCTGTACGGCAGCGGCGGCACGGCCCGAAACATCGTGTACTGGGTGTACACGGTCGATTCCGACCTCGAGAAAGAGTGGGGGAACTGCTGGCGCGCGGTCACGGACGCGGGCAGGAAACTCGACGCCGAGCTCATGTACCTCACCGAATCCGACAGCTGGGAGAAGCTGGAAGAGGACTTGGACAAATGCGTCGCAGAAGGCACCGCTTGCACGTACTTCAGCAAGGATGGAACCTGTCAAAGTTGTTCTCTCAGCAATATAACAACTGGTTGCTCTCCGAAAGTGATTGAGGACATCGTATCCCGCATCCGCAAGCTGAGGGGTGAGGCCTGATGGCGACGCACAGGCTCAAGATTCAAGAGCAATACGCCGACGCCGTCCTGAACGGCACCAAGACGTTCGAGATTCGCAAGAACGACCGGGGTTACAAGGTCGGCGATGAGATCGTATTCGACGTTGTCACGAACGAAGGCTACGCCGTCGGGGAAGCAGCCAGGCATCCGCTCAACGGTGAAGTCTACCGAATCGACTACATCCTCGACGACTTCGAGGGCCTTGCCCAGAAATACGTGGCGCTGGCCATATCCAAGGTGGACGAATGATTACCGATGAAAAGCGCCGCGAGGCGGCGGCGAAGGAGGTATAGCCATGGCATACAGCGACTACGGCGCGTTCGTGTACCTCAACGGCGAGCGCAGAACCGACAAGGAGGACGTAGGCGTATACGACACCGACGAGGGTTCCCTGCCTACTGGACTCCGCGTGCACGCGAACATCATGAAGCACCATGACGGATTCGAGTGGTTCGAGTTCTCGCACCATGGAGTCATGGGCGACGGCAATGTCCGCGTCGGGTGCTACAAGCAGGGTTGGCCGGAGGTCTACGAGTGGGAGGACGGCGAGGACAAGCCGACCATATACACGTTCGATGACCTTTCCCGCAAGTTCGGGTGGGACGGTTACAAGGAGTACGGCGACACGAGGTACGCCGCAGACGAGTACGACGAGGAGTTCGACTTCCTTGGATGGCACTTCCACTTCTGGGGCGACGATACCGGCGACACTCCGAGGTACGGGGCGACCATGAGCCGCGACGGAGAGACCTGGGAGTGCGACTACGACTATATGTTTGGAGCTGGTTTCGATGACATTCACTAGCGAAGAGCGACGCGAGATGGCTGAGAACCTGCGACACCTGACTATCGGCCACTCCATCCAGTACAAGGAGCAGTTCTTCGACGAGCTTGCCGAGGTGGTGGTCGGCTTCGAGGACTACCATGACTTCGATGTTGTCCTCGATAAGCTCGCTGATCTCATTGACCCGGAAGGGGGAGACGATGATTAACGACGAGGAGCGCAAGCGAGCGGTGGCTGAGTTGCGCGAAGCATCGACCGGGGCATACCGCCACGTTGATTCACTCGACGTGATTGCAAACTCAATCGGCGTCGAGGTGGACGGCAAGTTCATTCACGAGGTTGAGAACGAGACGTACGCGGCCCTTGCAGACCTAATCGATCGTCCGACATGTCACAACGTCGCCGACTACACCAAGGAATCATTCAAGTGCTCAGAGTGTGGGTGCCGCGTGCTGGTGCCCGGCGACAGGCCGGACGGTGTGCTCGTCGTGACCTCCGAGGCGTTCCCAGTCGACTGGTACTCATGCCCGGTCTGCGGGGCGGTGGTGGTGGAAGATGAAGCGTATTAAGTTCGCAAGGCCGGTCGATTGCCCGACGTGCGGTGCGACCCCGTCGCACCAGAAGTGGAAGCCGCGCAAGCTGGTCTACACCAACGAGATGGTCGCGATAGGGGACGTCGACCCAGTCGACGCCGTCCACTGCCCTAGGTGCGACCTCGTCTTCGGCGTCGTGCATTACGAGCATGACGACACGTACATCACGAGCTGGACCGAGTTCGAGACTGTCCCACGGTATTGCCCGTGGTGTGGGGAGGATTTGACTGATGATTAGCGACGAGCAGCGCCGCGAGGCGGCGGCGAGCCTGCGCGGGTCGAGGGGCTTCTTCAACAGCCTGCCGAGGACGGTCCTCGAGCCGTTCATATTCGACATCTTCGAGCGCGTGCTCGAGTGCGTCGGCTATACGGAGGGCAACGTATTCGACTATCTCGCCGACCTCGTCGACCGCGGCGAGTGCGAGAACGTCTACGACGGGAGCGTCCAGGACTCGTGCGACAACGGCTTCCTGTGCTCGGTCTGCGGCTGCAAGGTCGAGGACGAGGAGCACTACCGCGTGAGCGGCGTCTGGAACTATTGCCCGCAGTGCGGGAGGAAGGTGCGGCATGGCTGACGAGATGAGGCCGGCGCCGTCGCCGTCCGTCGACCTGTGGAGACCGGATGGCCCCGCCGCGAGGGCCGCGGCCGCCATCATGGCCAACGCGGTGGCGAGCTTCAACGAGGCCTTCGTGCCCGTGCTGCGCGGCGTGAGGCGCGAGGCGAGGGCGCTCTGCAAGAGGCTCGACCCGAAATGGAGGCGCGCCCGGATTCGCGCGCTCAAGAGGTCCCGCCGCAACGTGGAGACGCTCAAGCGCGAGGGGAGGTGCAGGTGATGGCGACCGAGTACGTTCTGGACGCCGACAAGATCGCCCATTGGCGCATCGACAACCACGTCCCGCTGAAGCAGCTGGCGCGCGCCGCCGGGGTGAACCTCAGCAGCCTGAGCCATGCCATCAGCAACGGCAGGGAAGTGAAGATGAACCTGCTGCTCAATCTGGCGGAGGCGATGGGCGAAGACCCGCGCGACATCGTGAGGAAGAAGGTGGAGAGATGAGATTCGAGATAATCGAGCGCCACATCATCGACGTGCCTGACAGCGAGCTCACGGACGGCGAGCGCCCCTTGGGCAAGATGGCGCTCGTTGAGGTTCTCGACGTCATCGCGGAGAACCCGCACAGGTTCATCGAACGGTACGAGATGTACCGCGAGGAGGTGATCCGCCTTGGGGGCAAGCTGTGATCCGGGCTACAACCTCCCGGACGGATGCACCGGCGCGGCAATCGACAGGCACTTCGGCGAGGGCAAGCCCACTTGCGCCGAGTGCATCAAGATGTACGAGTGCTGCTGCGACTACGGCATCTGCGAGGTGGAGTTCGACGACGCCTTCCGGGAGAAGTTCGACGGGGCGGGCGCGGAGCCGGGCGACGTCGCCCACTGGGCGCTCCCGTGGATAGCGAACCACATGAGGGACATGCAGGAGGCGGCGTGCGGCATGTTCTGCGGCTGATGCCGCTGGCTGCGCTCGCCGTGGTTCTGACCGTTCTCGTGCGCATGGCGTGCGGGTGAGATAGGAGGGAATGGAATGGAAGAGATCGGCAAGCTCATCGGCAAGCTCATCGGGTGCCTCATCATGGCCGCGCTCGTGCTGCTGTGCGTCGCCGCCGTCGTGTGGTGCTGGCGGGTGCTCGCGGGGATGGTCGCATGAGCGCCGGCGAGAGGGTTGCGCAACAGCTCCGCGACGCCGCGGCCCTGCTGGAGTCCATGGCGGAAGACGTGGCGGGGGACATCGACGAAAGGTTTGTGCTGCTGCCCATAACGCTCACCATCAAGATAGGAAGCACCGACGAGACCCCGACCCTGTCGGTGAAGAAGGACTACCTCGCGAGGAAGCGCCTGGCATGACGTGGAGCTCCAACGGCAACGCCGAGCGCAAGCTCAAGGCGAGGCTCCGCGCCGAGGGCAGGCCGTGCCACATATGCGGACAGCCCATAGACTACAGCCTGCCGCCCGGCACGCCGTGGAGCTTCGAGGCCGACCACGTGGTGCCGAGGGCGAGGGGCGGCGCGGTGCTGGACTACGCGAACCTCGACGCGGCGCACCGCATCTGCAACCAGAGGAAGGGCAAGCACATGCCGGGCGACGCGAGGCCCGTCGAGATAAGGCGCACGAGGCTGTTCTGAAGGCTCGAGACAACTGAATAGGCGGGGCTGAAAAGCCAAACTGGAGGCGCGGTCGTTTGCTCGGCTGCGCCCCACTGCTTTTTGGGGCGCTGAGCCGCCGATGGCGGGGGCATTGCCCCTCCCCGGGGGTGCACGGACACCCATCGCTGCCAGTGCCGATTTCCCCCCGCCCCATGACCCCAGGGCGGGGTAGGCCGCGAATCTCACACGCATCGCACAATGCGGGCACGAGAAAGGAGGCCGTGATGCCGGAGATGCCGGAATCGGTCGCATCCGACGACTATCAATCGCAGATCTGGGCGAGCGTCACCGCATCGGGGCGCTTCTCCGACGAGGACGCGCCGAACCTCGCGCTGCTGTGCTACTGGCACGCCGTGGCTAAGGCCGCGGAGGATGCCATGAGCAGGGGCAAGTCCGTGAAGGTGCTCGACCCCGTCGGCTACAAGCCCATCAAGGCGAAGAACGGGCGGCACGCCATCATGGAGCGCCCGCACCCCGCCGTGTCCGTGCTCAAGCAGGCGACAGCCGAGATACGCGCGCTCAACGAGCTGCTCGGGCTGTCGCGCAAGGCGGTGCCCATCCAGGTGCAGCAGGCGCGTCCGCAGAGCGACGGCGCTAGGGTGCTGAGCCTCATGTTCGCCGACCGCGAGCGCAAGGCCAAGGCGGCGGGCGCCTGATGGAGCCCAGGCAGACGCCGACATACGAGGCCAACGTCCCGGAGGACCTCAGCGGGGACGGCGGGATGGCGTGCGAGCTCGCGACCGCGTACTTCGGCGACCCGCTCCCGTGGCAGCCGCACCTGCTCGACGCGATGCTGGCCCGCGATGCGCGCGACAAGTACCTGCTGCGCACGCTGGGCATCTCCATCCCGCGCCAGAACGGAAAGAGCTGGGTCGTGCGAGCAAGGTGCTTCTACGGCGCGCTCAACGGCGAGAAGATCCTGTACACCTGCCAGCACGGCGACACATCCGACCAGATGTTCAAGGAGCTGTCCCAGCCATTCGAGGACGAGGACGAGACCGAGCTGCACGACCTCCTGCTCGCCGTGCGCAAGACGAACGGGCAGCAGGCCATCAGCCTCAAGAACGGCGGACTCATCCGCTTCACCACCCGCACCAACTCGCTGGCGCGAGGCAAGACCTACGACGTGCTCATCTACGACGAGGCGCAGGAGCTCACGGACACGCAGCAGGCGGCGTCCCTGCCTGCAATCTCGGCGAGCGCGATGCACAACCCGCAGACCATCTACCTCGGAACGCCGCCAGGCCCCGACAACGTGGGCACCGTGTTCCGCGACCTCCACGACGACGTGCACGACGGCGAGTCCGAGATGGCGTGGATCGAGTGGGGCGCGGACGAGATAGGCGACGTCCACGACGAGTCGAGATGGTACGAGTTCAACCCGTCCATGGGCACCGTGCTCAACTACGAGGCGGTCAAGGGCGAGTCCGAGCAGATGCAGCCGGACGTGTTCGCGCGCGAGCGCCTCGGGTGGTGGGCGAAGACGGGAGGCTCGCTCCTCTACGCCCTTTCCTCCAAGAAGTGGGACGGGTGCCGGTGCGACTCAGCGCCCACCGGCGGAAAGCTCGCCTTCGGCGTGAAGTTCTCCGTGGACGGCTCCCGCGCCGCGGTGTCCTGGGCGCTCGCCGACAGGGACGGACCGTCCTACGTCGAGCTATACGACGTGATGGGCGCTTCGGGCGGAACGGTCGCGATCTCGGACATGCTCCTGCGCAACCGAGACGAGATCGCGTGCGTCTGCATCGACGGCAAGTCCGGAGCGGACGCGCTCAAGCGGCGGATGCTCGACGGCGGCTTCAGCAAGTGCGCACTCGAGATGGGAACCCCGGCAATCGTGCAGGCTGCGGCGTCGATGCTCAAGGACGAGGTCGACTCGGGCACGCTGTCTCACATCGAGTCGCCGGCGCTCGACGACTCGGCGCGCAAGTCGCTCAAGCGCGACATCGGCAGGGACGGGTGGGGCTTCGCGGACGGTCCCGACTCCATCGCAGCCCCCCTCGAGTCCGCATCGCTCGCCCTCTGGGCGGCGAGAACCACGAAACGAGACCCGCGAAGGGAACAGGAGGCCAGCTTCTGATGGCAGCAGTGAACATGGAACTGGCGGGGCAGGTAGCATCCGCCGCAGGCTTGGAGCCGGGGGACGCGGCGCTCGTCCGCGAGCTCATGACCGTCTGGCGCGAGCACCGCGCCAGCAATCTCGAGCGCGAGGACTACTACCTCGGTCACGTGTCGGTGAAGGACCTCGGCATCGCCATGCCGGCGAGCCTCGCCAAGAAGATCAACCCGCGCGTGGACTGGCCCCGCAAGGCCGTGCATGCACTCGCCGACCGCTCCATCTTCAACGGTTACACGTGCGCGGACGAGCAGACGAGCAAGACGCTCCGAGCCATCTGCGAGGCGAACCAGCTGGAGCGCCTCTACCGCAAGAACCTCATCGGCGAGCTGAAGCACTGCTGCGGCTTCTGGACCGTGACGGATGGCGGCGGCTACCCGGTCATCTCGGCGTACCCCGCCACCGCGGCGGCGGCACTCTGGGACGACGCGCGCAAGGCCATCAGGGCGGGCATCGTCGTGGCGGAGTCCAAGAAGATGCCCGGCGACGCCGAGCGTGTGCCGACCGTGGTGCACCTGCTCACCGACGACAGCCTCGTTGTGCTCACGCGCGACGGCGGCTCGTGGGTCGCCGAGTACCGCGAGCACTCGATGGGGCGCTGCCTGATGGAGCCGATGGCCCACGGCGCGACGCTCGAGCGCCCCTTCGGCACCTCGCGCATCAGCCGCTCCGTGATGAGCATCACCGATGACGCCATCCGGCAGCGCGCCCGCATGGAGGTCGCCGCCGAGGCCGCGACCCTGCCGCAGACGTGGCTTCTTGGAACCTACAAGAAGATGCTCAACGACGGCAACAAGTACGACGCCTCGATGGGCACGGTCAACGAGATCACGAAAGACCCGGACGGCGACAAGCCCACGGTCTGGCAGTCCGCGCAGCTCCAGATGGCACCGCTCACGGAGTACCTGCGCCAGCTCGCCTGCCAGATGTCGGCCGTGACCAACGTGCCGGTGAGCTTCTTCGGCGTGTCCAACGACAACCCGTCCTCCTCGGACGCTATCGCCGCGTCCCTGGAGCCTTTGGTCATCGACGCCAAGAATCTCAACCGCGACAACGGCACGGCGCTGCGCAACGTGGCCTACATGGCGCTCGCCGTGGCGAACGGCACCGATTTCGCCACCGAGCGCGACGCGGGGCATGAGATCAACCCGCGATTCCTGTCCCCGGCGTACCCGTCCACGGTGAGCCTGTCCGACGCGATGCTCAAGCAGGTGCAGGCGCTCCCGAAGCTCGCCAACTCCACGGTGGCCTACGAGATGCTCGACTACACGGACGAGCAGATCCAGCGCATCGAGTCGGATGCCAAGAAGGCGCAGGCGGGCGCGGCTATCGCATCGCTGTTCGAGCCGAAGGAGGGCGAGAATGGCGGCGGTACCGACTAGCCTGCTGGACGAGCTGACCGATGAGGTGAACGCGCTGTCGGCAGACGCCCAGGCGAAGGTGAGGCCGGCGCTCGAGTCCCTGCTGTCGAGCTGGGAGCGCGGAGGTGCCGGCGATGTCGCCTCTCTCCGCGAGAGGGCCTACGAGACGATCGAGACGGTGCTCGGGTACTACGCCGACACGTGCGCCGCCGCGAGGGCCGCAGAATACTACGACGCGGTCAGGGCGTCGCAGGGCTTCCCCGGGAAGTATCGGGCGGTCGCCGAGTCCATGCGAGACCCGGACGCCACGCTCGGCGCGGTTAGATATTTCATCGGCAAGGTCGTCGAGGGCGCCCCCGAGGTCTTTGTCTCGCGGTGCGTCACGAGGGTCGACGAGGAGATCAGGCGCGCCGCCAACAGGTGCGTCGCCCACAACGCGCGCAAAGACCCGGCAAAGCCGTGGTACGCCCGCGTTCCCCGTGGCGAGACGTGCGGGTTCTGCCTCATGCTCGCGTCGTTCGGCTTCTACGCCAAGACCGAGGAGGCGGCCGAACACTCGCACGCGCACTGCGACTGCCGAATCGTTCCCGGCTTCGACGGGGTGACCACAGTCAAGGGATACGACCCTGACGGGATGTACGAGAGGTATAACGACTGCCTGGCCGCGCTCGGAGGCCGCGACGGCATCGCCTCCGACTGGTACGCAATGCCGGAGGACGAACGCAAAGCGCTCGTGAGGCGCCACGGCAACAAGGAGGGGAAGGCGTACACCGCCTACCTCAACAACCGCGTCGCATCCGAGATAGAGCTACGCGACCCGTCCTGGTACGCGGGCGGCGAGCATAAGGGCATAACGTTCACGGACGATGCGGTGAGGCGCGACAAGGTAAAGAGGTGGAGGGTAGACCCCGGAGAGAGGAGAACCGCAGAGAAGCTGGCGGCACTGGGCTACAAGACCGAGTTCTGGGAAGACGAGGTGCACCTGAAGAGCGAGAACGCGCAGGGAAAAACGACCGTAAGCCGCGCCGACCTGTCCACGGGCATCGAAATCAAGACCGTGTACACGTCGAAATCGGAGAACACGTTCAAGTCGCACATGAAGTCCGTGGCCAACAAGAGCGGGGTGCGGTTCGCCGTCTTCGACGTCAGCGAGAACAAGTCGGTCACCGACAGCCAAGCCGAAGCGTGGATACGCAAGTACATGAAGAGGTACGGAATCTCTGAGGTGCGGATGCTGGGGCACGACGGGTCGCTCCAAACGATAAAAAAATAGGCGGGAGCTGCATGTCTCAATAGGTGAGTCAAACAGCTTCCGCCTAGCCCCATCATACCGCATGGCCGCCCACGGGCGGCTTTTTTCATGCCGAAAAACGCCAAACAGGCCAAATCTCACGCCCGTAGGACACTGCCGCGCGACAGGGCCGCACGGCCCGAAACGCACATCTAAGGGGCTCGGCCGCACGGCTGGCCCGACGGGCCGCACGGTCCGGGAAAGGACGCGACATGGCAGCAGAGACCAACACGGAGCCCACGGGCGGTACGGAGCCGACCGGGGGCGAGGAGCCCGACTACAAGGCGCTCTACGAGGCCGAGAAGGCGCACTCCCGCAAGTGGGAGAAGCAGGCCAAGGCCAACAAGAGCGCGGCAAGCGCACTCGACGAGGCCAACCAGGCGAAGAAGACCGCCGACGAGAAGGTCGCGGAGCTCGAGAAGCGACTCGACGCCAAGGAGAAGGCCGAGGCGCGAGCCAAGACCGCCGCCAAGGTCGCGCAGGAGAAGGGAGTCCCCGCCGAGCTCATCGTCGGCGAGGACGAGGAGAGCATGGCCGCATGGTGCGACAAGATGCTCGCCGCATTCAAGACAAAGCCCGCACCGCGAGTGGAGAAGCCCGGCAGCTTCGACAAGGGCGGCAAGGGCGGGGACGAGGCGCTGCGAGACTTCGCCAAGCGCCTCCTGAAGTAAGCCAAACCCGAAGAAAGGCACAGAAATGGCTGCAAACGACACCCAGAAAATCAAGCTGCCGTCCAGCGTGGTCTCCACCATCATCGGCAAGGTGAAGGACACCTCCACCATCGCCACGCTGAGCCCCAGCACGCCGCAGAAGTTCGCCGACACGACCTATCTCGTGTTCAACCCGACCGCAGAGGCCGAGGTCGTCGCCGAGGGCGGCAAGAAGTCTGGCTCCGAGATCTCCACCGACCCCGTGGTCGCAAAGCGCGCCAAGATCGTCACGACCACGCGCGTCTCCGACGAGCTGAAGTGGGCCGACGAGGACAACCAGCTGGAGATCATCTCCAACATCATCGCCGACCAGACCGCCGCCGCGGGCCGCGCGCTCGACTACATCGTCTACCACGCCATCAACCCCAAGACCGGCCTCGGCCTCACGGGCTACACCGCCCTGACCGCTGACAAGGACGTCCACAGCGTCGCCAAGACCGACTCCCCGGTCGACGACATCGACTCCCTCTCCGACGCCCTGCTCGACTACGGCATCAACGGCATCGCCATGAGCCGCCAGTTCGCCTCCGAGCTGCGCAAGCTGCGCGTGCCCGCCACCGGGCAGCGCCTGTACCCCGAGGTGCCGCTTTCCCTCAACGTGGGCAACCTCGACGGCATCCCCGCCTCCGTGTCCGGCACCGTGAACGGCCGTCTCGCCAAGACCCCGACCAATGTCTCCGCGATCATGGGCGACTTCTCCGCCATCAAGTGGGGCATGGTCCGCGACATCACCGCCGAGGTCATCGAGTACGGCGACCCCGACAACACCGGTCAGGACCTGAAGGGCTACAACCAGATCGCCTACCGCACCGAGGCCGTGCTGGCCTACGCGGTACTCGACCCCAAGGCCTTCGCCGTCCTCAAGAGCGCCTAGGAGGTCCCGAGATGGCTCATCTAGTCCAGAAGTTCATCGTGGAGGACGCGGGCAAGGCGTCCAGCATCCTCCCGCAGCACGTTGCGCTCGTCTCGCCCGACGGCAAGCCGCTCGTGCTGCCCAAGAAGGTCGCCAACCCCGGCGCCAGCCCGACCGTCGCGAAGGTCGTGCAGGCCCTCGTCGACGCCGGGATCATGGAGGCCCAGTAGCCATGGCCGCGCTCGCCAGCGTGGACGACTACAAGGCCCGCTACGGCGAGCCCGCGGACGAGGCCCGCACCGGTGTGCTGCTTCAGGACGCATCCGACCTGATGCTCTCGGCGTATGAGGACCGAATCGGCGAGTACATCGAGGGGGCGTGCCCGGCATTCGACCGCGCCGCCCCCGCCGTGTGCTGCCTGCTGGTCAACCGCGTGCTCTCGGCACCGTCCGCGATGGCCGGCGCCACGCAGTACAGCCAGGGGGCGGGCGGCTACACGGCATCGGTGACCTACGGCTCGGCACTCGGCGAGATGTACCTCGGGAAGAGCGACCTCAGGCGCCTCGGGCTCACGGGCCAGGCGCTCGGGGCGCTCACCCCGTTCGAGAGGGGTGGGGTGACCGAATGACGTGCCTCATCTCCGGCGAGACCGTGACCGTGCGCAATGCGGCCCACTCGCTCGACGAGCTGGGCGAGCCGGCCGGCGAGGCGGTGACCGAGACGGCGGTCGACAACGTGGTCGTCTGCCCCGGCGCGACCGCCGACCTCGACTCGACGCGCCCGAACGGCGTGACGGTGGCCTTCACGCTGTGCTTCCCGAAGGGCGCCGACGTGTCCCTGAAGGACGCGACGGTCACGGTGCGCGGCACCGACTACAAGGTGGTCGGCGACCCCAAGCGATACACCGCGGCCAACACGCCCGGCCCCTGGGACCTCACCTGCGAGGTGACCCGAACCGATGGCTAGGGCGAAGTGCGAGGTCAAGATCAAGTGGAAGGGCTGGAACCGCGGCGGATACGCCGAGGTCATGAACGGCGGGGGCGTGCAGGCCATGCTCACCGAGAAGGCCAACGCCGCCGCGGCCGCATGCAACTCCACGTTCACGCCGAAGTACGGCGAGAACGGCTACAGCACCGCGGTCGCAGGCGGTTCGCTTGCGAGGGGCCGCGTCGTCTACACGGATAGCAAGCACGCCAACGTGAGCGAGCGCAAGCACAACCGCCTGCAATCCGTCTTCGGGGGTGACTGATGGATATCGAGAGGGTAGTGGCCCAGCGCCTTATGCACGCGACCGGCATCAAGTGCGTGCCGGACGTTCCGCGCGAGAGACCCGATGAGTTCGTCCAGGTCACCCTCGCAGCCACGAGCGCGACGCGGTTCATCCAGTCGCCGCGCGTGCTCGCCACGTCGTGGGCGAAGACCCGCAGGCGCGCACACGAGATCGCCGAGGCCGTCGAGCGGGCGTGCTCCGCCATCGAGGACGAGCCGAACGTGTTCTCCGCCGTGCCCGACGGCACCTACCGATGGGACGACCCCGACACGGGGACTCCCAGATACCAGACGAACATCAACCTGACCATCTGCGAATAAGGAGCAATCATGGCAGAAAGCAACAAAAACAACGTCGCCAACGTCTCCAGCGCCAAGGGAGTCAAGGGCGGCTACATCTTCACCGCTCCCGTCGGAACGGCGCTGCCGACCGACTACACGACCGCGCTGCCCGAGGCGTGGAAGTGCCTCGGCTACATCAGCGAGGACGGCTACGTCGAGACGCTCGACACCGACTCCGAGGACATCAAGGACATGAACGGCGACCTCATGGCGTCGCCGCAGACCTCTCGCGTCGAGAGCGCGCAGCTCACGCTCGCCGAGATCAAGGCCGCGACCCTCAAGGTCATGTACGGCTCCGGCAACGTCAAGGACGAGGCCGGCATGATCACCGTCAAGCACAACGGCGACTCCACCGAGACGTGGCCCGCCGTGCTAGAGCTCGTGCTCAAGAACGGCTGCCGCTGGCGCAAGGTCGTGCCGCTCCCCCAGTCCTCCGAGCTGGACGACCTCACCCTCGCCGTGGACGAGCTCGCCGCGCGCGCCCTCACGGTCAAGTACCTCACCGACGATGCCGGCAACACCTGCTACGACTACATCCAGTCCACCGAGACCGCGACCGCCAAGGCCGCTGAGACCGCGGAGGGCAAGTAATGACCGAGCTCACATTCATCATCCCCGGCATCGACGGCGAGTTCACCGCCGACCTCGACGAGCTGCTCAGCTACAAGACGAACAAGCAGTTCGCCAAGAGCGAGACCGAGCCCGCCGGCATGTTCGAGGCCTTCGAGCGCGTCTTCGCCGGCCGCGACGAGGAGTACATGGAGCGCCTCGGCGGCTCCGTCGAGTCCACGGGCGTGCTCATGCAGGCCGCATTCGAGGCGGCGAAGGCAAAAAACTCCCAGGATTCGTCATCGAGCTCGAAGGGCACCGCGCAGAAGTCGTAGCGGACTTCAGACAGTACTACGGCATCGACCTCCCGCTCGAGGGCGGACCGGACGACCTCCGGCGCGCCGCCCTCCTGTGGGAGCAGCTGCCGAAGGAGTCGAGGTGCGCGCGCCGCATGTACCCGGAGCTCAAGTGGAGCGAGGAGACGTACATGCTCTGGCGTATCGAGCACCAGCTCAGGAGCCTCGCGTGGGGGCTGAGCGACAAGAAGCACCGGCCGCCGCAGGAGCCGCAGCCGCTCAAGACGCCCGGTCAGCTCGCGGAGCTCAAGAGGCACCAGCGCAACGCCCTCGCGAACAGGGCGGAAATCGACGAGATTCTAGGATTAGGAGGACGGGATGGCGACTAGCGTAGGCTCGGCATGCATCACGCTCATGCCGTCCATGAAGGGCTTCGCCGGCAGCATCTGCTCGGAGTTCGGCGACACGGGCTCCAAGGCCGGAAAGTCATTTGGCGACACGATGACCTCCGGCGTGGACGGCGGGGTCAAGCGCTCCAGCGGGCTGCTGAGCGGGCTCGGCACCGTCGCAAGGGGCGTGGGCACCGTCGCCGCGGCTGGCATGGGCGCGCTCACCACGGCGGTGACCGCAATCGGCGGCGCCGCGGTATCCGCATACGCCGACTACGAGCAGCTGGTCGGCGGCGTCGATACGCTCTTCGGTTCCGCGTCCGGCAAACTGCAGGGATACGCCGCGGATGCGTACAAGACGTGCGGCATGAGCGCAAACCAATACATGACCCAGGCGACCAGCTTCGCCGCATCGCTCGTGAGCTCGTGCGGCGGCGACGTGGCGAAGGCCGCCGAGTCCGCCAACACGGCGATGGGCGACATGGCGGACAACGTCAACAAGATGGGCTCGGACATGGCCGACGTCCAGAACGCCTACCAAGGTTTTGCCAAGCAAAACTACACGATGCTGGACAACCTGAAGCTGGGTTACGGCGGCACGAAGTCCGAGATGGAGCGACTCATCGCGGACGCCAACAAGCTGCGCGCGACGCAGGGCAAGACCGCCGACCTCACCATCGACAGCTACGCCGACGTGGTCGAGGCGATCCACACCGTGCAGTCCGAGATGGGCATCACCGGCACGACCTCCAAGGAAGCCGCGACGACCATCTCCGGCTCCATCGGCATGGCCAAGGCATCGTGGGAGAACTTCCTCACCGGTCTGGGCCGAGACGACGTGGACTTCTCGCAGCTCACCGGGCAGCTGCTCACGTCCGTCGGCGCGGTCGCCAAGAACATCGCGCCGCGCGTCGCGCAGATCGGGCAGGGCATCATCAAGGCGCTCCCCGCGGCGCTCTCCGGCATCGCGTCGGTGCTCACGCCCATCGTGTCCGAGGCGCTCGCCACGGCGTGGAACATCGCCGTCGGGGCGCTCGCCGGCATCGGTATCAAGCTGCCGAAGCTGGACTCCTCGCAGATCTGCTCGGCGCTTCAGGCCATCCTTGGCGTGGCCACGTCCGTCGGTAACGGCATCAAGGCGGCAATCGGGTTCATCGCGCCGCTCATCGCGCCAATCGGCACGGCGCTGCTCAACATCGCGCAGGCCGTGCTGCCGGTGCTCTCCACCGGCATACAGGTGGTGCTCGGCATCGTGCAGGCGCTGTCGCCGGTCATCGGCTTCCTGGTCGGTGTCATCGCGGACGTGATGACGACCGTCTCGCAGCTCGTCGCCATCGCCATGCCCGCCGTGCAGTCCGTGCTGTCCGCCGTGCTGGCGGCGATGCCGCTCATCCAGGGCGCCATCCAGGTGGCGATGGGCATCATCTCCGCCGTCTGGAATGCCGTCTGGCCCGTGATCTCCGCTGTCCTGACTGGCGTGATGGATGCAATCTCCACTGCCGTCCAGGTCGCGATGGCCGTGGTGCAGACGGTTATCTCCACGGTCACCGCCGCGATAAGCGGAGACTGGGATACGGTCTGGAATACCATCAAGTCGGTAGCCGAGCTCGTCTGGTCTCAGATAGAGTTCGCCGTGCGGGCGGCCATCGGGGTCGTCGAGTCCGTGATAACGTCCACGCTCGATGGAATCAGCTCGGTTTGGTCGAGCGTGTGGGACACCGTCCGCGATTTCGCCGAGGTGGTCTGGGGACGCATCAAGTTCGCCGTCAACTCGGCGATAAATCAGGTCAGCGGCGTGATCAGCTCCGTGCTCAACAGCATCAGCTCCACGTGGTCGAGCATGTGGGGGAGCATCAAGAGCGCCTGCTCGTCCATCTGGGAGGGCATCAAGAGCGCGGCGTCCAACGGAATCAACTCCGTCTACAGGACCGTCACGAGCATCAAGGGCAAGATCACCGGATTCTTCTCGGGCGCGCGCAACTGGCTCTTCAACTCCGGCAAGTCGATACTCAACGGCCTGAAGGACGGCATCATGTCCGCTATCGGCTCGGTGACCTCGGCGGTCTCCGGTGCAGTCTCCAGAATCCGCTCCTTCTTCCCGTTCTCGCCGGCAAAGGTCGGCCCCTTCTCCGGGCACGGCTACACGACCTTCTCGGGCAAGGCCCTCATGCAGGGCTGGGCGCAGGGCATCGGCTCCGGCACCGGCACCGTGGTCTCCGCCATCAGCGGCGCCATGGACACCGCGCAGGGGATGCTCTCGACGGGCCTGACCGTCGCGCCGTCCGCTGTCTACACTCCGGCGCGTCCCGAGGAGGATTCCGACGACGCCCTCGCCGGCATCCTGTCCGTCCTCGAGCAGATCAGGGACAAGGACGGAAACCTGTACATCGACTCGGAGCGCGTCTCCTCCGCCATCGCGATGCGCGGCAGGCACACGCTCGCCGCAAGGGGGTTCGCATGATATTCGGAGGAATCGACCTCACGCCGTACCTGCTGGTGACCAAGGTCACGAGACCGGTTGTCCCCAAGGTGCGGCTCGATGAGACCGAGGTCCCCGGCATGGACGGCACGCACGTCCGCGCCACGGGCCTCGAGCCCGTCGAGATAGCGGTCGACTGCAACATCGTCGGCGGCTCCCTCGACGAGGTCGCCGAGGCAAGGGCCGTGCTCGCCTCGGCGCTGTCCGGCGGCGAGAAGGCCCTCGTGCTCGACGACGCTCCCGAGCGCTACATGCTCGCGCGCTACAGGGGAGGGGCGGAGCAGGGGCGCAACGCGCACATGCCGAATCTCACGCTCGGGTTCTACTGTGCAGACCCCGCCGCCTACGGGCAGCGGCGCTCCGAGCAGGTGTCGGCATCCCAGCGCGCCGTCGCCGCCGGGGGCAACTACAGGGCCTACCCTACGGTCACGTGTAGGCCCCCGGCAGGCTCGAGCTGGACAATCACCAACGTCTCGACCGGGCGGTTCGTCCGCGTCGAGGCGTCGTTCACGGGCGCACAGACCGTCGTGCTGGACATGCGCGCCGAGCGCTGCACCGTCAACGGCGCGGACTGGCCCGTGACCGTCGCGAGCGACTTCTTCTCGCTCGACGGCGTGCAGCAGATCAAGACGAGCGGCGGCACCGCGACGCTCGAATGGGAGGAGAGGTGGCTCTAGGTGCGAATTGACGTATACACGTGGCAGGACGCCTACGTATCGACAATCGGCCCCGAGGAGCTGCTCTCCCTCACCCATACCGACGAGCTCAACGGCGAGGACAGCGTGGACATCGTCACGACCTTCGCGCTCAAGCAGGGCTACCGCCTCGTGTGGGCCGACCGCCTCGGCAAGGTCCACGAGCACGTCTGCCAAGACCCCAAGGGCCTCCACGCCGGAGGCGATACGGTCTACACGGACACGGCGATCAACTCAATCTGCGAGACGTACGGCGACTATATCGAGGACAAGCGCCCCTACGGCTACGGCTTCTTGCAGGCGCTGAATGTCTGCCTTGGGCCGACCCGCTGGACCGCCGGAACGGTCGACCAGACCGGCACCGTCGACCAGACCGGCACCGTCGACAAGAGCCTGACCTTCTACCACACCTCGGCGCGCGAGGCTCTCCAGTCAATCTTGAAATGCGGCGGTGAGCTTGAGACTGAAATCACCGTATCCGGCGGCAGGGTGACCTCTCGCAGGGTGGGCATCCGCTCGCATCGAGGCGCGAAGGGCGGTCACCGCCGGTTCACCTACACCAAGGACCTGGCATCCGTCTCCCGCACCGAGCATTACGGGGCGATAACGGCCTGCTACGGCTACGGCAAGGGAATCGAGACGGATACCGGTGGATACGGCCGCAAGCTGACCTTCGGCGACATCAACAACGGCAAGAACTACGTGGAGGACGCGACCGCGCTCAAGCTCTACGGTCGACCCGACGGCAGGGGCGGGCGCGCGCACGTGTTCGGGCAATATGAAAATCCAAATTGCGAGGACGCGGCGACGCTGCTCGCCGAGACCCGCGCGTACCTCGACTCCCGCAAAGAGCCGGGAGTGACTTACGAGGCCGACGCCGTCGACCTCGTGCAGTTCGGACGCGAGTGGGAGGGCGTCGCCGTGGGCGACGACGTCCAGATCGTCGATACGGCATTCAGCCCGGCGCTGCGCTGCGAGGGCCGCGTGACCAAGCTCGTCACCGATGAGCTCGGCGGCACCGTCCGCGTGACGCTCGGCAACGTGACCGAGACAATTGCGGACATGTTGCTGGCGCAGCAGCAGAAAGTGTCCAGCCTGTCCAAGCGCTCGTCCAGCTGGGACGTGGCGGCATCGACGCCGCCGTCGTACCTCCAGCAGGTCGTGGACGCGATGAACACACAGTTCAACATGTCCGGCAGCAGCTACACCTTCACCAGCTTCGAGCAGGGGACAATCTACGCATCCGTACCCATGGACGCAAACGGCCGCTCGACCACGGGCAAGGGCAGCGCCATGCAGCTGTGCTCGCAGGGCTTCCGCATCGCCTCCGGCTGCAAGGCCGACGGCTCGTGGGACTGGCGCACCTTCGGCACCGGCGCGGGCTTCACCGCCGACCTCATCACGGTCGGCACGCTCATGGGCGACCTGATCAAGGCCGGAACCATCCAAGACAGGAGCGGCAAGAACTACTGGAACCTCGACGAGAGCGAGGTCCATCTAGGCCCCGGCGCGAAGCTCGGCGACAAGGACATCGCCGTCGCCGATGCCGTGATAGCGTCGGTGGACGTCGAGTACGCCCAGGGAACGTCGCGCGTCACCGAGCCGCAGGGCGGATGGCAGACCACGGCGCCGCAATGGGTGTCGGGCAAGTACATCTGGACGCGCACCAAGACCACCATGCAGTCCGGCGACATCGAGTACAGCGAGCCCGTGTGCATCAGCGGCATCGACGGCGCCAAGGGCGACAAGGGCTCGACCGGTACCGGCGTGCGCGGCATCGTCGAGCAGTACTACCTCTCCACGAGCTCCACGGCGCAGTCCGGCGGCAGCTGGTCGTAGGCCCAGCCCGCGTGGGCGAAGGGCAAGTACATCTGGACGAGGAGCAAGATCACGTGGACGGACGGCTCGGTCACGTACACCGCGCCGTGCCTCGCCAAGGCCATCAACGGATCAAACCAGATGGCCGGCAGCGCCATCGCGGCGCGCGTGAAGCTTTACGCGAGGAACCAGTCGGACAGCGTGCCGCCAATTAATGCGCAGAACCCAGAGCTGGGATGGTCCGAGGACCTCCCGCAATGGTCGAACGGATACTTCGTCTGGTCGATGGAGCGCGTCACCTACGGCGACGGCAGCGTCACCCACACGGCGCCGGTGCTGGAAGCCGCGTACAACAAGGCCTATCAGAGCGCGCACGACCTGACGGGCTCGCTCAACGGCCTCGACACGACGGTGCAGGACCTCGCCAAAGACGGTGTGGTGACCGAGGCGGAGAGGGCGGCGGTCAAGAAGGCCAAGCAGGACGTGGACAAAGAGCGCGAGGAGCTCACGAGCCAGTACAACGCGCTGAAGTCGAACAAGGCCCTCAGCGCCCAGTTCCTCTCGTCCGTCCTCGGCCCCCGCTACACCAAGGCCTTCGGCACGACCGACGAGGGCGGCACGTACGGCTCCTATGCCGACAAGGTCGACAAGGTGCTCATATGCAAGACCGCCGAGGAGCTCAAGGCTGCCATGCACGAGTACGACGCCGCATTCGGAGCCTACTCGAGCGCGGTCAAGGACTACGCCGATGCCGCGACCGGGGCGCGCCACGCCATCGAGCAGAAGAACGCGTCGGACTACGCCGACGGCATCCTGAGCGCCTACGACGAGCAGATGGACCAGAAGGCCATCTTCGACCGCCTGACCAACAACGGTGCCGACCAGGGGCTCTACATGAGCAACAACAGGGTCTACGTCAACGCGACATACATCGCAACCGGGACTCTCGCGGACGCAAAGGGGCGCAACTCGTGGAACCTCAAGGAAGGCGTGCTGACGACCAACTACATGACGGCGAAGAACATCACGGCGACCGGAAGCTTCACCGGTGGAAACCGCAGCAGCGGGTACGCCATGGAACTCGACTCGAGCGGGAAGCTGGCTGGGTTCAAGGACGGCACGCAGTACGGATACATCGAATGCTCCTCAACGTCACATGACATCGACAATCCGTCGATTATCTACCACGGACTGCAGCTGCAGGGACAGGGCGTCGTGCGAGTCTCGACCCCGAGGCTCAGTGTGAGCGGCAGCGCCGACACGAGCGTCACGACGTGGTCGGGCCTGACGACCAAGGTCGGAGCGGCATACCATCCGCTTTACACGGAGAACGGCAAGAAATATTTCAACGACCAGTCCCAGACATCGTCGGTGCTCGAGTTCAAGAACGGCCTGCTGATCGGCGTGTCGACCATGCCGTCCGGGTGGAGCGGATAAGAGATGAAAGGACAAGAAGGAATGGAAGCAAGCAAGAAAATCGTCGTGGGCTACGCCGTCCACGACATCATCGGAAACAACGAACAGTGCCTGACGGAGTACGACCCGGACGTGCTCCGGCGCGCCGAGGACGCCGGACTCATATTTGTCGCCCAGTACGACGACGGCTCGCGCGAGGTCGTCAAGGCCGCGGACGTCCGCAAGCCAGACCCCACGGTCAACGGCATCCCGCTGGCGACCGCCGGGTACGTCGACAAGCGCACGGCTGCCACCGTGGCGTGCTTCGATGCGCTCTCGGCCATCGTCGACCCGCAGCCAGCCACGGCCGACGAGACGGGGGAGGGGACTGAGGCCGTCGACCCGGTCGAGGCCTTCAGGTCCGCGCTCGCCGCCCTCAAGGCGCTGGAGGCCACGGAATGATCAACCACGCCATATCACTCGACATGCGCAAGCGCCCGGGCACCGTCCCGCAGCGCGTCACCGTGCGTCGGGGCGAGACCCAGACCCAGCGGGTGACCGCGACACTCACCACGGACGGCGCCGCCTACACGCCGACCTACCAGTCAGCGCGCCTGTGCGTGCTCCATTCCGACGGCACGTGGGCTCGCTGTGCCGCCACCGTCGGCACGGTATCGGTGAGCGCCACGCTGGCGCCGGAGGCCGTCAACGGCACCGGCAGGTGCAGGCTGGCATACTTCGAGTTCTACAGCGCCAACGGGGCCTCCGAGACGACCGAGGACTTCGCGCTCGTCATCCTGGGAAATGTGGACGGGACAACAGGGCCTGCCGTCAGCTACGACCAGGAGCTCGACGAGCTCTATAGGAAGTGGAGCACTGAGCTATCTCGGCTCGGTCAATCCGCGTTCGATGCGGCATCCGCCGCTAGCGGTGCGGCGTCGAGGGCCGATGCGGCGGCAAGCGCGGCATTGCAGATCGCGAACGCGGCGGCGCAGGGCGCCGCCGGCGAGTCCGACATCGCCGAGCTGCGCCGCCAGAACGGCAAGCTCGCGACGATGCTCGCCGACGCGACAGACAAGTTCATCTACATGGACGGCACGGTCTACTGCCCTGCCGGCAAGGCGTCGGTATCCGGGGACACGGTGACGTTCGGCAGCACGTGCTCGGTATCGGGCAGCACGGTAACCCTTTCCTAAGGAGGATAAATGGCAAATGCAAAGACGCTGGTCGTAGGCGGCCAGCCGCTCAACGTCATCGACGATACCGCGCGCAGCAACGCGCAGACGGCGCTCAACAACGCCGAGTACAACCGCCAGGGCCAAATCGGCAAGTACGGCGGGCAGAACATCGCCACCATCCTGGCGGGAGAGATCGGCAGCGGCAGCGTGTACGACGCGCTGCATAAGCGCATCGCCGCCGCGAACTTCGCAGGCCTGCGCGTGGGCGACTACCTGGACGTGCCCCTCGTGAGCGCATCCGCCGTCGCCGCCCAGCAGTCCGTGCGCTTCCTGCTGGCGCACATCGACCCGTACCTTTACTGCGGCGACAACAGCAAAGGCCACCACATCGCCTTCGTGGCCTCCGCGCCCATCGCCGTGGCCAAGACCGTGACCGGCGTTGCCAACGACAGCTTCCTGATGTGGAACACGACCAACACGAACCAGGGCACCGCCGACCAGAAATGCCCCTACCCCAACAGCAACCTCAAGGCGTGGGAGACGGCCTTCGAGGCGTGCCTGCCCGAGGGGCTGACCAAGTACCTGCTGACCCAGCGCGTCCTGCTTGAGGAGCGTTACAGCGCCAGCGGCGCGCTCAACGACTCCAACTCGTGGAGCTGGCAGGATATCGGCAAGGTGTTCTCGCTGTCCGAGATGGAGGTGTACGGCTGCCCCGTGTGGGGGACGAAGGGCTACAGCGTGGGCTTCGACTGCCAGTGGGACCTGTTCCGCGACACCGCGCACCGAATCAACGGAAGTCGGTACAATTGGTGGTTGCGTTCCGTCATGGGTGGCTCCTCGTCCAACGTGTGCTGCGTCAACAACAACGGCAATGCCAGCTACGATTCGGCGACGAACGTCTGGGTTCGCCCCCGCCCCGGCTTCCTCGTCGGCTAGCCAGCCGAGTGCTCTATACTCTGCTTTTAGGCGACCGCCTTGCGCGGTCGCCTCCTGCCCGCGAAGCGGGCCGTTTTTTCCGCCAGTTTCCCCAGGAGGTGCACGTGAGCGGCGTCTACCAGCGCAACCGCGAGGTGTCCGAGTACAAGTTCTTCACACAGGCCATCGCCATCCGCGTGGAGGTCAACAAGCTGATGGCGTCCTCCTCAGTAGTGCCCAAGGCCTACAGGCTGCTGAACGCGGTGCCGACCGTGGAGACGGCGCGCAGCATCGTGTACAACGTCAACCGCGCCGACTGCTTCTACCCCAACACCTCGTTCAACGCGCTGGAGAGGAAACGCTACCTGACGCTGGCCATAGCTGACTGCGAGCAGCTGATGCTGGACATGCAGTGCCTCATGGATATCGGCCTGCCCGTGAACGCCAACCGCTTCGAGGAGCTGGCGGGAATGGTCGAGGAGGAGATCAAGCTGCTGAAGGGCGCACGCAAGAACGTGCGCGTGACGGGCAAGAAGTCCACCGAGGAGCGCATAGCCGAGGCCGAGGCCGAGCTAGAGCGCCTGCGTTCGCTATAATGGGCAGCGGTCGCGCCTTGTTTATCGGTACAATTGGTGGTTGCGTTCCGTCATGGGTGGCTCCTCGTCCAACGTG